>CANFMY010000183.1 GCA_947448375.1 Comamonadaceae bacterium | reverse complement strand
GATGTTTGAAGCCCACTTTGGTGTGCCCATGACCGGGGCCGTGCTCAACACGCTCAACACACGGCTGGACGCCCAGGCCATCGCCTTCATGCTGGAGCACGGCGAGGCCAAGGTGTTGCTCACCGACCGTGAGTTTGCCAGCGTGGTCGAGGGGGCTTTGGCCCAACTGGGGGCACGGCGTCCGCTGGTGATCGAGGTGGAAGACGAAGAAGCACCAGCGGGACAGTCGCTGGGCGACTTGAGCTACGAGCAGTTTCTGGCCACAGGGGACCCGCAGCACGCCTGGGCCTTGCCCAGCGATGAGTGGAACGCGATTGCCCTCAACTACACCTCGGGCACCACCGGCAACCCCAAGGGCGTGGTGACGCATCACCGGGGCGCGTACCTCAACGCCGCCAGCAACGTCATCACCTGGGAGCTCCCGCACCACGCCATCTACCTGTGGACCCTGCCCATGTTTCACTGCAACGGGTGGTGCTTTCCCTGGACCATGGCGCTCATTGCCGGCACCAGTGTGTGCCTGCGGCGGGTGGACCCCGCGCTCATCTTCCCGCTGATTCGCGAGCACCACATCACCCACCTGTGCGGAGCGCCCATCGTGTACAGCATGCTGATCAACGCGCCGCAGGAATTGCGTGATGGCATCACGCACAACGTCAAGGGGCTGATCGCCGGTGCGGCGCCCCCCGCGGCCGTGATTGAAGGCTGCGAGGCCGCTGGCATCACCCTCACCCACGTGTACGGACTCACCGAGGTGTACGGGCCCGCCGCCGTGTGTGCCAAGCAACCCGAATGGGCCGACCTCGACTTGCCCGAACGCGCCCGACTGAACGGGCGACAGGGCGTGGCCTATCCGCTGCAGCAAGCGGTGACGGTGCTCAATCCTGAAACGCTGCAAGCTGTGCCGGCCGACGGTGAAACCCTGGGCGAAATATTCTTTCGGGGCAACATTGTGATGAAGGGGTACCTCAAAAATCCGCACGCCACCCAGGAAGCCTTTCAGGGCGGTTGGTTCCACACCGGCGACCTGGCCGTGATGTATCCGGACGGCTACGTGAAAATCCGCGACCGCAGCAAGGACGTCATCATTTCAGGTGGAGAGAACATCTCCTCCATTGAAGTGGAGGACGCCCTGTGTCGTCACCCGGCGGTGATGCTGGCGGCCGTGGTGGCCATGCCCGATCCGAAATGGGGCGAGGTGCCCTGCGGCTTTGTGGAGCTCAAGCCCCAGGGTCAGGTCAACGAAGCCGATCTGATCGAGTTCTGTCGAGGGCTGCTGGCTCGCTTCAAGGTGCCCAAGCGCATCGTGTTTGGCGTGCTGCCCAAAACCTCGACCGGCAAGATTCAGAAATTTGTCTTGCGCGAACAACTCAAATCGACCTCGGCCATCGAGTAATGCCTCTGTGCCGGGTCTGGGCGACACGCTGACGTCGCCACCTCCGGGGGCAACGGTTGCCGCTGAACCATGAGATCCTGCAGGGCCGTGTGGCTCTGTAGGACCGTGAGGCTCTGGATGCCCATGAAAAAGGCCCCTGACGGGGCCTGATGGATGAGGTGGGTGTTGTGGGGCGTGTTGGTGAGCTGGGCTCAGGCCTTGACGGCACGCAACCCCGAATAAATCCGGGCAACCGGGCGGCTGCGCTGTTCGGCGTCCTGCGCGAGTTGGACTCTCAGCCGATCAAACGTGGCACGCAACTGGGGGGACTCTGACGACACATACCGGAAGCAACGATCCAGAGTGGTCTGGGTGACAGACTTGGAGGTGTTGGCTTTGCTCATGTCATGAAAGAAGCGTTGAGATGCACCTACAACGCCCGTCATGCAAGATCGGTGTACACGTTATTGAAAAATATTTGCAAAAAGTTACAACACCAAGCGGGATCAAAATGAATTCTTTGGAATTATTTATAACCACCCCAATGGAAAATAGAGTTCCAATGAATTAATCCGAGATCGCCATGCGGCTGACGGGGCAACCCCAACCCCGACACAAAACCGTCACAGGGGCTTTTTCAACCAGTTCGCCAGTTCGCCGATGATGCCGCGGCGAAAGGCCAGCACGCACACCACAAAAATGGCGCCCTGCACCACCGTGACCCAGGCGCCCAGCTGCGCTAGGTAGTTTTGCATGGTGACGATCACCGCCGCCCCCACCACCGGACCAAACAAGGTGCCCAGCCCCCCCACCAGGGTCATCAGCACCACTTCACCTGACATGGACCAGTGCACATCGGTGAGCGAGGCCAGTTGGAAAACCAGCGACTTGAGCCCCCCCGCCATGCCTGCAAAGGTGCCCGACAGGATGAAGGCCACCAGCTTGTACAAGTCGGTGTCATAACCCAGTGACAAGGCGCGTGGTTCATTCTCGCGAATCGCCTTGAGCACCTGACCAAACGGCGAATGCACGATCCGCCAGATGGCGCCAAAACCGATCAGGAACACCACCAGCACAAACGCATACATGGCGGTGTTATCGGCCAGATCGATGGCGCCAAACAAGTGACCTCGTGGCACTGCCTGGATGCCGTCCTCCCCCCCCGTGAAAGGAGTTTGCAGATAGAAGAAGAACACCATCTGCGACAGCGCCAGGGTGATCATGGCAAAGTAAATCCCCTGTCGGCGAATGGCCAGCAGCCCCACCACCACGCCCAGCGCCGTGGAACACAGGGTGGCGAACAGGACGGCAAACTCCGGGTTCCAGCCCCAGGCCTTGGAGGCATGCGCAGCGGCATAGCCCGCCGTGCCCAGAAACATGGCGTGTCCGAAAGACAACAAGCCGCCGAACCCGATCAGCAGATTGAACGCACAGGCAAACAAGGCGAAACACATCACCTTCATCAGGAAGACGGGATAGACCACCGTGGGGGCCAGCACCAGGACGGTCACCATCACGGCCATGGCCACCCACAACGGGCGCGTGGAGTCGGACGGTTGCACGGTTGATTCAGAGGTGTCTGCCATGGCTGCTTATTTCTGCGTCCCAAAAAGGCCGGCTGGCTTGATCAGCAGCACGATGGCCATGATGACAAAAATGACGGTGTTGGAGGCCTCGGGGTAGAACACCTTGGTCAGGCCTTCGATCAGGCCCAACCCGAAACCGGACACGATGGCACCCAGGATCGAGCCCATCCCGCCAATGACCACCACCGCAAACACGACGATGATGATGTCGGCGCCCATCATCGGGCTGACCTGGTAGATGGGCGCTGCCATCACCCCGGCCAGCGCGGCCAGTCCCACGCCAAACCCGTAGGTGAGCGTGATCATGCGCGGCACGTTGATACCGAAGGCCTGCACCAAGGCAGGATTTTCCGTGGCGGCGCGCAGGTAGGCTCCGAGCTTGGTGCGCTCAATCACGTACCAGGTGGAAGCGCAAATGATCAGCGAGGCCACGATCACCCAGGCCCGGTATTTGGGCAAAAACATGAAACCGGTGTTGAACACGCCCTGAAAGAGTTCAGGCACCGGGTAGGGCATGCCGGAGGACCCGAACTCGTTGCGGAAAACGCCCTGAATGATGAGGGCCAGACCAAAGGTGAGCAACAGTCCGTAAAGATGGTCCAGCTTGTAGAGTTGCTTGAGCATGGTCCTCTCAATGAAGACACCCGTGGCGCCCACCACCACGGGCGTGAGCAGCAAGGCCAGCCAGTAATTCAGACCCAGTTTGTTCAACGCCAGCCAGGCCACGAACGCGCCCAGCATGTACTGGGCGCCGTGCGTGAAGTTGATGATGTTGAGCAGGCCGAAGATCACCGCCAGGCCCAGCGAGAGCAACGCATAGAACGAACCGTTGATCAATCCGATCAGCAGTTGTCCGAACAGGGCTTGCGAGGGAATGCCAAAAATTTCCATGGCGGTGTGTCTTCGTGGATCTCAGGTCCGGTGGATTACTTCTTGACCAGCGGGCAATCGCTCTCGGACAAGGGACGGAAGGCTTCGTTGGCCGGGATGGTGGCGACCAGCTTGTAGTAGTCGTACGGGCCTTTGGACTCGGACGGCTTTTTCACCTCGAAGAGGTACGCCGGGTGAATCTTGCGACCATCGGCGCGCACCGTCCCCTTGCCAAACAAGGGATCGTCGGTGGGGAGCTCTTTCATCTTGGCGGCCACCTTGGTGCCATCGTCGGTCTTGGCGGCATCCACGGCCTTCAGATAGTGCAGCACGCTGGAGTACACGCCAGCCTGCACCATCGAGGGGTTCTTGCCACCGTTGGCAGCGGCAAAGCGCTTGGACCAGGTACGGGTCTGGTCGTTCAGGTCCCAGTAGAAGGTTTCGGTCAGCATCAGGCCTTGTGCCGTGTTCAGGCCCAGCGAGTGCACGTCGGGCAGGAACACCAGCAGACCGGCCAGGTTTTGCCCGCCCTTGGTGATGCCGAATTCAGCGGCCTGCTTGATCGAGTTGGTGGTGTCACCGCCGGCGTTGGCCAAACCGATGATCTTGGCCTTGGAGGCCTGGGCCTGCAGCAGGAAGGAGGAGAAGTCCTGGGTCGGGAACGGGGTGCGCACCTTGCCCACCACACGGCCACCGTTCTGCGTCACCACGGCTTCGGTGTCTCGCTCCAGGGCGTGGCCGAAGGCGTAATCGGCGGTCAGGAAGAACCAGGTGTTGCCCCCGCTCTTGACGATGGCCTTGCCGGTGCCGTTGGCCAGCATCCAGGTGTCATACGTCCAGTGAATGGTGTTGGCGTTGCAGGCCTTGCCACTCAGGTCGGCGGTGGCCGAACCGGAGTTGAGGTGCAGCTTGCCTTTTTCCTTGCTGATCTGGGCCACAGCCAGACCCACGGAGGAAGTGGGCACGTCCGCAATCATGTCGACCTTGTCCGTGTCGTACCACTGACGGGAAATGTTGGAGCCAATGTCCGGTTTGTTCTGGTGGTCAGCGCCCACCACTTCCACCTTGAGTTTGCTGCCGCTGGCTTTGAGGTAATCCTCCACGGCCATCTTGGCCGCGACCACCGAGCCCGGGCCCGTGATGTCGGAGTACAGGCCGGACATGTCGTTGAGCACGCCAATCTTGACGATGCCGTCAGAGATTTGGGCCTGTGCCGTCGTCCCGACAAGGCAAGCGGCCGCAGCCAGGGTGGATAGAAGTGTGCGTTTCATGGTCAGTCTCCAGGTTGAACGGTCAATTGCTAACTCTCACAGGTGAACTCTCACGGGGGGGTGAATGCTCATACGCCGAGGTATTCGCTCAGCATGCCCATCTTGGCGGGCAATTCGGCAGCGGCAAAGCCCTCCACGATCCGTCCGTGTTCCATCACATAGAAACGGTCGGCCAGCGGCGCGGCAAAGCGGAAGTTTTGTTCCACCATGATGATGGTGAAGCCCTTGGCCTTGAGGGCCAGGATCATGCGTGCCAGTGCCTGCACGATGACCGGCGCCAGCCCTTCGGAAATTTCGTCCAGCAGCAGCATCTTGGCGCCGGTGCGCAGGATGCGTCCCACTGCCAGCATCTGCTGCTCCCCGCCCGAGAGGCGGGTCCCCGGGCTGTTTCTGCGCTCCAGCAGGTTGGGGAACATTTCGTAGATCTCGTCCAGGCCCATGCCGCCATCGGCGAGCACAGGGGGCAACAGCAGGTTTTCCTCACAGCTGAGCGACGCAAAGATGCCGCGCTCTTCCGGACAGTAGCCGATGCCCAGCTTGGCGATCTGGTGCGGTGGCATGGCCACCGACTCGATGCCTTGGATGCGAATGGAGCCCGTGCGTCGCCCCACCAGCCCCAGTATGGATTTGATGGTGGTGGTGCGTCCGGCGCCGTTGCGTCCCAGCAGCGTCACCACCTCGCCCTCGCGCACCGTCAGGTCCACGCCGTGCAGGATGTGTGATTCGCCATACCAGGCGTGCAGATCGCTCACGCGCAGGAATTCGCCTGCCTCAGCCATGAGCGCCCTCCAGTTCGTGCTCGGTGCTGCCCATGTAGGCTTCCAGCACCTGCGGGTCCTGGGACACGGTGGCATAGGGGCCTTCGGCAATG
>CANFMY010000182.1 GCA_947448375.1 Comamonadaceae bacterium | reverse complement strand
CGGACACGCGGCATTGCGAAAGGCGAATTTCGCCATGCCCTCCGATGGCAAACGGATCGATGCAGGGGATGGCCCGCAGACACGCATAGCCGGGTGTCTGTGTCTCCACGATGAATTGCGTCGGGCCCTGGTCGGTTTGCGCCAGTACGATGGCGAAATTGGCGCCACACGCGCCGGTGATGAACCACTTGTGCCCCGTGATTTCCCAGCCGCCGCTCACACGGCGCGCCCGGGTCTGCAGCATCGAGGGGTCCGAGCCTGCGCCTGGCGCGGGCTCGGTCATCGCAAAACACGAGCGAACGTCGCCACGCAACAAGGGCTGCAGGTAGCGGGCTTGCTGCGCGGGGGAGCCCTGTCGCAGCAGGCTGATCATGTTGGGTTGATCGGGCGGGGCGCAATTCATCGCGGCGGGTGCCAGAAAACTGCGGCCCGCTTCTTCCAGCACCACGGCGCGCTCCACCCAGGTCAGTCCAAGCCCGCCGTGTTCAAGCGGCATTTGCGGCAAGTAAAGGCCCGCCGCCTGGGCTTGTGGGCGCAGTGCCGCCAGCACTCGGTCCAGCGCCTGCCAGTCATGCGCTGCGTCGGCAGACTCGGCCGGGATGGCCACCTCGTCGACAAAGCGACGCACGCGCTTGCGCAAGGCGTCGAGCGCCGCAGTGGGTTGCAGATGGCGAAAGATCGTTTCCACCTCAGGCCCCGACGCCGAAGTCACGCAAGGTGAGTTTGGCAATGTTGAGCTGATGCACCTGGCTGGTTCCTTCATACAGACGAAACAACCGCACATCGCGGTAGTAGCGTTCGATCTCGCTGAAGTCGGCGACATAGCCCGCGCCACCCAACATTTGCACGCAACGGTCCGCCACGCGACCACACATTTCGGAGGCGAAGTACTTGCACATGGAGGCGCTGAGGGCGACGTCCTCGCCGCGATCGCGCGCGCGTGCGGCTTCCAGGATCATCGAGCGGGCCGCATAGATCTCGGTCTGGCAGTCGGCGATCATGGCCTGCAGGAGCTGGAAGTTGACCACCGGTTGGCCAAACTGCTTGCGCTGACGGGTGTGGTGGATGGCCAGCTCCAGCATGCGCATGGCGGGCCCTGTGCACAACGCCGCCAGGTGCAGGCGCTGTTTGTTGAGCACCTTCATGACGGTCTTGAAGCCCACGCCTTCCACGCCGCCGATGATGTGGGCTGCAGGCACACGGCAATCCTGAAAGAACACGTCCGAGACCGGCGAGCCGGCCTGTCCCATCTTGCGGTAGGCCTCGCCCGTGGACAGGCCCGGTGTACCGCGCTCGACCCAAAACGCCGTCAGCCCTTTGCTGCCCTGGCTGTCGGGTTCGGTGCGGGCAATCACGGTGAACACATCGGCCAGGGGCGCGTTGGTGATGTAGCGCTTCATGCCGTTGAGCACGTACACGTCGCCGTCGCGTACGGCCGTGGTGCTCACGTTACTTGCTTCCGAGCCGGCCTCGGGTTCGGTCAAGGCCAGGCAACCCGTGAGTTCGCCACGGGCCATGCGCGGCAGCCAGCGCTCGCGCTGTTCGGGCGTGCCATCGGCCACCAGGGCTTCGGAGCCGATGCCTGTGTTGGTGCCCACGCGTGCGCGCAGGGCCACGCTGGCCTGCGACAACTCGAAGGCCGCGCTCACCAGCTCCTCGGTGGTCAGTCCCAGTCCGCCATAGGCTTCAGGAATGCTCCACCCAAAGAAGCCTCGCGTCCGCAACTCCTGCACCAGGGGCTCGGGCACGTGGTCGAGTGCCTCCACCTCGCGTTCGATCGGGTGCCACCGTTCGCGCACAAATTGGCGCACATCGGATAGAAATTGCGGAAAGAGGTCGGGGTGTCGAATCATGGGTTCAGGGGGTTGTAGCAGGTGCGGGCGACTTGCGCCCGCCACGCCACAACCAGAGGGCTGTGACGAGCAGGGTCAGTGTCGCCAATCCGTTGGCCCCGTGCAAGGCCTCGGCTTGTGTCATGTCCAGGGAGGTCATCAGGCGCACCAACAATGGCCCGGCAATTTGCCCGGCAGCAAAAGCCCCCGTCATGCTCGCCAGCAGGGGCGTGGGGTTGGCCGGCATGCGTTCGCGCGCCAGTTGCAGCCCGGCCATGGTGGCCACCACCAAGGTGCCGCCCACCAACAGGGCGGACACGGCCATGGCCCACAGGCTGTGCTGCAGCCAGAGAATCAGGGTCCCCCCTGCCATCACGGCTTGAGCCAGCGCCCAGACCTGTCGGCGTGGCCAGCCAGCCAGCCAGCGTGAAGCCACTGCCACGGACAAGGCAGCGGCCAGTCCAAAGAGAGGCCAGATCAGACCAAAGACCAACGGGTCATCGACCAGCTCGCGCGCCATGGTGGGCAGAAAGGTCGCCGGCACGATGTACCCATACCCGAACGCGCCGTAACAGAGGATGAGCCCGAGCGAGGAGCCGGCGTGGGTTGGCGCGCGGGTCTGCTCCGCGTGTGCGGTATTGCCGGGGGTGACTGCCGCAGAGGTGGGCAAAGCCCATCGAACATAAACCGCGCCCAGGGCCGCCAGCAGGGCCAATTCGGCCCACAGCACCCATGCCAGCTGATGCCCACCCAGCCAGGTCAGGGCGCCCGTCAGGGCAATGCCCGTGCCCACGCCGGTGTAGATCCACCCGCTGGTCGCCGCGGCTTCCCGGCGTGCCAACTCGGGCAGGCACCAGCTGCTCGCGCACACCAGCACCCAGGCACTGCACACCCCGGATACGCCGCGCAGCCAAGCGCCAGGCCAGGCCGGCGAAAGATCGACCCAGGCCATGGCGAGTGTGGAGGCGGCCACGCCCAGAAGGCCGAGCTGCAATCCGCCTGTCGGCTTGCGTGCAAACCAGGACGCACTGAGTGCGCCCACCAAATACCCCACGTAATTGGCCGCTGCCCACTCCGCGCCCGTGGCGACATCGAGCGTGGCGTCGCGCATCATCAGGGGCATGAGTGGCGTGAAGGCAAACCGCCCCACCCCCATGGCAACGGCCAGCGCCACGAGACCGATCAGAATGATGGTTCGAGCCGAGGGTGCTGAGGAGGTGTTCATGCCGATGGCGGCGACAAAAAAACCCGAGCCCTTGAGCAGGGTCGGGTTGTGTGAGTCTCGAGCGGCGAGCGTGACATCGAATCTGGAGCGGGTGAAGGGAATCGAACCCTCGTCTAAAGCTTGGGAAGCTGCCGTTCTACCATTGAACTACACCCGCGAAGTGTCGGCATTCTAACCAGATGCGGCCCCTCAGCTCCGCGTGAACGCCAGACCGCTCGCCCACATCACTTCAGCACGTCGCCAATGCACAGGTACTTCATTTCGACGTATTCATCCATGCCGTGGTGCGAACCCTCGCGGCCGAGGCCCGACTGCTTCACGCCGCCAAAGGGCACGTGCTCGGTGGCGATGATGCCCACGTTGATGCCCACCATGCCGTATTCCAGCCCCTCGCTCACCCGGAAGATGCGACCCACGTCGCGGCTGTAGAAGTAGCTTGCAAGACCAAATTCGGTATTGTTGGCCGCGTCAATGGCTTCCTGCTCGGTGTTGAAACGAAACACCGGTGCAAAGGGGCCAAACGTCTCTTCCTTGGCGCACAGCATGTCGCCGCTGGCGTCGGCCACCACAGTGGGCTGGAAAAACTGGCCTTGCAGGGCTTGACCGCCGGTGACGATCTTGCCGCCGCGCTGGACGGCATCTTCCAGGTGGCGCTGCACCTTGGCCACCGCTGCCGGTTCAATCAACGGGCCTTGCATCACACCATCTTCAAAGCCGTTGCCCACTTTGAGGGCCTGCACTTTGGCCGCGAATTTCTGCACGAACTCGTCGTACACCCCGTTTTGCACATACAGGCGGTTGGCGCACACACAGGTCTGACCGGCGTTGCGGTACTTGCTGGCGATGGCGCCTTCCACGGCCGAGTCGATTTCGGCATCGTCAAACACGATGAAGGGCGCATTGCCGCCGAGTTCCAGCGCCAGTTTTTTCACCGTGGGGGCCGACTGCGCCATCAGGATGCGGCCCACTTCGGTGCTGCCGGTGAAGCTGATGTGTCGCACGATATCGCTGGCGCAAAACACCTTGCCCACGGCAATGCTGTTGTCGCTGTCCGCGGTGAGCACGTTGAGCACACCGGGCGGGATGCCCGCGCGCACGGCGAGTTCGGCCGCGGCCAGCGCCGTGAGCGGCGTGAGTTCGGCCGGTTTGATCACCACCGGACAGCCAGCGGCCAGCGCCGGGGCCACCTTGCGGGTGATCATGGCCAGAGGAAAGTTCCACGGGGTGATGGCCGCGCACACGCCGATGGGTTGCCGGATGACCATCAGGCGGCGGTTGTTGTCGAACTGGGGCAGGGTTTCGCCGTTGACGCGCTTGGCTTCTTCGGCAAACCATTCGACAAAGCTCGCGCCATAGGCCACCTCGCCCTTGGCTTCGGCAAAGGGCTTGCCCTGTTCGGCGGTCATGAGGCGGCCCAGGTCTTCCACGTTGGCCATCAGCAGGTCGTACCACTTGCGCAGGAGGATGCTGCGCTCCTTGCCGGTTTTGTTGCGCCAGGCTGGCCAGGCGGCGTTGGCCGCGTGGATGGCTTGCTCGGCCTCGGCCGGACCCAGGTTGGCCACGTCGGCGAGTTTCTGGCCGGTGGCGGGGTCGTGCACGTCAAAGCGTCGAGCACCGGGGATCCACTGGCCGTTGATGAGGGCGTCGGTCTTGAGCAGGCTGGGGTCGTTGAGAAGCGAGAGGGGGGCGGTTTTCATGTCCATGGTGGGTCTCCTGCAAAACGCACAGCATACCCCGGGCATTGGCGCTGGCAAGTCACGCCAGCGATGCCCCCACTTATAATCAAAAGTTTGATTGCGCCGGGTGAAGCCAAGGGCTCAAGCCTGGCGTCATCCTTTCATCACCGACTCTTTTTCAGCCGGCCTTTGCCCGCGTTAGCCGCCATGACCACACGCACCTTTTCCGTTGCCGAGATCCGTCAAAGCTTTCTCGACTTTTTTGCGGCCAAAGGGCATACCGTGGTGGCCTCCAGCCCCCTGGTACCGGGCAATGACCCGACCCTGATGTTCACCAACTCCGGGATGGTGCAGTTCAAGGACGTGTTCCTGGGCGCGGACCGTCGCAGCTATGTGCGCGCCGCCTCGGTGCAGGCGTGTCTGCGCGCGGGCGGCAAGCACAACGACCTGGAGAACGTGGGCTACACCGCGCGCCACCACACCTTCTTCGAGATGCTGGGCAACTGGTCGTTTGGCGATTACTTCAAGCGCGAGTCGCTCAAGTGGGCGTGGGAGTTGCTGACCCAGGTGTATGGCTTGCCCAAGGATCGCCTGCTGGCCACCGTCTACCAGGAAGATGACGAGGCCTACGACATCTGGACGAAGGAGATCGGCCTGCCGCCCGAGCGCGTGATTCGCATCGGCGACAACAAGGGTGGACGCTACAAATCCGACAATTTCTGGATGATGGCCGACACCGGTCCCTGCGGTCCGTGCAGTGAAATTTTTTACGACCACGGCGACCACATCCCCGGCGGGCCTCCGGGCAGCCCCGAGGAAGACGGCGACCGCTTCATCGAAATCTGGAACAACGTGTTCATGCAGTTTGAAATGCATGAGGACGGCTCGGTGACGAAACTGCCCGCGCCCTGTGTGGACACCGGTATGGGCCTCGAGCGCCTGGCCGCCATCCTGCAGCATGTGCACAGCAACTACGAGATCGACCTCTTTGACACCCTGATCAAGGCGGCCGCGCGTGAGACCGGTTGCACCGACCTGAGCATCCCGTCGTTGCGGGTGATCGCCGACCACCTGCGTGCCACCTCGTTCCTGGTGGCCGATGGGGTCATCCCCAGCAATGAGGGCCGTGGCTATGTGCAACGCCGCATCATCCGCCGCGCCATTCGCCACGGGTACTTGTTGGGCCAGAAAAAACCTTTCTTCCATAAGCTCGTGCCAGACCTCGTCAAACTCATGGGCGAT
>CANFMY010000181.1 GCA_947448375.1 Comamonadaceae bacterium | reverse complement strand
GATGCCGACCTGGGTGAAGGGCAGCGCTACGAAGAATCCGCACGCTTTGTGGCCGGAACGCAAGCAGTCCTGGTTCCGCGCTCCACCTACACCGTGGGCATGACCGTGTGCTACGACATGCGTTTTCCCGCGCTCTACCGTGACCTGGCCCTGGCTGGCGCCGACCTCCTGAGCGTACCCTCCTCCTTCACGGTGCCCACCGGCGAAGCCCACTGGCACGTGCTGTTGCGCGCCCGGGCCATTGAAACCGGCTGTTTTGTGTTGGCTCCTGCGCAGCACGGCGTGCACGAGGATGGCCGCGAAACCTATGGCCATTCAGTGGTCATCAACCCCTGGGGCGAGGTCATCGCCGAGCGCGCCGAAGGAACGGGCTTGCTGATGGGCGAACTGGATTTGTCCGAGGTGGCGCAAGCGAGAAGGCGACTACCGAGTTTGCAGCACGCCAGGCCTTACCACCGGTGACGCAGGGCTGTGCGCCTCAGCCCCAATTCTCATACACCCCTAGCTTGCGATGCAGGGGTGATTCATCCGCCACAAACACAAAGGACGGGGTGTCGGACTTGAGGTTCTTGAGCGTCACCGCTTCATAGCCCGGCGCGCAGCAGGTATCGGCTTCCACCAGGGTGAAGGTGCTGTTGACGATCTGCGCCTGCACCTGCCCTTCAATCACATGGAACACTTGCGCGGGTGAGCGCGCAGGCAGCCGCAAACTTTGTCCCGGGCGCAACATGAGCGCATAAAAACCGAGGATGTTTTCTGCATCACCGCCGGTTTCCGGATTGGTGTAGGTGACCTGAACGTGTTCCAGCGAAGGATCGTCGGCGGCCAGGGATTCGAGCGCGGCCTTGGCATCCGTCCAGGCATAGCGCAACATCGGATACGCCTTTTGGCTGCGCCCGAACACAGGGGTAGGCACCACGCCGGCACGGATGTATTGCCGGTCGCCCCGTCCGGACACCACGTCCTGACGCTGGCCATTGATGTGGTAACTGGCCTCCATGTAGTAGACCAGCGGCAAATCCAGCACATCCAGCCACACCACGGGCTCGGTCCCGTCGTGACCGTGCTCGTGCCACAAGCCAGTGGGCGTGAGGATCAGGTCACCACGGCTCATCGGACACTTCTCGCCGTCCACCGTGGTGTAGGCGCCCTCACCTTCCACGATCATGCGCACGGCATTGGGCGTGTGGCGATGGCTGGGCGCCCACTCACCCGGCAACAGCAGTTGCATGCCCAGGTAAATGGCCGCGCTGGCCTGCATTTTTTCCAGGCCATGGCCCGGGTTGGCCAACACCAGCACCCGGCGTTCGGCTTTTTCAATCGGGGTCAGCTCGCCCGCCTTGAGCAGCAAGGGGCGCAGCGTCTTGTAGGCCCAGTAAGTGGGCTGAGTCTGGCGGGTGGGCACCTTGGGCGGCAACACACCACGCAGGCTGGGCCACAAGGGCACGAGGTTCAGGCTTTTGAGTTCGTCGCGATACGCCTGTGGCAGGTCTTCCAGGCGGCCAAGTTCATTCATGTGTCGTCTCCGGTCTCTGACAGTGCACGACTGTACGCCACACACTATAGACCAGGACAACGGCCAGCTTCACAACCGTCGCGTTGGCCATGACGCCCCCTCGCCGAAACGGTCAGCCCATGGGGGCGTATTGACTTCGGCCTGATGCCAACCGATGAGTTCAAGCCTCGACAAATACCCGGGCTTGTCGAGGCGTCACCACCAGCAGTTCCCCTTCCTTGAACTGTTGAACCGAGAACGACTGGGCCGCCATGTGCGCCTCGATCACGGTTTGCGGATCCAGCCCGCTGTCCTCGGTGGGCTCGAGTTCCAGCCGAGCAATGGGTCCAACCGACATGGCCCGGGCCAGCCGCGCCACGATGCCCCCTTGATGCCCGGGTGCATAGCGCTGCACGTCCAGGTCGTGCGGTCGCACATACGCAAAGGCCTTGGCATCTTGCACGTGGCTGTGCTCGGGGGTCTGCAACCGGACCGCCTGGTGGTCAGCGCCAATCTGCATCTCGCCGTCATGGGCACGGCCATGAAAGAGATTCACATCACCCAAAAATCCATAGACGAACGGACTGGCTGGGTGGTCCCACACCTCCTGCGGCGAACCCACCTGCTCCACCCGCCCCTTGTTCATGAGCACCACCCGGTCAGCCACCTCCAGGGCTTCTTCCTGGTCGTGGGTGACAAAGATGCTGGTGACATGCAGTTCATCATGCAGACGCCGCAACCAGCGCCGCAACTCTTTGCGCACCTTGGCATCGAGCGCACCAAAGGGCTCATCCAGCAGAAGCACCTTGGGCTCCACCGCCAGCGCGCGCGCCAAGGCAATGCGCTGCCGCTGCCCACCTGACAGTTGCGAAGGGTAGCGGTCTGCCAGCCAGTCCAATTGGACCAGGCCGAGCAATTCATGCACTTGGCGATGAGTCTCGGCCTCGCTGGGTCGCTCAGTGCGCGGCTTCACGCGCAGGCCAAAGGCCACGTTTTCAAACACGGTCATGTGCCGAAACAAGGCATAGTGTTGAAACACAAATCCCACCTGGCGCTCTCGCACATGCACATGCGTGGTATCTGCGCCGCTGAACAAAATGTGCCCCGAATCTGCTGACTCCAGACCGGCAATGATGCGCAGCAAGGTGGTCTTGCCACACCCCGAAGGGCCCAGCAACGCCACCAGTTCACCGGATTCGATGGTCAGGTTGATGTCGTTCAGCGCGGTGAAGCTGCCAAATTGCTTGTGGATGTGTTGAATTGCGATGCTCATGTCAGCAGTCCGTGAAGGTAGGCAGGCTCGGTGGGTCGTTCAGCGGCAGGTTGTGGATCTTGCGCTTCCAGCCACTCGATGGTGGACTTGATCACCAGGGTGAGCAGTGCCAGGATGGTCAGCAGCGAGGCCACCGCAAAGGCGGCCACCGACTGGTACTCGTTGTACAGAATTTCCACGTGCAAGGGCATGGTGTTGGTGAATCCCCGAATGTGGCCCGACACCACCGAAACCGCCCCGAATTCCCCCATGGCGCGCGCATTGCACAGGATGACCCCGTACATCAAGCCCCATTTGATGTTGGGTAGCGTGACATGCCAGAACGTTTGCCACCCCGTCGCGCCAAGCACCATGGCGGCCTGCTCCTCTTCCGTGCCCTGCGCCTGCATCAAGGGAATCAACTCACGCGCGATGAACGGAAAGGTGACGAACACCGTGGCCAACACAATGCCCGGCACGGCAAAGATAACCTTGATGTCGTGGGTCGCCAGCCAGGGGCCCAGCCACCCTTGGGCGCCAAAGATCAGCACATAGATCAAGCCCGCCACCACGGGAGACACCGAAAATGGCAGATCCACCAGCGTGGTGAGAAAGGCCTTGCCCCTGAAATCGAATTTGGCGATGGCCCAGGCCGCGGCAACGCCAAACACCAGGTTCAGGGGCACCGCAATGGCGGCCGTGATCAGTGTCAGTTGAATGGCCGCCCAGGCGTCGGGCTCTTTGAATGCCTCCAGATAGACATCAACCCCCTTTCGCAAGGCCTCGGCAAACACCGCAGCCAGCGGCAGCACCAAAAACAAGCCCATGAACCCAAGCGCCAGCGTCAGCAGTACCCCACGCACCCAGGCAGGCTCGGTGGTGCCTGCGCGAACCTGTCGCGACGCTGCTTGGGTGGAGGGAATCGCGCCGCTCATACAGGGGCTCCCGACCGTTGGCGCTGCCAGGCTTGCAAGGCATTGATGAACAGCAACAACATGAAGGACATGGCGAGCATCACCACCGCCACGGCGGTGGCACCGGCGTAGTCGTATTGCTCCAGTTTCCCGATGATGATGAGGGGCGTGATTTCAGAGACCATGGGCATGTTGCCGGCGATGAAAATCACCGAGCCATACTCGCCCACCGCGCGCGCAAAAGCCATCGCAAAGCCGGTGAGCAAGGCCGGAAATATCGTCGGCAGAATCACCCGGCTGAACGTCTGCCAACGGGTTGCGCCCAGGCAGGTGGCCGCCTCTTCCAGCTCCTGTTCGGTGTCTTCCAGCACCGGTTGAACGGTACGCACCACAAACGGCAAGCCAATGAAAATCAGGGCGATCACCACGCCATTCGGATTGAACGCCAACTGAATCCCCAGTGGCTCCAGGTACTGCCCTACCCAGCCATTGCCAGCCAGCAACGCGGTGAGCGAAATGCCCGCCACAGCGGTCGGCAACGCAAAGGGCAAGTCCACCAGGGCATCCACCCATTGCTTGCCGACAAAGTCATAGCGCACCAGCACCCAGGCCACCAACAAACCCAACACCCCATTGACCAGCGCTGCAATCAGCGAGGCCCCGAAGGTGAGTCGGTACGATGCCATCACCCGCTCCCCGGTCACGGCGTCCCAGAATTGCCCCCAGCTCAAGGAGAACGTCTTGAACACCAGGGCCGACAACGGAATGAGCACGATCAGGCTGAGATACAGCACCGTATAACCCAGCGCGAGATTGAATCCCGGCAGGACGCGATGGGGTTTGCCGCGGCCCGAGCCGGCCAAGGAGAGTGAATGCGAAGGCATGCGACGAATTGTGCTGAGTCAGGCCGCATAAACAAACGAATATTCCTTTGTTTGCTTATGCCCAAAATGTCTATGAAGCCAGTGCCGGCCAATGAAGCGGGTCACTTTTTCAGGTAAATCTGATCGAAGCTGCCGCCATCGGCAAAATGCAAGGGGGTGGCTTTGCTCCATCCCCCAAACGCCTGATCGACCGTGACGAGTTTCAGCGCAGGAAACTGCTTGGCATATTTCGCCTGCGCCTTGGCTGAAATGGGCCGGTAGAAATTCTTGCCGGCGATGTCCTGTCCCTCATCGCTGTAGAGAAATTCCAGGTAAGCGGTCGCCAGGGCTCGCGTTCCTTTTTTGTCCACGTTTTTGTCCACCACCGTGACCGCGGGTTCAGCCAGAATGGACAAGGAGGGATAGACCACATCAAACTTGGCCGAGAATTCTTTCTCGAGCAAATAGGCCTCGTTTTCCCAGGCGATGAGCACATCCCCCTGCGCACGCTGCGCAAAGGTGATGGTAGAGCCACGCGCCCCCGTGTCCAGCACCGGCACGTTCTCGAAGAGTTTTTTCACAAACTCGCGAGCCTTGGCATCGCCCCCGTATTTTCGTTTGGCGAACTCCCAGGCCGCCAGGTAATTCCAGCGCGCACCCCCTGACGTTTTGGGGTTCGGCGTGATTACTTTCACCCCTGGCTTGATCAGGTCATCCCAGTCGCGAATGCCTTTGGGATTGCCCTCTCGGACCACCAGAACAATGGTCGAGGTATAGGGAGAACTGTTGTGTGGCAAGCGCTTTTGCCAGTCTTTGGCGATCAGGTTGCCTTGCTCGTGCAAGGCATCGGTGTCCCCTGCCAGCGCCAAGGTGGCGACGTCCGCCTCGAGGCCATCGATGATGGAACGTGCTTGCTTGCCTGAGCCGCCATGGGACTGCTTGATGCTGATGTCCTGTCCCGTCTTGACTTTCCAGTGCTTGACGAAAGCCTGATTGACATCGGCGTACAGCTCCCGCGTGGGGTCATAAGAAACGTTGAGCAAGCTGGTTTGAGCCCCCACCTCCAGCGCAAACAGGCAGATCGCAGCAGCAATCCACCCTGAATATTGTCGATAAGTCCTGAACATCAATCCCTCCTGAACGAACGCAAGCACGCGTTGAAGGAGCGGATTCTGACGACGAGTCTTTAAAACTCAAACGACAGTTTTGGTATTTTCAAATAAGCCAAACCTATATAGCTTGGTCTGCTGGAGGAAACTGGCGACCTCCACGTCGGATTCAATCCAGCTTGATACGCGCCTCATCAATCACCCGGCTGTATCGGGTGTATTCCTGCTGGATGTGCGCCCCAAACGCTTGCGGCCCAAGGTAGGCGGGAAACATGCCGCCTCCCACCAACTTGCTGCGCACGTCGGCCTCGGCCAGACTGGCGCGCAGATCCTCGGCAATTTTGGTC
>CANFMY010000180.1 GCA_947448375.1 Comamonadaceae bacterium | reverse complement strand
GCTTGTCCAGGGGCCATCTCGCCGCACCAGGTGCGGGCACGTTGCAACTGCAGCGGCCAAATCGCGCGGGCCGACACGCAATTGAGCGCGCCCAGGTGGTGATGGGTGGCCTGCTGCAAGGCTGTGTTGAAGGCTGCCTCGTCCATGGCCTGAAGCGCGCGGGCATGCTCGGGCGAGGTGGACCAGATGACAGCACTGACCGAACCGTCCGGCCCGTCCATGGGAAGGAGGGCGACGATGTCGCTGCCCTGCGGGGTGGCGCAAAACCACTGCAGCGCCTGCTGACGATGCGGTTGCGCGGTTCGCACCCGGCAGGCCAGAGCGTGCTGATGGTAGGGCAGACGCTCCATCTCCACGCCCAGTTGGTCTCGACTCGCGCTCTGGCGGCCTTCGCAAATGATGGTCAGGGTGGCGGGCTCGGGGTCTGTCTGGCGTGTGATGTTGGGGCGTTGACGCACGGCCTGATCGAGCAGGTCTTCCAGTGCGGGCACATCCACGATGGTGGTCAGGCCCAGGGGCGTCGGCGACTCGAAGCGCACCTGGCCCGTGGTGTCGCCCCACACCTGCATGGTTTGCACGGGCGTGGCGTGACGCGAGTCAGGCCAGCAACCCACCGAGGACAACACCTGGCGTGACGCTTCGTTCAACGCGTAAGCACGTACGTCAGGTGCGGCACTAGGGGCTTGTTCGACCAGCAACACGCGCAGGCGCGGAGATTTGGACAATAGCAGGGCCAGCGTGCGACCCACCAGGCCGCCACCGCGGATGCAAATGTCCCAGGAGGCTGTCATGCAAGTGATTGTAGGGTTCCTGCCAAGTGAAGCGGGGTTGGTGAGGTCGAAAGACCAAGGCGTCCAAAGGCCAAATCCTCACAGGGGGTTGGGGCCGCAGGGTCAGGTTGCAACAGGTTTAGGTGCCACCAAGTTAACGCGTCGCAGGGTCAACGGGGGCTGACAGTGGCCGCTCTATACTGGTTGAACTGTTTGTCTTTCCATGGATTGTGTTGACATGTCGTCTGTTGCTGCCTCCATTGCTCAGCTGTGGGTTTATCCGGTGAAATCCTGCGCCGGCATTTCCGTGTTGGCCAGCGCCCTCACCGAAACCGGACTGGAATGGGATAGAGCCTGGATGGTGACCGATGCCCAGGGGCGGGCCCTCACACAACGCGAGCTGCCTGCCATGGCGCTGATCTCCACCCGCATTCGCTTGTCCGACATCCAGCTCAAGGCTCCGGGCATGCTGGGCTTGCATCTGTCCATGAACGAGGTGGAAGAACCCATGACGACACAGGTGTGGGGCGCGGCTGTGCCCGCCTACGACATGGGGAAGCTGGCCTCCCAGTGGCTGGGTGACTTTTTGGGTCAGACCGAGCGCGGCCAACAACTGCTCAGTCAGCGCGGGCCGTTTCACTTGGTGCGCTTTGACCCCGAGCACCCTCGCGCGAGCGACGCCTCCTGGACGGGTGAGGTGAAAGCCCTCAACCAGTTCAGCGATGGGTTTCCCTTGCTGGTGGTGAGCGAGGCGTCACTGGCCGAACTCAATCGACGCTTGACCGAGGCGGGTCGCCCCGCAGTGGGCATGGAACGTTTTCGCCCCAACCTGGTGCTGTCCGGACTGGGCGCGCACGCGGAAGACCAGCTTCGCAGCCTGCGTATCGATGTGGGGGGGCGGACGATCACGCTGCAGCTGGTCAAGCCCTGCGGGCGCTGTTCCATTCCCGATGTGAACCCCTTGACGGGCGAGACCGACGATGCCGTGGGCAAGGTGCTGGCGTCCTACCGCCGTGATGCAGGCCTGAAGGGTGAGGTCACCTTTGGCATGAACGCTATCGTGACGCAGGGCTTGGTGGCGGCGGACAGCGAGGAGGACGAGCCGGTGTTGCGGGTGAGCCAGGCCTGTCAGGTGCTATCCAGATCGTGAATTCTGGTCTGGGAGAGGCGGCCTGCAAAAAGCAATCCCGAATTTTTGTGAGTGTTCAAAAATCATGGGGTGGCTATATTGACAGTCATGTTCTTCATTCATTGAGGATGAAGTCCACTGACGATGTTTTCCCAGATTTCCGCTTCCATTCGATCTTTCTCCATACCTAAGCAACTCAAACTGCTCCATATATTTGAATCCGACACCAACCTGAAAAAGCACCCTGCCTACTTAGATGCCAAGGCAGGAAATACAGCATCTGCATTCCAATTGGTGAGGGATCTGGCATTGGATGCTCTAGAGTTATATAAAAAGCAGTGGGGGCAAGAATGCATCTTTGTAGCGCCACACGCCAAGGAGATGCGAGGGGACAACGCAATACCGCAGGTGTTAGCGACGGTCTGTGCCGTGGTTTGCGGTGCCTTGGTGGATCTGGAAATTATCCAGTCGACTCGTGTGTACCACACGGGTGCAGATCCCATGGAGCGGCTTGTTTCTAGACCGGAATTTTTGGGGCAGGTTGTGCCTGGAGCACACTACGTTTTAATCGATGACGTGACCAACCTGGGGGGTACGCTGGCGGAACTGGCTAATTACATTCAGATGTACGGTGGAGTTGTGCACAGCGCGTTCGTTTTGGTGAACGCAGGTCGGAAAAATCTTTACAACCCGATCAAAAAACAATTAGACTGATCTCGTCGAGGTTCGGAAATGAAATCATTCAAATCTTTGGCATCCATCCCCAAACACTCACCTGTAACGAAGCGGGTTACCTCGTTGGTTTCCGCTCGGCTGTCGAAATCCGAAATCGAGTTGCTAAGGCAAGGCAAGAAATCCATCTCCGATTACGTTCAAAGGGAATTTCACGCCATGTTGCAACCTAGGCTTGATAAGTTCAAGAAGCAAACAGGATAGACATGATGGGTAGGCACTGATCGTTACAATCCGGATCAGTCGCTCAACAAAAAATTTAAGACAAAACTTTTCGTTTTGTTCTGAAAGAACTCCATGTCGCTCAAATGCGGAATCGTGGGCCTGCCCAACGTCGGCAAGTCCACCCTCTTCAACGCCCTGACCAAAGCCGGTATTGCGGCTGAGAACTATCCCTTTTGCACCATCGAGCCCAACGTGGGGGTGGTGGAAGTGCCGGATCCGCGCCTGAATCAGTTGGCGCACATCATCACGCCCGAGCGCATCGTGCCGGCGATTGTGGAGTTTGTGGACATCGCCGGTCTGGTGGCGGGAGCCAGTCAGGGCGAGGGTTTGGGCAACCAGTTCCTGGCCCACATCCGCGAGACCGACGCCATCGTCAACGTGGTGCGCTGCTTTGAAGACGAGAACGTCATTCACGTGGCCGGCAAGGTGGACCCCATTTCGGATATCGAGGTCATCCAGACCGAGTTGTGCCTGGCCGACCTGGGCACGGTGGACAAAAGCCTGCATCGCTACACCAAGGCGGCCAAATCGGGCAACGACAAGGAAGCCACCAAACTCGTGCAGTTGCTCACCAAGTGTCAGGCTGCGTTGAACGAAGGCAAGCCCGTTCGCACGCTCGAGTTTTCGCAGGAAGAGCAGGTTCTCCTCAAACCCTTGTGCCTCATCACGGCCAAGCGCGCCATGTTTGTGGGCAACGTCAGTGAAGACGGGTTCGAGAACAACCCCTACCTCGATCGCCTGAAGGAATACGCCGCCACGCAAAACGCACCGGTGGTGGCCATCTGCGCCAAGATGGAAGCCGACATGGCCGACATGAGCGATGAAGACCGCGCGCTCTTCCTGTCCGAGATGGGGCAGGACGAACCCGGCCTCAACCGCCTGATCCGTGCCGCCTTCAAACTGCTGGGCTTGCAAACCTACTTCACCGCCGGTGTGAAGGAAGTGCGTGCCTGGACCATCCACATCGGCGACACCGCCCCGCAGGCTGCGGGCGTCATCCACGGCGACTTTGAGCGCGGCTTCATTCGTGCACAAACCATCGCCTTTGACGACTTCATTGCCAACAAGGGCGAGCAAGGCGCCAAGGACGCTGGCAAGATGCGCTCCGAGGGCAAGGAGTACGTGGTGAAGGACGGCGACGTGATGAACTTTTTGTTCAACGTGTGAGGACGACGACCCATTTCGCCATTGCCTCATGAGACCCACCAGCCTCGGCATCTCCTGGAGAGCCGGGGCTTTTTTACACCCGAAACGTCGCACGCCGTGTGTGCCAGCGGTCAGCGTTCGAGGCTGAAAACGCTCGACTGTGCGCTGGCGAGCCAGACATTCTTTAACCTTCCGATACAACAAAAACCTGCTCTGATCTTTTCAGGGGTTGCACAGGATGGAGTTGAGGTTGAAGGCGATCAGACGTGGGTGGTGGTTCGCTGTGGCAGGCGGCGTGTTGCTCGTGCTGGCGGGCTATCCGCTGTGGCGGGGTGAACAGCG
The DNA here is from genome assembly GCA_947448375.1 of Comamonadaceae bacterium. Lineage (GTDB taxonomy): Bacteria > Pseudomonadota > Gammaproteobacteria > Burkholderiales > Burkholderiaceae_C > Limnohabitans. Next base: position 1,691 of record CANFMY010000180.1, on the reverse strand, counting down.
GTCCGTGACCGCGCTTGAACCTCAGGAGTTGGTCCAAAGCGTCGTGGCCACCGCCACGGTGCAGGCGCAGCACCGTGCCAATGTCGGCGTGCAAATGGCCGGTACGGTGGTGGCGGTGACTGTCGTGGAGGGCGATCGCGTTCGGCCTGGACAGTCGCTCTTGCGGCTCGATGACCGGGAAGTTCGTGCCACCGCCGCCGCCGCCGAACTGGCCGTCAAACAGGCGGAGCTCAAGTGGCAGTCCTGGAGCGAGGTGCAGGCACCGATGGCGCATGAAGCGCAGCGGCAGTCGCAAGCCAATTTGATCCAGGCGCGTGCCCAGCTGGATCGGCAGCAAGACTTGTTTCAACGCGGCTTCATCGGTCAATCCGCCTTGGATGAGTCCTTGCGTGCGTTTCGGGTGGCCGAGGCGCAGGCCAGCAGCACGCATGCGCAGGACCGTGCCCATGCACCCGGGGGCCTGGAACAGGCGTTGGCGCGCAGTGCATGGCTCGTGGCGCAGTCCAACCTGGCCGCCGCACGGGCACGGCAGTCTTACGCCGAGGTGTTGTCGTCGTTTGCAGGGCAAGTGGTCAGTCGCAACGTCGAGCCAGGCGACACCGTCCAACCCGGTAAAACCCTGTTGGTGCTGGCGCCTGATGGCGTGACCGAACTGGTGGCTCAGATCGATGAACGCAACCTCTCGCTGCTGCGGGTCGGGCAGCCCGCGGTGGCATCAGCCGATGCCTACCCGCAGCAACACTTCGCAGCGGTGGTGAGCCGAATTGCTCCGGGCGTGGATGCTCAGCGCGGGGCGGTGCAAGTCAAGATGACGGTGGAGTCCCCGCCTGCGTATTTGCGCCAGGACATGACGATTTCGGTGGAGATTGAGGTGTTGCGCAAGCCCGCCGCCATGACGCTGCCGCTTGAAGCCGTGCATGACATCGAGTCTGCCCATCCTTGGGTGTGGTTGCTGGACGAGCAAGATCAGGTGCAGCGCACACCGATCATCTTGGGTGTTCGCGCCGGGTCGCGTGTGGAAGTGACGTCTGGCCTGACCGCAGGGGCGAGAGTGCTGGATGCGGCGGCACCAGGGTTGAAAGCCGGGCAGCGCATTCGCGCGGCGCCTGCCAGGTGAGAAGGCTTTCACATGGTCCATGGCCGATGGCAACCCTTCGAATGGATTGTGGCGTCGCGTTTTTTGCGCGAAGGTCGCCTGCAGAGTGTGTTCATCACCGTGGGGGTAGCCATTGGGGTGGCCGTCATTGTGTTCATGTCCGCTCTCTTGCAGGGGTTGCAATCCAATCTGGTGCGTCGTGTGCTGACGGCGCAACCGCACATCCAGGTGCTACCGCCCAAAGAATTTGTGCGGCCTCAGCATGAAGCCGATGGGTCCTGGCACGCATCGCGGTTGCAAGCGCCCCTGCAACGCCTCAAGTCGATCGACCAATGGCCGTCGGTGCTCGGCTTGGTTCGCTCCATGCCACAGGTGAAAGTGGCGTCGCCTGCCGTGACAGGCGCTTCACTGGTGGTGAGGGGCGGTGCATCACGCTCGCTCAGTCTGACAGCGGTGGATTTGGCGCTGTACCAAAAAATCGTCAATCTGGAGGAGAAGATCGTGGCTGGACGAGCACGTCTGGAAGCCACCGATATTTTGATCGGGATGGAGTTGGCGTCCGATTTGGGGTTGACCGTTGGCGACAAGCTGCTGG
>CANFMY010000179.1 GCA_947448375.1 Comamonadaceae bacterium | reverse complement strand
GTAATGGCCAGCTGGCCAGCAGCGGTGTCACCATCACTGTCCGTGACCTGATACGTCACGTTGAAGTTCTGGTTGTTCTCGTTCAGACCCTCGGGGTGCATGAGCGGAGCGTTCTGTTCCACCGTGTAGGCACCGGTGGTGGAGTCCAGGGTCAGCGTCATGACCGTGGTCTCGCCCTGCTCGATCAGCAGTTGGTTACCCTCGACCACGTAAGTGAAGCCTTCAGGGGCTCCGGAGCTGAGCCAGGCCATGGAGCCACCATCAGTGCCATAGACATGGCTTAAAGTGCCAGCAGAATTTTGCACATCAGGGCTCACATCGCCATCACCGCCGGGTATTCCCCCAGCAAGTGCATCGTCGTCCAGGTGAACCACCAGGTTCTCGCTCACACTGGGGGCAGAGTCCTCAAATCGAACCGCCGAGCCGATGTCCAATGTGCTGCTCTCGGACTCCCCCCAACTGAAATACCCCAGGTCAAAAGAAGAACTCAGATTCGGATTGGCATTACCTGGGTTTTCAATGAGTACACGGTTGTGTGCAGTCACGGTATCAAATGCAATCAAATTTCCTGCAACGATTCCGGTGACAGTAGCGGTGCCACCCGAGAAGCTGATGCTGATCGAGGTACTGTTGACCGAGCCGTTGGAGTCCTCCAGGACGTGGTGGTGAGAATCCATCACCACCACACGTGTGATACCGACAGCCGTATCGTTGGTGAGCAGACCGTCAACAAACTGAACCCCTGGCTCATAGCCAGTTTCAAACGCCGTGATTTTGAGCGTGGCGGACTTGACCGGTTGCAGTTGACTCACGCCAAAGATGGCGTGTGTGGATTCCTTCAAACCGTCAAATTGAATATTGGACTCGACATCTGCCTCGGTCGGGCTGAGTTGTGCGCTCGTGTAGTTGGCATTGGCTCCCGTGACATACGTGACAACCAATCCCTCCCCTGCTTGTGTTGCACGGCCAGAGTTGTCACGAATGGGGCCGTCAACCATTTGATTGTTGGTACCAATAGATAGATGGCCAAGCGCCTGGCTAGAGTTGACCGTATCACCCCTATTAAAACTAACTCCCTGCGACTGATTGGCCGGATGAACACCAGTGACCACCACCGCCTCATCGTGATTGCCCAGCATCAAAAACAGATTCTGTCCCGACGGCCCGGAGACAAGCATATTGCTACCTCCAGTGGTTTCTGCGGTGACAAACAACTTGCCTGCCAGAGTCACGGCTTCATCAGGAGCGCTTGAGTCCGGGTGCTGCAACGGTTGATACAAAACAGTCCACACATCCGCGGCATGCAAATCAGTCCCCGTAGGACTCAGGTAAACAGCCATCACGACCTGTCCAGCACTGGTCTTGCCCAGCACCAGGTGCGGATCTTGGGTGTCGGCAAAGAGGAAAATAGGTTGCCCCGAGAGAGTCAACAAACCGCTGTCTTCTCCGTTCAAGGATTGTCCTGCGGCGTTCGTCAATTTCATGGATTGAACCGAAGCATCCGCGTTGACTTGCACCAGCGGTTGCCCCGTCACACCGTCAAATCCGCTGCGCGCCGCTTCGATCGGCGACCCACTTGCCAACACAGACAAGCGAGTAGCCAATTCAACCGGTAAATTGCTCATCGCAATATCGTTGTCGTTGGAATCGTCCGCAACCGGGGTTGTCAAGGCATTTTGAAGACCTGCGGATTCATCCAGCGTCACCTGCGCCCCCGTCAGCACGATTGATACGGAACTGGACATCATGGCGCTGAAAAAATCATATGCTCCCGAAGATGAATCATCACCCTGCCCACTGTCCCTGGGCTCATCAGGATTCAATTGTCCTGTTGGCCGCTCGGAGGTGCGAGATTCCTCTTCCATGTGCGGTTTTTTGGCTTCGCTGCGAACCCCTCCCCTGGTGTCATCTTGCAATTTGTGTACTTGGGTGAGCAAGATGTCTTCCTCGCGGTCTTGCTGTTGCGAAGAGACGTTGACAGTGTTGCCATTTTTTTTCGGGGTGGATTTGGTGCTCATAATTTCCTCAAAGAGAAATGAAGGGATAGAACTGGAATTGCATGAACTGTCGTCATGACGCGACAGCTTGGGATCAATATTCAGACTTCCACGAACGGAGTTCCATCTACCGTTGGATGTGTTTTGCCCAGTTCTGTCGATTTCACTTTTCTCTGTGGGTTTCACCTCACTCATTGAAGTAGCTTGAGGAGGTGCTGCATCAGCGAGCCAGGTCGCATCGCCAAAACGAGGGGGCTCTTGTGTACGCCTTCGATGCGAACCATGGCGCCAATGCTGCCAAGTGAACAAATTCAGTACCGAGCACTCGATGCGTCGCGGGCTGATTTATACTGGTTTTCAATGACCACTACCGGCACCGACTCTGCTGCCCCGCTGCGTGTTTTATTGCTCGGCGCTTCTGGCACCATTGGCAGGGCCACAGCGCGCGCACTGGTGGCCCGTGGCCATCACGTGGTTAGCCTGATCAGGCCCCGTCCTGGCGTTCGGTCACCCACACGTGATGATGCATTGACCCAGGACCTGGAAGGAACTGAAATCAGATGGGCAGATGCGTCTGATGCTGCATCCTTGCGCCACGATGGGTTTGCAAACGAGCACTTTGACGCGGTGATTTCATGCCTTGCATCGCGCACAGGCATTCCCGCAGACGCATGGCGAATTGATTACCAGGCCAATGTTGAAGCGCTGCAAGCCGCCAAAGATGCTGGCGTCAAGCAATTCATCATGCTCTCAGCCATCTGCGTACAAAAGCCCTTATTGGCCTTTCAACAAGCCAAACTTGCTTTCGAGAAGGAGCTGATCAGCTCCGGTCTCACCTACACCATTGTCCGTCCCACTGCATTTTTCAAATCACTGTCTGGCCAGCTCCAGCGAGTCAAATTGGGGAAGTCTTTCCTCCTTTTTGGGGATGGACAACACACTGCCTGCAAACCCATCAGTGATGACGATCTGGGTGACTTCTTGGCGGGCTGCCTGGAACATGAAAGCCGTCACAACCTGATCTTGCCCATTGGCGGACCTGGACCTGCAATGACCCCCCGTGATCAAGGCGATTACCTTTTCAAGCTGCTGGGAAAGACACCGCGCTTCACCAGCGTCCCCTTATGGCTCCTGGGCGCCATGGGAGGCACGTTAGGCCTACTGGGAAAAATGTTTCCTGCCCTGGCTGACAAAGCCGAATTGGCTCGAATTGGCCATTACTACGCCAGCGAATCCATGTTGGTGTGGGATGCCCATGCGCAACGTTACGATGCTGATTTGACGCCATCGCATGGCACTCAAACACTGTTTGAAGCCTATGACCGGTGGGTCAGGGACGAAGGCGTTCCTGATCGAGGCGATCACGCAGTGTTTTAAGGCGCCTACTTGAAAGTCAAGGTGAAATTGTTGTATTCCCTGGGTCTTGCATCCATCGTTGTAGCGGGCGCTTTGGCTGGTCTGTGGGCCCCTGATTTGGATAGTGATGCCCTTGAAAGGAAATATGCCACGCCCAGCCCGAATTTTTTATGGGTAGAAGGACACCGAGTCCACTTTCAAGATTCTGGCCCTCACGATGCGCCAGTGATCGTGTTGTTGCACGGATTTGGTTCAAGCCTGCAAACATGGACCACATGGACTGCGTCGCTCAACAAGACTCACCGGGTGATCAGTCTTGACTTGCCTGGTTTTGGTTTAACGGGTCCAAACTCGACCCATGCGTACGCTGACGCTGATGACGTGCAATTTGTTGCGCAATTTGTCAATCAACTCCGCATTGCCGAGTTCACCTTGATCGGTCACTCCATGGGAGGAAAAATTGCCTGGAATATGGCGGCCGCTTATCCCTCCCAGGTCAGAAAATTGATTTTGATAGCGCCAGATGGCTATTCCAATCCAGAGGATATCGGCTTGAGACCCTATGCTTTGCCCGCATGGAGTCATCTTATGAAGTACTGCTTGCCCAGTTTTCTTGTCAAGAAATCACTGGAGCCCGCTTTTTACGACTCAGACGCCATCACGCAGGAGTTGCTGACGCGTTATCACGATTTCCTCAGGGCACCCGGAGTGCGACAGGCCATCATTGAACGGGCTAACCAAACGATCAACACAGATCCCGTTGAGCGATTGAAAAAAATCACGGCCCCAACTTTGCTGCTGTGGGGCGACTCAGATCGAATGATCCCACCTGACAATGCCATTCAATATTCACGCGTTTTAGCCCGGTCCACCACCGTGATACTACCCAAGCAGGGGCATTTGTTGCAGGAAGAGCGGCCTCAAGAAGGTCTGGCTGAGGTGCTTGATTTTTTAAAGGGCGATCGCTAACGGGGTTTCGGTTAGAAGCACTTTTCCCCGTCCAGCGTTTCTCTGCGTATTTCACATCTTGTCCAGGGCTGCGATTGGAATCGAGTTCGGACTTAAGCCCCCGCCAAGGACATCGACGGCTGATTGAAAGTGGCCCGCAAGGCAGGCTGAGACAACGCATGCTTCACGGGTGGCTCATAACACTCGCATACGGAGTCAACCAACGCCTGACGATTCAACACGCCAATGGTGCCGCGCCTGAGTTGAATGGCCTGCTCGTCCTCTAGGTGTTTAAGAATAAGGCTGACCGACTCACGCCGAACTCCCAGACTGTCGGCAATTTCCTGGTGAGTGCATTCGATCGTATCAACACCCGTGTTGTCCAGATCAACCAGCAAATACTTGGCAAGCCGCTGTTCGACTGAATGGTGACTGATGCATGAGAGGCTTTGTGCCATGCGCCTGACACGCCTTTGGGACCATAAAACCAGGTCAAACATGGTGGCCTCGTCGTTGCGAATCGCCGCCATAAATTCAGGCACTTCCATCCGGTAAGCCAATCCAGCTGTGCGTACCTGTGCCCGATCAAAACTCAACGTACCGCAACACGCACCTGCTACCACCATGCCTTCATGGTTGACACTGACCAACTCGTTGACACACCCATCTGGCAAATGGGCCAATAGGGAAATCGCGGCAGTGACCGGAAAGTACACACCGGTTCGGAGTGTGCTACCAGACTCGTACAAGACCTCTCTTTTGTTGAGTGAAACCAAGCGGAGCTTCGTCATAAACCGCTGGTAGGCCTGTTGGCTCAGCTGATTGAGTATGAGGTTGTCTTGAGGATTCACGGCTTCTCCCATTCACAATTCAGAGGAATATGCATCTGACGGTCAAATGCAACCCTTGAACTGTGAGGGACTTTAACGCCTACGCACTCGCGCACAAGTCATTCGATAACAAACTTTGTGTGATGTCGCACGAAGTCATCCAGATTGGCAACTTCACCTCGTCTTGACTCGGTTGGAAGATGCCAGTAATAAACTCTTTTTGATTACTTTAGGTCGGCGGCTTATCTCTTCTGCTGCCGCTCCTTGGCTGCATCTTGACGCTCTTTTTTCTCGTCTTCTCGTAGCTTGGCCTTATCTGCCTTGAGATTCGACTTATTCTTTTCGATGGCCGCTTTGTCAGCGGCAATTTTGTCCTTGTCCTCGGCCACCGCAGATTTGGCAGGAGTGCCCGTGGCTGTCGGTGCTTGTGTCGTTTGCGCTAAAGCTGACACCGATGCGCCCATTGCCAATGTGGCGGCCACAAGCAGAAAAAAGGCAGGCCGCGTCGATAGAAATTTCATTCAGGGCTCCCAAGGTGATGGTTAAAAAGACCTGCGTCATCCTAAGGAGAACATACCGTTGTGATCGGTTCGTTTGCAGACACAAATCAGACACAAATCAGACGCGAAAGTAGGCGCAATAGGCAGCGACAGTCACGACAGCCCAAGACGAGCGCTGCTTCGGTCAACTCACCAAGGGATCTCCTTGCCGGCGTAGTCCAGAAAGATGGCCCCAGATCGCGGCTCCAGTTTGAGCATGGCGTTCATCATGCCCTCCACAGACTCCGCTGGCTCCAGAAGATTGGGCACCCCGACCTGAAAGGGCGCAGACAGCTTGGATCGCACTGTTCCGGGTTGAAGTGCCACCACGCGAAGTCGAGGATTTTTTCTTTGTAACTCCAGGGATGCGGATTGCAACATCATGTTCATGGCCGCCTTGGAGGCACGGTAGCTGTACCAGCCACCTTTGTGGTTATCAGCAATACTGCCGACCC
>CANFMY010000178.1 GCA_947448375.1 Comamonadaceae bacterium | reverse complement strand
GGGTATGCCGTCACCGCCCTCCCCCGGTTCGGCGCGCCACTCGTGCGAGTTGAAATCACAGTAGGGGCATTTGCGCAGACACCAGGGCAGGTGCACATACAGCGACAGCGGCGGCAAGCCGGCCAGGTTCAGCGTGCCGGGCCGCATCAGGTGCTGAATATCCAGGTTCATGCGAACCAGCGCTCCTGCATCAGCGCCAGCATTTGTCTGGCCGCCAGCCCACGGTGGCTGTTGGCGTTCTTGACGTCAACGGGCAGCTCGGCGAAGGTCTGGCCAAAGCGGGGAATGAACATGACGGGATCGAACCCGAAGCCATTTGTCCCCCGGGGCTCGCGCGTGATTTCACCACTCACCCGGCCCACCGCCACCAGGGGCTCGGGGTCTTCGGCGCGCCGCACGGCCACGAGCGTGCTCACCAGTGCAGCGCGCCGGTCGGTCACATCAACCATCTGTTCTAGCAAGGCGCGCACGTTGTTGTCGTCCCCCTTGGGGTAACCAAAGCGGGTGGCGTAAAACGCGGTCTGCACACCAGGCTCTCCGCCAAAGGCTTCCACGCACAGTCCCGCATCATCGGCCACTGCGGGCAAGCCGCTCAGGCGGCTGGCGTGGCGCGCCTTGGCCAGGGCGTTTTCGATGAAGGTGTGAAAGGGCTCGTCGGCTTCGGGAATGTTCAGCTCGGCTTGCGAGATGAGATGCACACCCAGCGGGGCAAACATGGCCTGCAATTCGGCCAACTTGCCGCGGTTGTTGGAGGCCAGCAGCAGTTGCTTCATGCGAGCCTCAACCCTGGAGTGCGGCTTGCTGCAGCGCAAAGAGTTCGCGAATGCCCTTTTCGGCCAGGTCGAGCAGGCGGTTCATTTCCTGGCGCGAAAACGCCACGCCTTCGGCTGTGCCTTGCACTTCCACGAAGTTGCCATCCGCCGTCATCACCACATTCATGTCAGTGTCACAGCTGGAGTCTTCGGTGTATTCGAGGTCGAGCAAGGGCACGCCCTTGAGCATCCCCACCGAAATGGCCGCCACGGCCTGATGAATGGGGGACGCCTTGAGTTTGCCTTGCGAGATCAGGACGTTGACGGCGTCCTGCGCGGCCACGAAGGCACCAGTGATGCTGGCGGTGCGCGTGCCACCGTCGGCCTGCAACACATCGCAATCGAGGTGAAGGGTACGCTCGCCCAACGCGCTCAAATCGAAGACCGCCCGCAGCGAGCGACCAATGAGGCGCTGGATTTCCTGCGTGCGACCGCTTTGCTTGCCCCGCGCGGCCTCGCGGTCGCTGCGGGTGTGCGTGGCGCGCGGCAGCATGCCGTATTCAGCCGTGACCCAGCCCTCGCCACTGCCCTTCTTGTGGCCCGGCACCTTCTCTTCCACCGAGGCGGTGCACAACACGCGGGTGTTGCCAAACTCCACCAGCACCGAACCCTCGGCGTGAATGGTGTAGCCACGGGTCAGGCGGACGGGACGCAGGGCATCGGCCTGGCGTTGCTGTCGTGAGGGAATGGAGAGGGTCATGCAGATTTCCTGTGAGAGTGGGCAGCTGAGTTCAACCCCCGATTGTCCAGGATGTCGACCCGGTTCGGCTGAGATAATGGCTTTTTCACGAGTTGACCCATGGCCATACACAGCATGACCGGCTATGCCAGCGCCCAGGCGCCGCTGGCTGCACCCGATGCATCCTCCCCCGAGCCCGGCATGCGCCTGGGGCTGGACATGCGCTCGGTCAACAGCCGCTTTCTCGACCTGAGCTTTCGTTTGCCCGACGAGTGGCGCGCGCATGAAGGCGCTTTGCGAGAACTGCTGACAGCTCAGCTGCAGCGCGGCAAGGTGGAGGTTCGAGCCTCATTTGAGCTGGAAGCCGAAGCCGGCCCAGCCAGCCCGTCCCCGCGTCAGTTGCAGCGCCTGCAATCCTTGCAAGACAGCGTGCTGGCCTGGCACCCCCACGCTGCACCCTTGAGTGTGGCCGATGTGTTGCGACTGGGGAGCAGTCAGACACGCCCCCACGAGGATGTCGGCCCCGCCCTGCTGGCACTGGCCACCACGGTGCTGAAGGGCTTGATGCAAGCCCGTGCGCGCGAGGGTGCACGCCTGGCACAAACCCTGTTGGAGCGCACCGCGCAACTGCGTGAACTCGCCGCACAGGCAAGCCCCCTGATTCCTCAACTGGTGGAGCAGCAGCGCCAGAAGTTTTTGGAGCGCTGGCGCGAAGCGATGGCGCTGGGTGCAGATGCCATGCTCCCCGAAGCAGCGCAAGACCGGGCCTTGAATGAAGCCACGGCCTTTGCCATTCGTATCGATGTGGCCGAGGAACTCACTCGCCTGGCCGCCCATTTGGACGAAATTGACCACCTGCTGGCCCCTGAAGGCAAGCCGCGCAGCGTGGGCAAACGGCTGGATTTTTTGATTCAGGAACTGCACCGCGAGGCCAACACACTGGGAGCCAAGTCCGCCTTGCTGGAACTCACACGCATTTCCATCGACATGAAGGTGCTGATTGAGCAAATGCGCGAACAGGTGCAAAACCTGGAATGAGGCATCTGCATCCGTTTGTCAGACTGCACGGGGTTTGCCGGCCGTCTGACATGAGCTGGCTTACGCGCTGGCCGACTTGCGACGCGCGCGCACCGCTTGCGCCAAGCTCTCCAGCACGGGCACGGTCTGCTCAAAGCTGATGCAGGCGTCGGTGATGGACACGCCATATTCCAGGGGCTGACCAGCCTTCTGGTCCTGGCGGCCTTCCTGCAGGTGGCTTTCAATCATGAGGCCCATGATGCGACGCTCGCCGCCGGCAACCTGTGCAGCCACATTTTGTGCCACGTCAATTTGTTTGGCGTGTTGCTTGCTGCTGTTGGCATGCGACACATCCACCATGACCTGTGGCTGCAGGCCCGAGGCAGCCAGCACCTGACAGGTGGCCTCGACGTCCGCTGCCGTGTAATTGGGTTGTTTGCCGCCGCGCAGGATGACATGCACATCCGCATTGCCACGGGTCTCAAAAATTGCCGCTTGCCCCATCTTGGTCATCCCCATGAAGGCATGCGGTGCCCGGGCGGCGACCATGGCGTCAGCCGCCACTTTCACGCCACCATCGGTGCCGTTCTTGAAACCCACCGGGCAGGACAAACCGCTGGCCAGTTGGCGGTGGCTCTGGCTCTCGGTGGTGCGCGCGCCAATGGCGCCCCAGGTCACCAGGTCGCTGATGTACTGGGGGCTGAGCAGGTCCAAAAATTCGGTCGCGACAGGCAGGCCCAGGTCCAGGATGTCGAGCATCAGCTTGCGGGCCATCTCCAAGCCCTCGTTCATGGCAAAGCTGCCATCGAGGTGAGGGTCGTTGATGTAGCCCTTCCAGCCCACCGTGGTGCGGGGCTTCTCAAAGTACACGCGCATCACCACCAGCAGATCCCGGGCATGTCGATCGGCTTGCACTTGCAAGCGTCGGGCATAGTCGATCGCCTGGTCATGGTCGTGAATGGAGCACGGCCCCACCACCACCACCAAGCGGTCATCGCGCCCTTGCAGCACGTCCGAGATGGCCTGGCGCGATTGTTCCACCAGCGCCAGGTGCGAGGCGGTGGCGGGCAGCCGTTCCTCCAGCAGCGCGGGGGTCATGAGCGGACGCACCGAGGCGATGCGGGTGTCGTCGATACGGGTTTTGTCTTGGGTGGACAGCATGGTGAGGGCTCGTCGTCAAATCGGCCCACAGTGTACTGTTGAGCCCCGCTGAAACCAGACCGCCTTCAGGTCGAGAGATAATGGCGGCCTGTTCTCAGGCGTACAGCGCCCGCACCCTCGACCCATGAATTCGTACCCCGGCAATCTTTTCGTGGTGGCCGCCCCCAGCGGGGCAGGCAAGTCCAGCCTGGTCAAAGCCTTGATGGAACTCGACTCACGGGTACAGCCCTCGGTATCGCACACCACACGCAGGCCGCGCGGGCAGGAAAAGCACGGGCGGGAGTACTTCTTCGTGTCCGAGGCCGAGTTTGACGAACTGGTGCAGGCGCAAGCCTTCATCGAGTGGGCCCATGTGCACGGGCGTCGCTACGGCACATCGCGCAAGGCCATTGAGGACCGGATGAACCAGGGCGCGGACGTCATCCTGGAAATTGACTTTCAAGGCGCCTTGCAGATCCGCCAGGTGTTCTCCAATGCGGTGCTGATCTTCATCCTCCCCCCCAGCTGGGAAGAGTTGCGCTCTCGCCTGGACAACCGGGGCGAGGACAGCCCGGAGGTCATCGATTTGCGCCTCAAAAATGCGGCCGAGGAGATGTCCCACGCCCCGGAATTTGACTACGTTATAATCAACGAGTTATTTGAGCGCGCCCTCTTTGACCTCAAAGCGGTGGTTCACGCCCAGCGACTCAAATTTGCGGCCCAGCGCCGCGCCCGGGCCGACGTGTTCGACGCCCTTCACATCACCACCTGAATCCTCCTGGAGAGACCGTCATGGCACGCATTACTGTTGAAGACTGCCTCGCGCAAATTCCGAACCGTTTTCAGCTGGTGCTGGCGGCCACTTACCGCGCCCGCATGCTCAGCCAGGGTCACACCCCCAAGATCGAAAGCAAGAACAAGCCGGCCGTGACCGCCCTGCGCGAGATCGCTGCCGGCAAGATCGGCCTGGAAATGCTCAAAAAGGTTCCGGGCTGACCTGCCCGACCCCGGCGGTCCTTCTGACCGCTGTTCACACCCCCAGACTGACAAACGCCCTGGGCTGCGTGTAGAGTACGGCTATGAGCGCCGTCATCCCCCCCGTTGCTGCACCCGCCAGCCCCGCCGCCGTGAATGCGGCTGCGGCCAGCTTTGCCGCGCTGGTGGCCAAGCTGGATTACCTGGGTTCCGAGGGCATTGAGCTGGTGCGACGCGCCTACCGCTTTGCCGATCAGGCCCACCTGGGCCAAAAGCGCAACAGCGGCGAGCCCTACATCACCCATCCCATTGCCGTGGCTGCCCAGTGCGCCGACTGGCGACTCGACGCCCAGGCACTGGCCTCGGCACTGCTGCACGATGCCATGGAAGACTGTGGCATCACCAAACACGACCTGGTCGACGGGTTTGGCGTGCAGGTCGCCGAACTGGTCGACGGCCTCACCAAGCTCGACAAGCTGCAGTTCACCACCCGCGAAGAAGGCCAGGCCGAGTCGTTTCGCAAAATGCTGCTGGCCATGGCGCGCGACGTGCGGGTCATCCTCATCAAGCTGGCCGATCGCAGCCACAACATGCGCACCCTGGGCGACATGCCGCGCTCCAAGTGGAATCGCATCTCCAGCGAGACGCTGGAAATTTACGCCCCCATTGCCAACCGCCTGGGTCTGAACCAGTGCTACCGCGAGTTGCAGGATTTGTCCTTTCGCTACCTCATGCCCTGGCGGCACCAGGTGCTGGACAAGGCCGTGATGCGCGCGCGCAGTCGTCGACGCGATTTGTTGAAGCGGGTGCAAAAGGAAGTGCAGTCGGCGTTCGACAAGGCGGGGCTGCAGGTTCGCATGTACGGGCGCGAGAAAACGCTGTTCTCGATCTACCGCAAGATGAACAGCAAGCATCTGAGCTTTGCCCAGGTGAACGATATCTATGGCATCCGCCTCATCGTGCCCAGCGTGACCGACTGCTACACCGCCATGGGCATCCTGCACCAACTCTACAAGCCAGTGCCTGGGCGCTTCAAGGATCACATCGCCATTGCCAAGGTGAATGGCTACCAGTCCCTGCACACCACGCTGGTGGGTCCTACGGGCTTGAACATCGAGTTTCAGATGCGCACCGAGTCGATGCACGTGGTGGCCGAGTCGGGCGTTGCAGCCCACTGGCTGTACAAGTCGCAGGAGCCGGGTAGCGAGCAATCCGAGCGGCTGGGAGCCAAGTGGCTGCAGTCGCTGCTCGACATCCAGCACGAGACGCGCGACGCCACCGAATTCTGGGACCACGTCAAGGTCGACCTGTTTCCCGATGCCGTGTACGTGTTCACCCCCAAGAGCAAGATCATGGCCATGCCGCGTGGCGCCACCATCGTGGATTTCGCCTATGCGGTGCACAGCAACATCGGGGACCGGACCATGGCTGCGCGCATCAACGGCGAGCAAGTGCCGCTGCGCACTGAGTTGCGCAATGGTGACGTGGTGGAAGTCATCACCTCCACTGTGGCGGCGCCCAACCCCGCCTGGCTGGGCTTCGTGACCACCGGGCGTGCACGCTCCAAGATACGGCATTACCTCAAGACGATGGCCCACGCCGAGTCGCTCACGCT
>CANFMY010000177.1 GCA_947448375.1 Comamonadaceae bacterium | reverse complement strand
TGCCACCTTGCGCGAGGTCCATCGGGTGCTGGTGCCCGAGGGCAAGCTGGTGGTGTGTGGCTTCAACCCCACCAGCCTGTGGGGCTTGCGACAACGCCGAGCGCACTGGGGCCAACGTCTGGGCCTGAACAGCTGGTTTCTGCCTCAGGCGGGTGAATTCATCGGCTACTGGCGGTTGCGCGACTGGATGCGCCTGCTGGACATGCAGATTCAGGGAGGGCGGTTTGGCTGTTATCGCCCGGCGGTGCAATCGAGTCGCTGGCTCGAGCGCTTTGCCTGGATGGACGCGGCGGGCGACCGCTGGTGGCCGATTTTCGGGGCGGTGTATTTGCTGGTGGCCACCAAGCGCGTGCATGGCATGCGCCTCATTCAGCCGGGGTGGCGAACCTCTCGATCCTCGCCCGTGGCGGCTGTGACCAGCGTGGGCTCGGGGCGTGTAGCATCGGACGAATGAGCGAACTCAACACCGTGGTGATTTACACCGATGGCGCCTGCAAGGGCAACCCGGGGCCGGGCGGCTGGGGCGTTTTACTGCAGGCGGGCACCCTCGAAAAAGAACTGTGGGGCGGAGAACCCCAGAGCACCAACAACCGCATGGAGCTCATGGCCGTGATCGAGGCCCTGCGCGCGCTCAAGCGCCCCTGCCGCGTCGAGCTGTATCTGGACAGCCAGTATGTCCGCCAGGGCATCACCGAGTGGATCCACAAATGGAAAGTGCAAGGCTGGCGGACCTCCAGCAAGCAGCCGGTCAAGAACGTCGAGCTGTGGCAGACACTGGATGCGCTGGTGCACGGACAAGAACACCAGATCCGTTGGCACTGGGTGAAGGGCCATGCGGGCGACCCGGGCAACGAGCGGGCCGATGCGCTGGCCAACCGGGGGGCCGCCGAGAACATGTCGGCTTTGTAAATCTCCCTCTTCATGACCTTCCTCAGGGGCGTCATGCGTCGCAAATCGGGATGTAACTGTTACATTGCTCAGTTGCATTGTTGAATCACACGCAGTTTCCTCATTTATGGCTAACAAAATCGTCTATTCCATCGTGGCTGTTCTGGGCATCGGGGCCGCTTCCACGGCTGCCTGGTGGTATCAAAACAAGCAACCCGCTTCAGCCCCTGTGGCCGCCGGCGGTGCGCCTGGCCCTGGCGGTGCCGGTGGTGCGCCTGGCGCGCCGCGCGCTGTGGGCGTGGAGGTGGCTCGCGTAGAAAAACTCACGCTGCGTGACGATGCCCAGGCGGTGGGAACCCTGCGGTCGCGGCAAAATATCATGCTGCGCCCCGAAGTGGCCGGACGCATCATGTCCCTGGGTTTCACGGATGGTTCACAAGTCCAGACAGGACAGACGCTGGTGCAACTCGACGACACGCTGCAGCGCGCTGAAGTGCAGCAGTCCCTGGCCCAGGTGTCGATTGCCCAGGCCAACCACAAGCGCAACCAGGAACTGGTGGCGCAGAATTTCGTGGCCCAGCGCGTGCTCGACGAGAGCGCGGCCAGCCTGCAAGTGGCGCAGGCGCAACTCGCGCTGTCCTGTGCGCGACTGGACAGAATGCGCTTGTTGGCGCCTTTCTCGGGCCTGGTGGGTATCCGCTCCGTCAACATCGGCGACTACGTGCGTGACGGGGCCGACCTCATCAACCTCGAGGACATCAGCACCCTGTATGTCGACTTCCGTCTGCCCGAGCGCTACCAGGGCAAGATCGTGCCGCGCCAGGTGGTCGAGATGCAACTGGATGCCTTGCCCAATCGCATGTTCAAGGCAAAAGTGGAGGCCATTGACCCTCTGATTGACGCCAATGGCCGCTCCATTGGGGTGCGTGCCGTGCTGCCCAACCAGGCCGGGGAGCCGGTTCGAGCCAGCGGCGGTCCCAACGCGGCTCCTGCCTCGGGTGCCAACGCTGCCCCTGCTAAACGCGCCCCGGTTGCTGTTTCGGCTGCGGCGGCTCCAGCCGCTCAGGGTGATATCAAGCCGGGAGCTGCCGTGGCCGGATGCCCGGAACCCCGAGCCATCGTGTCGCCCGCCAAGGGGCAAGGCAGTGGACCCTTGCGTCCCGGCATGTTCGCCCGCGTGACCGCCGTGTTCGACGTGCGCCCGGATGCCTTGTCCATCCCGGAGGAAGCGATCGTGCCCCAGGGTGGGCGTCAGTTCGTGATTCGGGCCGTGAGCCCGTCTCAAGTGACCGCCTCGGCCCCGTTGCCTCCCGATGTTCAGCAAGTCTCGCAGCGGGTGGAAGTCAAGCTGGGCATTCGTCGCCCGGGTCGTGTCGAGATTCTCGACGGCTTGTCCGAGGGCGACACCGTGGTCATTGCCGGTCAACAACGTCTGCAAAAAGACGGCACGCCCTTGCGTACCGTGGAAATGAGCCGCGGTGGTCCTGGTGGTGGTGCCCCGGCTGCCCCCGGCGCTAACGCCGCCCCTGCCAATGCTGCGGCAGGCACTGCCCCCGCTTCAGCAGGCACTGCCCCCGCTGCACCTGGTGCTGCCCCGGGCGCTGCTTCCTCTGCACCAGCTGCCGCCACGCCGGCACCCGCGCGCTGATCCCGTTCGATCGGAGTTTCCATGCAACTGCCCGAAATATCGATCCGGCGCCCTGTCTTCGCGACGGTGCTGTCCCTCCTGATCCTGCTGGTTGGCTGGGTGTCCTTCATGCGCCTGAACGTGCGCGAGTACCCCAAAATCGACAACCCCGTGGTGACGGTTGAAACCAAGTACCTCGGCGCCTCCAGTACGGTCATCGAGTCCCAGGTCACCAAGGTGCTGGAGGATTCGCTCTCGGGCATCGAGGGGGTGGACGTCATCACCTCCATCAGCCGCCAGGAACAAAGTCAGATCACCGTCAACTTTGTGCTCAGCCGCGATCCGGATTCCGCTGCCGCCGATGTGCGCGACAAGGTATCCAGGGTCCGCCAGCGCTTGCCACAAGGCATTGACGAGCCGGTGATTGCCAAGGTCGAGGCCGATGCCTTCCCGGTGATCTGGCTCTCGTTCAGCTCGGACGCCTTGGGCGTGCTGGAGATTTCCGATCTGGCCAACCGCATCGCCAAGCCCATGATGCAGACCGCGCCCGGCGCCTCCGATGTGCGCATCTATGGCGAGCGCAAGTACTCCATGCGAATTTGGTTGGACCCCGATCGCCTGGCCGCCTTCAAACTCACCACGCAGGACGTGGAGGACGCTTTGCGTCGCTCCAACCTGGAAGTGCCTGCAGGCCGCATTGAAAGCCAGTTGCGTGAATTCAACGTGACGGCCTCCACCGATCTGCAAAAACCGGCCGAGTTCCGCCAGATCGTGATCAAGCAGGTCAACGGCATGCCGGTGCGCATCGGTGATGTGGCGCGAGTGGAGCAGGGGCCTTTGTCCGAGCGGACCGCCACGCGTTTGAACGGTCAGGAGGCCATCACGCTGGGGGTCATCCGCAACGCCACGGCCAACCCGCTGGATTTGAGCGCGGCGGTGCGCGCCATGATTCCGCGCATCAAGGAAAGCTTGCCACCCGGCGTGCAGATCGAAGTGGCCAACGACAACTCGGTGTTCATTGACCGCTCCATCAAGGCGGTGTACCAGACCATCTTTGAAGCGGTGATTCTGGTGGCGCTGGTGATCTTCCTCTTCCTGCGCACGTTGCGAGCGTCCATCATTCCGCTGGTCACGATCCCGGTGTCATTGATTGGCACCTTCGCGCTCATGGCGCTCTTTGGTTTCACCATCAACTCCCTCACCATGCTGGCCCTGGTGCTGGCGATTGGTCTGGTGGTGGATGACGCCATCGTGGTGCTGGAAAACATCTACCGGCACATCGAGGACGGAATGCAACCGTTCCAGGCCGCCATCCGCGGTGCCAAGGAAATCGGGTTTGCCGTGGTGGCCATGACGCTCACGCTGGCGGCGGTGTTTGCGCCCTTGGCGTTCACGCCGGGCCGCACGGGCCGGTTGTTTGCCGAATTTGCGCTGGCGTTGGCCGGCTCGGTGATCGTCTCGGGCTTTGTCGCCCTGACGCTCTCGCCCATGATGTGCTCCAAGTTGCTCAAGCATGTCGATAACCCCGGCTGGTTCGATCGCACCATGGAAAAGGGGCTGGTGGGCATGACCAATGCCTACGGAAAAGTTCTGCACTGGACCTTGTCCACTGCCGCGTTGGGCCGTATCCAGTTTTCGCGGCGCTGGCTGGTGGTAGGGATCATGCTGGCCGCTGCTGTCGGGACTTGGACCTTGTTCAAATCCGCCAAGAGTGAACTCGCGCCACTGGAAGACCGGGGTGTGATCCTGACCGTCATCAACGGTCCGGATGGCGCCACCATGGACTACACCACGCGTTACGCCCAGGCCATCGAGCGCATGGGCTCACGCTACCCCGAGTTCGACCGTTTGTTCACCGTGGTGGGCAACCCCACCGTGGCCCAGGGCAACGTGTTTTATCGCGCACTGCCGTGGGAGGAGCGCAAGCGCACCACGCTGGAGATTGCGCGTGAGATCACGCCCATGGTGTCGACCTTGCCAGGCGTGACGGCCTTCCCGATCACCCCGCCGTCTCTCGGTCAGGGCTTTCGCGAGCGTCCGCTCAACTTCGTGATTCTGACCAACGAAAGCTACCAGAGCCTGGCCGGTGTGGTGCGGACCCTGCAGGAAGAAATCGCCAAGAACCCGGGCATCGTGAGTGTGGACACCGACCTGCGCCTGAACAAACCCGAGATCAGTCTGGAAGTGGACCGCGAGCGCGCCGCCGACATGGGTGTGCCGGTGGATGCCATTGCCCGCGCCGTCGAAACCATGATGGGTGGACGCCAGGTCACGCGCTACAAGCGCGAGGGTGAACAGTTCGACGTGCTGGTGCAGACCAAGCCCAGCGACCGCGACACGCCGGATGACATCGAAAAAATCTTTGTGCGTGGTCGCAATGACGCCATGATTCCGCTGTCGGCGCTGGTCAAAATTCGCGAGGTGGTGGTGCCGCGCGAACTCAACCACTTCAGCCAGCGGCGCAGTGCTTCCATCACTGCCAACATCGCACCAGACTATTCCCTGGGCGAAGCGCTTGACTTCATGAAGCAGGTATCCAGCAAGGTGCTCAAGCCCGGCTATTACACCGACCTCAATGGCACCTCGCGTGAGTTCACCAAGTCTTCCGGCTCACTGGCCATCGTGTTTGTGCTGGCGCTGTTCTTCATCTTCCTGGTGCTGGCTGCACAGTTCGAGAGCTTCATCGATCCCATGGTGATCATGCTGTCGGTGCCGCTGTCCATGGTGGGGGCCTTGTGGGCCCTGCGTGTGTCGGGTGGCACCTTGAACGTGTTCAGTCAGATTGGCTTGATCACGCTGGTGGGCCTGATCACCAAGCACGGCATTCTGATCGTCGAGTTCACCAACCAGTTGCGTCAAGAGGGCATGGACATGCTCGAAGCGGTGCAGGAAGCGGCCACGCTGCGCCTGCGGCCCATCTTGATGACCACCGGTGCCATGGTGCTGGGGGCTATCCCGCTGGCATTGGCCACCGGTGCCGGTGCCGAGAGCCGTCGTCAAATTGGCTGGGTGATCGTGGGCGGCATGTCCCTGGGCACCTTGCTCACCATCTTCGTGGTGCCCACCATGTACACCTTGTTTGCGCGCAAGAGCACCCCGGGTGCCATCAAGACGGTGGTGGACGACGAACTGATCAGCCCGCACACCGACGTGCATGCACCGGCTCACCTGAAGACCTGAACTAGATCACCCCGTCGAACATCATCACATCGACGGTATCACCAGGGCGGACATCACCCTGCTCATGGTGCAGCACGATGAGGCCGTTGCCTTGCACCATCGAGCTCAGCACGCCCGAGCCCTGGTTGCCGGTGGTCCGCACCTGCAGCACACCTTGCGCAGTGCGGCTCACGATGCCGCGCTGGTATTCGGTGCGGCCGGGTTTCTTGCGCAGGGTTTCGGTGCAGGCAGCTTGCAGGAGGGGTGGCGTTGCGTTGGCACAGCCCATCATCTTGAGGAGCGCCGGTCGCACAAAGGCGAGAAACGTCACCATCACCGCCACCGGGTTGCCCGGCAGCCCGAACAACACCGACGAGCCAATGCGTCCCACGGCCATCGGTCGCCCGGGACGCATGGCGATTTTCCAAAACGCCACATCGCCGAGTTCGCGCATCATGGCCTTGGTGTAATCGGCTTCGCCCACACTCACGCCACCGCTGGTGATGACAGCGTCCGCTGCTGCAGCGGCCTGTGTGAAGGCGCTGCGCAACTGGACGGGATCATCCGGCACCACGCCCAGGTCGATCATGTCGCAACCCAGCCGCTCCAGCAGTCCCATCAC
>CANFMY010000176.1 GCA_947448375.1 Comamonadaceae bacterium | reverse complement strand
TGCCACCAACCCGTTCCAGATGCGAAGATCGAATTGCGGCATGCCGCCTTCGGCAAACGTGGGAACGTCGGCCATCTGCGGCAGGCGCTGCGTCGAGGACACGGCAATGGCGCGCACCCGCTTGTCCGAATGCAATGGCATCAGTGTGACGGTTTGATCAATGATGCCATCCAGCACACCGGACATCACATCGACCAGCGCCGGGCCAGTCCCACGGTATTGCACCAGTGTCCCGTCCACCTTGTTCATGTTGAGGAACATGGCCTCAGCCAAATGAGCTGTCGTGCCCGGACCGCCAGAACCCAGGTTGATCTTGCCGGGATTGCGCCGCATATGCTCCATGAGCGAGGGCAGATCTTTGATGCCGCTGGCATTGCTCACTGCCATGACCATGGGCACGGTCGCCACGTTACCCACCGGTACCAGGTCGACCAGCGGATCAAAGCCACCCTTGGAATGCAGATGCGGAATGATCAACATCGACATGTTGGTGAAGTTGAGTGTGTGCCCGTCTGGTTCGGATTTGAGCAGTCGCTGAAATCCCACGAGCCCCCCTGCCCCGGTGGTGTTTTCCACCACCACCGATTGCTTCAGGACCGGTGCCAGACCCTGAGCCACTTGGCGGGCCAGTGCATCAAGCGTGCCCCCCGGCGCCACACCGACAATGATGGTGATGGGTTTGGAAGGAAAGCCTTGCGCCCATCCCCATCCGTTGATCAGTGTCAGGCTGAAAGCCAGGATGACTGCTCGCATCATGTTCATCTCCTTTGCCCACCTTGTGTAGCCGGGCATATTAGTTCGCCGCCCTGTCATATGAGCAACCGATTTGCGCATACCAGACCTTTGATTCACGCATAATGGATCAGACCCCCCACTCAAAGGATCCTGACCCTCAGCCTCCACCATGGAACTCGACCAACTCAAGACCTTTCTCGTCGTCGCGGAGTCGGGCACGTTTTCCCGAGCAGCCATTCGCCTGTCCAGCACCCAGCCCATGCTCAGCCGCAAGATCAAGCTGTTGGAAGACGAACTGGGCACCGAGTTGTTTCACCGCACCGGTCGTGGGGTGGTACTGAGTGAAGGCGGTAAGCTGCTGGAGCAGTATGCCCGTGGCCTGCTGGATACCGCCGCCAGCGCCAAGGCCGCTGTGCAGGCCCTGGGAGCCTCCCCTGTGGGACAAGTGACGATCGGCATGCCCTCGTCCATCGCCACCGTGCTGGCCATCGAATTGGTGCAGGAGTTTCGGCGCGCCTTCCCACAGGTCTCTCTCAAGGTGATGGAAGGCTACAGCGGGCATGTGCTGGAATGGCTCACGGCGGCACGACTGGATGTGGCAGTGCTGTACGACACCCCTAACCTGAAGGGCAACACACTGCGCACCGATCCGATTCTGAGTGATGAGCTGTTCTTGATCGGTTCGGCGAAAGATCCTGCACACGTGGGCAACGGCCCGGTGCGGGCCCACCGCCTGGCGGACATACCGCTGGTGTTGCCCAGCCGACCGCACGGCATTCGCCTTCTGGTGGATGAGGCCATGACCCATACCGGCCGCCAACCCAACGTCCAACTGGAGATCGATACCATGCACTCCATGCTGGCACTGGCCGAGGGCGGGTTGGGCTACACCATCTTGTCCTATTCGAGCGTACGAGAGTTGGTCACCGCCAAGCGTTTGCGTATCTGGCGTATCGTGGATCCGACCATCACGCGAGCACTGGTGATCACCACCACCAGTCAACGCCCCACCACCAAACCGGTGCGCGCCCTCACCCGCATTTTCCAGGAACTGATTGCCTCTCATGTGCGTGATGGGCGCTGGTCACCCCCAATCGACTCGGGGCAGACGGAGCTGTCACCGCTGACCAGTCGCGTGGTGGGTTGAGCCCCCAGCACGCACCAGCGCACCGCAATCGCCGTACGCGCCATCATCCCTGCTTGGGATAGTCGTTGTCTTCGACTGCTTCAGCCCAGAGAGTTTTGCCAATCGATGTAGCCATGTGAATCATGTAGCTGCCCTCAGCAGCGCCATGCCAGTGCCGCTCGTGAGGACCAATCCAGACCACATCGCCAGTACGAATGACTTGAGGCGCTTGCCCTTCCTGGCAAATCCACCCCTTGCCCGCCAGCACGTGCAGCATCTGTCCCTGCTCGTGGGTGTGCCAGTGGGTTCGCGCACCGGGCGAGAAAAACACATTATTGAGGGTCACGTTGTCGGTAGTTGGCATGATGGGATCCGCCCACACCGATCCGGTGAAGGTGGCACCACGTTGCTCGGAAAGCACGCCTTCACTGCGTCCATGAAAAACTTTCATCTTTTGTCCTTTCTGTTCAAGATTTCAACCGCACACCACCTGAGACGTCACCAATGGCGTCCACCACGCGGTTGCTGATCTGGTCACCATAACCCAGCGCTGTGCCCAGCCCAAAACAGGCCATCGGACCCGCGGCGTTGAGCGAGGTGATGCCCAAGGCATGCACCAGATCCACATACAGCACCACATCCTTGGTCATGAGCTTGCCGGTCAACCCGCCTTCCAGGTAGTCGCCATCCACGATGCGGGGAAAACGGTTGAGGGTGGCAAAGTTGACCCCGCTGCTGCTGTTGAGCACATCGAGCAGACGGTGCAGATCCAGCCCCGCCTTTTTGCCAGCCACCATCACTTCGGCCGTTGCCGCGAGGCTCACCGCATTGAGAAAATTGTTGAGCAGCTTGGTGGTGTGCCCGGCGCCACTCTCACCCATGAACACCACTTTGGTGGAAAAGGGAGCCAGCAGGGGTTGTAACAGGTCCACTGTGGCTGGGTCGCCCCCCACCATCAGGGTCAGCGTGCCCTTTTCAGCCGCAGCCGCGCCTCCCGAAATACCGGCATCAATGAACCGGGCACCCTGCTCGGCAAATTGTCGAGCGAGGCGCTGGGTCGATTGAACAGCCGCCGTGCTGAGATCCACCAAGACCTGTCCGGCACGGGCGTGGGCCAGCAAACCGTCGTTCCCCTCGACCACCGCTTCCACCACATGACTATCGGGCAAGGACATGAAAATTACGTCGCAACTGGACGCCACCTGAGCCAGTGAGCGGGCAGGCTCCGCACCGCAGCTCTCTGCACGTCCCGGCACGCTGTCCATGCCCAGCACGGCATGACCCGCATCGACCAATCGGCGCGCAATGCGCCCACCCATGTTGCCCAGTCCGACAAATCCGATCGGCTTGTGACTCATCGCCTTAACCTTTCAAACCTGCGGGGAAAAAGGCAGCAGGCGCCAGAAACTGATTTTCCACACGGGCGACAATGGGTTTTTCAGCCTCGCTCTCGTTGCGGCGGGCAATCCATTCGGGATCGGCCTGGAAGGCATTCCATTTGGCCTCGCGTTCAGCCATGTCCTTCCACTTGAGCAAATAGGTGAGCTCGTGGTTGTTACGTCCCACCAGGGTGGTCCAAAACCCCATGGGCTCGATGCCATGCTTTTGAAAAAATCCCAGGGTGTGCTTGGCAAAGCGTTCTTGCAGGGCCGCCAGGCGACCAGGGGCACATTCGTAAACTCGCATTTCAATGATCATGATGATTTCCTCGTGAATAGGGGGTTTTCCAGGTGCCAACTCAATTCTGGTGAGACTTGCCATCCTGTTCCCAGGGCACGCCACCGGCATAGGTCATGTACGTGGCACTGGCTGTCCAGCCTGAATCGACGGGTAGCAAGATGCCGGTGATGGCGCGCGCCTGGGGCGAACACAAAAAGGCAATGGCCTCAGCAATATCCACCGGCGTGGGCAAAAATTCCAGAGCATGAACGTGCATCATCTTGCCCAGGTCCCGCACGCCTGAATCCAGCCGGGCTTGCAACTCGGGGGTCATCACATAGGTTGGCCCCACACTGTTGACGCGGATGCGATGGCGTCCCAACTCGGAGGCCAGCAGTTGCGTCAGACGCGCAATGGCCGCCTTTCCAGGGTTGTAGGCCGGCAATGGCATGGGCAAGACGCTGTTGATGGAGCCAATTGTGACGATGGACCCGCCCTGCCCGGCCGCCACCATCTGCCGGCCAAAGCTGCGACAGGCATGCACGGTGCCGTGGTAATTGACGCGCCACATGCGGTCGTGCGCCTGCAGGTCCATGTCCATGATGGACTCGGTGTTGGGAATGAGTGCCGCGGAGGTCACCAGC
This sequence comes from Comamonadaceae bacterium, assembly GCA_947448375.1. Lineage (GTDB taxonomy): Bacteria > Pseudomonadota > Gammaproteobacteria > Burkholderiales > Burkholderiaceae_C > Limnohabitans. The sequence continues at coordinate 2,238 of CANFMY010000176.1, read as the reverse complement.
ACGCGTGCAGGCCCCAGGCTTTGCTGCAAAGAGGCTGCCAAGGTGTCAACGGCCTGGGCATCAGCCACGTCGCAGACATGAAACTGCACCTGTCGTCCCTCGGCTCTCAGTTGCTCGGCCAACGCTTCACCGCGCTCGCGGTTGACATCCAATGCGGCCACTGCGTAGCCATTGGCCGCAAACTGGCGGACCGTGGCTTCACCGATGCCGCGTGCGGCACCGGTGACCACCGCCAAGGGCAATTGATTCATGAGAACGCTCCTGTCATTCAAAGTACATCAAGCTGCCAGTTTCAGCAAACTGGCGTGAATCGTGTCGGGCACATCCACCACGCCCTCTTGCAGGCGGCGTGCCCGGTCGCGCGCTGAACGCTCGAATGGCATGCGCACCGGTTGTTGCGGGTCGATTGGATGGGCCGATTGCACCCACTTCACATATTCGGCCACCTGGGCCTGGAAATCCACTCCCGGAGACAACAATCCCGGATCCACCATCACGATCAAAAAGCCAAAACGGGACAAGTCCTGCGGAATCACCGTCGAGCCAGCCAGGATGCCGAGCAACTGCACGACCAGCCCCAATCCTGCGCCCTTGGCGCCGCCCCAAGGCATCAGGGCACCGCTGAGGGCTTCACCAGGATCGGTGGTAGGCTGCCCCTGGGCATTGAACGCAACACCGGGAGCCAGCGACTGGCCGAGCCGACGCGCCAACATGGCGTCGGCATGGATGATGATGGAGGTGCCAATGTCCCAGATCACCGGCGTGCCTTCGCTGGGGAAAGCAAAACACATCGGGTTAGTGCCGAATCGACCTTCGGTGGCCCCATGAGGCGCCACCCAGGCCGTGGCATTGGAGGCAATCATGCACACCTTGCCTGCGGCCACGGCCATCTCGGCATAGTACGAAAGCATGCCGGTGTACCAGGTGTTGTGCGCCGCCACAATCGCAATGCCATGGGCCTTGACCTTGTCCAAGGCAATTTCGGTGGCACGTCGCCCCACCAGATAGCCCACCTGATCACCTCCATCGAGACGCGCCGACAGACTGGTTTCGTGCTCGATGTTCATGGGGCTGCGGGTCGAACCTGGACGAGCCAGTCTTTCGCTGATGCTGAGGGCCCGCGCCAGGCCGCCCTGGCGCAGGCCGCGCAACTCGGAGTCCATCAGGTGGTCGGCAATGATCTCGGCCTCATCGGCCGTGTGCCCCTGTCGTTGCATAACCCGCTCCAGCAAGGAGCGGGCTTCCTCAATGGAAATACGCATGGAGAACTTTACTTTTTGGTCCACGTCGGCGGGGCCATGGCCAGCTCGGGCGGATACACCGTGATCGGTGTGCCCTTTTGCCACTGGATGATGGTCAGACCCGCATCCACACGACGACCTGCATCATCGAACTTGATGCGACCACCGGGATAGAACTTGGACGGGCCGCTGTCGATCTTGTGCAGTGCATTGGCCACGGCTTCACGGTCGGCCTTGCCAGCACTTTCCAGTGCGTCTTTGATCACCCACATGTCGGCATAGGAGGAGATGGCGTTTTGCGTCATCCAGGGCTCGTTGTAACGCGTCTTGAGTTCGGCGATCAGCTTCTCGTGCCCTTTGGAACCCCAACTACCGACGGCCAACATCAGACCATCCAGCTGACTGGCGTCCATGGTCTTGAGCATGTCGGGCTCAGCCATCACGATGCCAAAGCCCACGGTCGGCAGTTTGCCCTGGCCCAGCCCAAATTCGTTGAGTTTTTCGAGCAGCAGCTTGGCGTCGGAGACAGCCGTGGGTAATGCAAACAGGATGTCAGGACGTGCGGTACGCACCTTCTGGATCAGCGGCGTGGCATCGGCCAACGGCGGTGTGAAGGTTTCATCCACCACCAGCTGAAGGCCCATCTCTTTGAGCAAACGCTCACGCATGGGCTTGACAGAAGCCACTGAGGCGCCGGTGTTGTCGGTTACGATGGCCACCGTCTTGGGTCGAACGCCAGCGGATTCGGCCAGCTTGATCATGACAGGCAAGGCCATTTCAGCCTGCGCAGCGGCAGTGGCCGAGGTCTGGAACACGTACTTGAAGCCACGCGAGGTGATCAGGTCCGAGTACGACAGCGTGAGCATGGGCAGCTTGGCACGTTCGGTGACTTCGGTGGCGGCCAGTGTGAACGAGCTGAGGTAGGCTCCCGAAGCAGCGACCATGTCTGGCTCCTGGGACACCATGCGCTGCGCGGCGTTCTTGGCTTTCTCTGTCG
>CANFMY010000175.1 GCA_947448375.1 Comamonadaceae bacterium | reverse complement strand
GCCCAAGGACAGCGGCAAGGGCTACACCCTGGCGCAGAAGATGGTGGGCCGTGCCTGTGGCATGCCCGAAGGCCAGGGCATTCGCCCCGGGACCTACTGCGAACCCAAGATGACCACGGTCGGCAGCCAGGACACCACCGGCCCGATGACCCGCGACGAGCTGAAAGACCTGGCCTGCCTGGGCTTCTCGTCTGACATGGTGATGCAGTCGTTCTGCCACACCGCTGCCTATCCCAAGGCCGTGGACGTGAAGATGCACCACGAGCTGCCCGCCTTCATCAGCAACCGCGGCGGCGTGGCCCTGCGTCCGGGCGACGGCGTGATCCACAGCTGGCTCAACCGCCTGCTGCTGCCCGACACCGTGGGCACGGGGGGTGACTCGCACACCCGTTTCCCGATCGGCATTTCCTTCCCCGCCGGCTCGGGTCTGGTGGCCTTTGGCGCCGCCACGGGCGTGATGCCGCTGGACATGCCCGAATCGGTGCTGGTGCGCTTCAAGGGCCAGATGCAACCCGGCGTCACCCTGCGTGACCTGGTGCATGCCATTCCGCTGTACGCCATCAAGGCTGGTTTGCTGACGGTCGAGAAGAAGGGCAAGAAGAACGTCTTCTCCGGCCGCATTCTGGAAATCGAAGGTCTGCCGGACCTGAAGGTCGAGCAAGCGTTCGAGCTGTCCGACGCGTCCGCCGAGCGCTCTGCGGCCGGCTGCACGATCAAGCTCAACCAGGCGCCGGTGGCCGAGTACCTGAAGTCCAACGTCGTGCTGATGAAGAACATGATTGCCGATGGCTACCAGGACAAGCGCACGCTGGAGCGCCGCATCAAGGCGGTCGAAGCCTGGCTGGCCAAGCCCAACCTGCTCGAGGCCGACCAGGATGCCGAGTACGCCGCCGTGATCGAGATCGATCTGGCTGACATCAAGGAGCCGATCGTCTGCTGCCCGAACGACCCGGATGACGCCAAGTTCATGAGCGACGTGGCGGGCACCAAGATCGACGAGGCGTTCATCGGTTCGTGCATGACCAACATCGGTCACTTCCGTGCCGCCTCCAAGGTGCTGGGCGGTGCGCGCGACATCCCGGTCAAGCTGTGGGTGGCCCCGCCCACCAAGATGGACGAGAGCGAGCTGATCAAGGAAGGCCATTACTCCACCTTCGGCGCGGCCGGCGCCCGCACCGAAATGCCCGGCTGCTCGCTGTGCATGGGTAACCAGGCGCAGGTGCGTGAAGGGGCCACGGTCGTGTCCACCTCCACCCGCAACTTCCCCAACCGTCTGGGCAAGAACACCAACGTGTTCCTGGTCTCGGCGGAACTGGCGGCGGTGTGCTCCAAGCTGGGCAGAATCCCCACGGTGGCGGAGTACCAGGAAGCTGTGGGCGTCCTCAGCCAGGATGCGGCCAGTGTCTACAAGTACATGAACTTCGACCAGATCGAGGAGTACGCGGAGACGGCCAAGGGCGTGACGGTGTAAGCCAGCGGCCTGGATCGGTGTTCCTCGAGGGGCGCCGACACCTGAACGACCCGGCAGCGATGTCGGGTCTTTTTTTTGAACGAGTCAATTTCGAGCCCACCATGAACGACAGCGATCTGCCTTCACTGATGCCCACGCGCCCGGGCCTGTATCGTCACTACAAGGGCGGCCTGTACGAGGTCATCGACACGGCGCGTCACAGCGAGACGTTGGAGCCGATGACGGTGTACCGGGCTTTGTATGGCGAGCGTGGCCTCTGGGTCCGGCCAGCGAGCATGTTTGCCCAGACGGTAGAGGTGGAGGGGGTGGTTCGGCCGCGGTTTGAACACGTGGCAGACGATTGATGACCACGGGGCACCCCCGGTGAGGGGGCCCCGTGGTGACCCGTCAGAAGAGGAGGCCTGCGGGGTTGCGCGGCGATAGCGTTGCGCCGTCCGCCGCGCGGCCCCTCACATCAGCAAATGTTCGCCCGCGTTGTCCCCGCCCAGGATGACGTAGTTCACCTTGCGGATGTCCATCAGCTTGGTGCCGCCGGCATACGAAATCGAGCTTTGCACGTCTTCCTGCATTTCGCGCAGCGTGTCGGCCAGCGTGCCCTTGATGGGCTCGAGAATGCGTTTGCCCTCGACGTGCTTGTACTCGCCCTTGTTGAAGTCCGAGGCCGAGCCGTAGTATTCCTTGAACAGCTCGCCGTCGACTTCCACCGTCTTGCCGGGTGACTCTTCATGACCGGCAAACAGCGAGCCGATCATCACCATCGTGGCACCAAAGCGCACGCTCTTGGCGATGTCGCCGTGGCTGCGAATGCCGCCGTCGGCGATGATGGGCTTGGTGGCCACGCGGGCACACCATTTGAGCGCGGACAGCTGCCAGCCGCCGGTGCCAAAGCCGGTTTTCAGCTTGGTGATGCAGACCTTGCCCGGGCCCACGCCCACCTTGGTGGCGTCGGCACCCCAGTTTTCCAGGTCGATCACGGCTTCGGGCGTGGCCACGTTGCCGGCAATCACGAAGGCCGAGGGCATTTTTTCCTTGATGTAGCCGATCATCTTGCGCACGCTGTCGGCGTGGCCGTGGGCGATGTCGATGGTGATGTAGTCGGGGGTGAGGCCGGCGGCAACCAGCTGGTCCACCGTGTCGACATCAGGCTGCTTCACGCCCAGGGAGATGGAGGCGTACACGCCTTTGCGTTTCATCTCGCGCACAAAGGCCACGTTGTCCAGGTCGAAACGGTGCATGACATAAAAGTAGCCATGACGCGCCAGGTATTCGCAGATCGACTCGTTCACCACCGTCTTCATGTTGGCCGGCACCACCGGCAGGCGGAAGGTGTGAGCGCCCAGTGTGACGCTGGGGTCGCATTCCGAGCGGCTTTCCACGCGGCACTTGCGCGGCAGCAACAGAATGTTGTCGTAGTCGAAAATTTCCATGATGTCCAAGCTCCAGTGATACACACGATGTTGTGGATGAGCGCTTGGCCTGGCCGGCTTAGTGACGCGTGAAGGGTCTGACAGCAGCCCCACAACACACAACCCTCGCAGAGGGTTTCAGTGCAGGCTGACGCTGGCCCGAAGGGGTTGTCACGCTGAAACTAAAACCGGGCGCAAGAATCTTGGGCCCGGTGGCTGATTCTATCAGCGTGCGTCGTTCTGGTCAGCCGGCAATGCCAGGGCCGTACTCCGAGCCGGGGGGTCTTGCGACTCCCCCGACCAGGCGCCTGCGCGCCTCCCCGAGGTTGGCCCTTGGGTCGTGCCGAACTGGACCCGCAACTCTACAATCGCCGGCATGACTTCCTGGCCTGCGCACGACGACCCTTTCGCACCCCTGAGCAGGCCCGACACCGGGGGACCTGCGGGAGAACGCTTCCCCGCAGAAGAGTTGCCCCTCTTGCGCGGGCTCAACCCCGAACAAGGCGCGGCCGTTCTCTTGCCCCCCGAGCATGCCCTCATCCTGGCGGGCGCCGGCTCGGGCAAGACCCGGGTATTGACCACGCGCATCGCCTGGCTGCTGCAAACCGGGCAGATCAGCCCCGGCGGCCTGATGGCGGTGACCTTCACCAACAAGGCCGCGCGTGAAATGCTCACCCGCCTCTCGGCCTTGCTGCCCGTCAATGTGCGCGGCATGTGGATCGGCACCTTCCACGGCTTGTGCAACCGTTTGTTGCGCGCGCACTGGAAGCTGGCTCAGTTGCCGCAAACCTTTCAGATTCTGGACACCCAGGACCAGCTCTCGGCCATCAAGCGTCTGTGCAAGCAACTCGGGGTCGATGAAGAGCGTTTTCCGCCCAAGCAGACCCAGTGGTTCATCAACGATTGCAAGGAAGAGGGGCTGCGCCCCCCCGCAGTGGAAGCGCGCGACGCGGACACACGGCGCAAGGTGGACATTTACGAACATTACGAAGCCCAGTGCCAGCGCGAAGGGGTGGTGGATTTCGCCGAACTGATGCTGCGCTCGTATGAGCTGTTGCGCGACAACGACCCGGTGCGCGAGCATTACCAGCGTCGGTTTCGTCATCTGCTGATCGACGAGTTTCAGGACACCAACCGTCTGCAATACGCCTGGATCAAGCAACTCTGCGGGGCTCACTCCGCCGTGTTTGCCGTCGGTGATGATGACCAGAGCATCTATGCCTTTCGAGGCGCTCGCGTGGGCAACATGGCCGACTTCGTGCGCGAATTTCAGGTCCGGCATCAGATCAAGCTCGAGCAGAACTACCGCAGCTGTGGCGCCATTCTGGACACGGCCAACGAACTCATCAGCCACAACCGCAATCGCCTGGGCAAGAACCTGCGCACCGATCAGGGAGCGGGCGAACCGGTCCGCGTGGTCGAGTCCACCAGCGATTTCGCCGAGGCACATTGGCTGGTGGACGAGGTCAAGCAACTGCTGCGCGAGGGGCGCGAGGGTGATGGCCATCAGGGCGTGTCGCAGCGCAGCGAGATCGCCCTGCTGTATCGCAGCAACGCGCAAAGTCGTGTGCTCGAAACCGCGCTGTTCAACGCCGGCTTGCCGTACCGCGTGTATGGCGGCTTGCGGTTTTTCGAACGCGCCGAGATCAAGCATGCGCTGGCGTATTTGCGCCTGCTCGAGAACCCGAACGACGACACCAGTTTTTTGCGGGTGGTGAATTTTCCGCCGCGGGGCATCGGTGCGCGCAGCATCGAACAGTTGCAGGATGCCGCGCGTGCCGCCAACAGTTCGCTGCACGACGCGGTGCCGCAAGTCACCGGCAAGCCCGGCACCACGCTCACGGCCTTCGTGGCCAAGATCGACAGGTTGCGCGCCCAGACCCAGGGGCTGAACCTGCGCGAGATCATCGAACTGATGCTGGCCGACAGCGGCTTGATCGAGCACTTCCGCACCGAACGCGACGGCGCCGACCGGGTGGAAAACCTGGAGGAACTCGTCAACGCGGCCGAGAGCTTCGTGATGCAGGAGGGCTTTGGCCGCGATGCCGTGGCGCGGCCCGAAGACACGGCGGCGGTGGCACCGGAGGCCGAACCGGCCCTTGAGGCAACAACCCCAGAGGCCAATCGCCAGGCCCTGATGACCAACCAGGACACGGGCGAGACGCTCTCGCCGCTGGTGGCGTTTTTGACGCACGCCGCGCTCGAGGCCGGCGACAACCAGGCGCAAGCCGGGCAGGACGCGATTCAGCTCATGACGGTACATGCCGCCAAGGGACTGGAGTTCGACTGCGTCTTCATCACCGGCCTGGAAGAGGGCTTGTTCCCGCACGAAAACTCCCTCAGCAGCGCAGATGGTCTGGAAGAGGAGCGACGCCTGATGTATGTGGCCGTGACGCGGGCGCGTCGTCGCCTGTACCTCAGCCACTCGCAAACCCGCATGCTGCACGGGCAGACACGCTACAACATCCGCAGCCGCTTCTTTGACGAAATGCCCGAGCACACGCTCAAGTGGCTCAGCCCCAAGGGGGGCTTGCCTGCGCAGCGCTGGGGGGCGGACGGTGGATTCGAGCGCCGCAGCGAGCGCGCGGGCGGCTGGCAGGATTGGACCGGCAGCTCCGCTGCCACCTCAACCGCCAGAGCGGGGGGCCTCGGCAGCCCTTCCGTGCCCGCGCGGTCGGTGGCGGCATCCGAGGGGCCCAACGCCTGGGTGCGGTCTGGCATGCAGGTGTTTCACACCAAGTTTGGTGAAGGCACGGTATTGGCGCTTGAAGGCAGCGGCGAGGATGCGCGTGCGCAAGTGAACTTCCCACGCCATGGGGTCAAGTGGCTGGCCTTGTCGGTCGCCAAACTCACCCCGGTGTGACGCCGGCTGCTCGCGTGCGCAGCTGGCCGAACCCGAGGTGCTCCCCCCTGCAGCCCAGAGTTGGCATCACGCCAGGATGGGATCACTCACAAAGCTGTCGCGAAACGTGAAGTAGCTGGAGGTGAAGAACATGGCCGCGACCAGCAGCATGAGGGGCAGCAGCAACACCGAGACAATTTCGGCGCTGTCGGCCAGGCTGGCCACCAGCAAGATCCCCAGGGACAAAGCGCCCAGCACGCCGCACCAGGTCAGCAGGTACACGCCCATGGCGCGCCAGTTGCCCAGGCAGGCCACCAGGCTGAAAAAGACGCTTTTGACCGCCGGTTGGCTGTGCCAGTGCACCAGGGCCGGTGCATGCCAGAACAAGGCCGACAGCGGCAGGTACAGCAGGGTGGAGACCCACATGGCGGTTTGAAAACCGCTGTCCAGCACGGTCTCGCGGGTGAAGGTGCCGCCCACCAGGTACAGCCGGGCAAAGGTGCCACCATCGAACAGACTCGACAAGCCCATGATGCCCAGAAAGCCACCCGCGTACAGCAGGCCCAGAATCACCATTTCGCGCTTGCGTTGCTGACCCGCGCGCAAAGCGCTCACCAGCACCATGGGCAGGGGAAATTTGCCCAGGCTCGCCTCCCGCGCGGCGGCCATCAGGCCCAGGGTGGCTGCGGGCAGCAGCACCAGCGCCATCACG
>CANFMY010000174.1 GCA_947448375.1 Comamonadaceae bacterium | reverse complement strand
TCTCCACCCAGTGCCTTGATCCTGCCAGCCAGCTGGATCAGACCATCCCAGGTATTGGGCATATTTTTCGGGTCGCCTCCGGCGCGACGCACCAGGTCAACGTTGTAGTACATGATGGGTGACGAGGCATTGAAGGCCAGACCGTACTGCTTGCCGTCGACTTGCGACAGCGACATCATGCGCGGCGCAAACTGTGTGGTGGCGAAGTTGGCTGGCTCGCCTTTGAGCCAAGGGGACAAATCCACGATTTGACCGCGCTTCTCCAGCGTGCGAGACATTTCACCCAGGAGGTGAAAACCCGAGTAGTACACATCAGGCAACTGGTTGGTCACTGCGCTGCGCAGGATCACCTGGTGGCCCTCATCGTAGCTGGCCGACGGGGCGCGGAACTGAATCTTGATGTTGGGATGCGTTTTCATGAACTCTGCAGCCAGGGGTTCGTGAAAGCGAGCAAAGCTGGGATAGCAGTACAGCACGTCCAGCGTAACGCTGGATTGCGCCACGGCGGGGGTCGCTGCGCACGCCGCGAGGCCAAGTGCGGCCAGGGTTTTCCGGATAAATTTCATGGGTTCTCCTGAATGGATGGACGAAAAGGAAGGGTTGGGAAAAGGTGGGCTCACCGAAATCCGGTCATCGTGATGCCCTGAATGAAACGACGTCGCGCCAGCAAAAAGGCCAGGACCATCGGAGCGGTGATCAAGGTGGCGCCCGCCATCAAGGCTCCATAGTTGGCCCCCGATTCCGCCGTCGCAAACAACAGCATGCCCAGTGGGGGAGGCGCCAGCTCCGTGCTGGAGATGACGATCATGGGCCAGTACAAATCATTCCAGTGCGCTACCAGCGAGAAGATGGAGAACGCGGCGATAGCGGGTGTCGCCGATGGCGTCACCACGCGCCAGACAATTTCCCATTCGGTCATGCCATCCAGTCGGGCTGCCTGAATGATTTCATCGGGGAAGGTTTTGAAATGCTGGCGCAGCAAAAAGATGGCGAACATCGACAGAAAGAAAGGCAGCATCTGGGCCAGGTAGGAGTTGAGCCAACCCAGGGCAGACAGCCCCAGATAGAGCGGCAAGGCGGTCACCTGAATGGGAATCGTCAAGGCGGCCAGAATGCCCAGTAGCAACGTATCCCTTCCCCAGAATTGGTGCTTGGCCAATGCGTAGGCCGCTGGAATCGCCACCAGCAACTGAACGATCAGAATGCCTGTGCAGACGACCGCCCCATTGACCATGTAGCGAGCGATAGGGGCTGTCTTCAGAACTTCAAGAAAGTGTGTCCAGCCGTACCAGGTTCGCGGCCATGGCCACAACGAAGCTTCGAAAATCTCGCTCGGATCCTTGAAAGCGGTGCACAGCATCCACACAAAAGGCATGAGCATCCAAACTGCCCCCAGCAGCAGTAAGAAGTGAGGCACCGCACGACGGATCATGACAGTCATGCGTAATGCACCTTACGGTCCCAGTGGCGCATTTGCCAGACGGCGCACACGAGAATGAAAGCCAGGAACACCAAGGTCAACGCACTGGCATATCCCATCTTGAAATACTGAAATCCCTCAAGGTAGATGGCGTACAGCAAGACTTCGGATTCCCCCCTGCCCTGCGTTAATGTCGCCACGGTGTCAAATACTTTGAAGGCCGTGATGCAAGTGGTGATGACAACAAACAAGGTGGTCGGCCCCAATTGCGGCCAGGTTATGCGGGTGAATCGATCCAGCCAGCCATTCGCACCATCCACGGCGGCGGCGTCGTACAGTTCGCGCGGAATATTGGACAGACCAGCCAGAAAGAGAATCATGTTAAATCCCACTATCTGCCAGGCTCCAATCATGGCCAGAGTGGGAAGGACCCAGTTTGGGTCAGTGATGAACGCCTGGGATGTAAGACCGAACTGCTGGAGGAACTGATTAACAGGACCCAGCTTGGGATGCAACAGGAATTGCCAGACAGTGGCCATGGCAATCAGCGTGGAAGTGACTGGTAGAAAATAAATCACCTCATACAACGACCGCGTTGCTCGCCTGCTGTGAATGAGCATGGCAAACACCAGGCCCAGTACCACGCTGGTGGGAATCACCAGAGCCACATACAGAAGGGTGTTGTGAATGGAGCGAAGAAAAACCGCATCCTGCGTGATGCGTGCAAAGTTGTTCCAGCCAATCCAGCGCATCTCGAGTGCGCCCAATTCATAGTCGGTGAAACTGAGCAACACCAGGCAGATGATGGGAATCACATACAGCAGTATCAACAGCAGGGCCGCAGGTGCAGCCAGACCCAGTGGCGCCCAATTGCCACTGTGGCGAGTGCCCTGCACACGTGCCTGCTGGCCCGGCGTGTTCATGCAGCCTTTCGGGCAGCTGGAACCCAGGTCACCTCAAGCCGGTCTCCATGGGTATCAAAAGCGAACACATCATTCCAGCTCCAGCCGACCGTGATTCGGTCGCCGTTGACAGGCATCTGGTCTAGTCGACGCTGCGGCACGCGCGCTTGCAAGGCAATGGCCGGTGATGTATCGCTGTGCAACTGCAGCAACCATTCCGGACCCTGGTGTTCGCAGCGACGCACCACCACCTGTACTTGACTATCCACCGGATACTCAAAGTCCACACCTCTTGCCACTTGCAGATGCTCTGGGCGCAAGCCTACCGTAAGTCGGCATGAACGCAAAGGACCACACGCATGTGAGCCGGAAAAATCCTGAAACCAGCCCGCTGCATCAACGCTGATGTCCCAGGTGTTGATCATGGGCGATCCGATGAACCGGGCCACGGCAAGATTGGCTGGCGCTTCATAAAGACGCTGAGGGGTATCCAATTGAAGAATTCTCCCTTTTTCCATCACCGCCACCCGATGCGAGAGGGTCAAGGCTTCGTTTTGATCGTGGGTGACATACAAGAACGAGGCCCCCAGACGCTGATGCAAGTCGGCCAATTCATCCCGTACTTCGACGCGCAATTTGGCATCCAGATTCGACAGCGGCTCGTCCATCAAAAAGATCGAAGGATCCCGCACCATGGCACGCGCCAGGGCCACCCGCTGACGCTGGCCGCCCGATAACTGACAGGGCTTGCGATCCAGCAGTGCGCCTAGCTGCAAACTGTCAGCAATGAAGCAGACCTCTTGGTCGATGTCCCGCAGGGTGGATCGATTGGCTGGCAACCAGTTCATCACCATCGGCTGTCGCGCCACTAAGCCCAGTCGGTCCATGATCAAGGGCATGGCAATGTTGTCGCGCACCGTCATGTGCGGATACAAAGCGTAATTCTGAAACACCATGGCCACGTTACGATCCCTTGCAGCCACATCGTTGACCAATCGTTCTCCGATATGAACGTCTCCCTGGTCTTGTTGCTCCAGTCCGGCGATGATGCGCAGCAGTGTGGATTTGCCGCATCCCGAGGGTCCCAGCAGTGACACAAATTCGCCAGGTTGAACCACCAGCGATACATCGTGCAGCACCGACGTGTGGCCGAATGATTTACGGACGTTGGAAATGTGAACGGGATGAGTCATGGGTGCATGGTGTTCAACATGACAAGGTTACCCGGGGTTCATGAAATCTCTGTGACATGAAGATTTCGACGATATGACGCAACCCATCAAGACAAACCCATCTCCGGTGGCTTCACAGTCCAGCCATTTGCGGAAGACACCGTGCTGGCAACGTCCATTCCCCCTCAACCAGGACAGACACGCAAGACCGTGTCTCGAAATTCGGCAAATGCGATATCGGGTGCATTCGGATCTTTGGCGAGTTCGTCTATACGACGCAGGCCCACCGCATCCTGGCCATAGGGTTCGCGCTCAAACGCGATGACCTCTTGCTCACGCATGAGCCCCCCTTGCAAAGCCAGGCTTTCGATGGAGTCACGTGAGAGTCGGTCACGATAAGTGGGCTCTACGGTGCACAGGTATCGTTTTGCAGCCACATGCAGCCGAACGGGATCGGCCACAGCCGGTCCGAAATGCTGAGACAACCACGCGGCTCCGATGGCCTCGTGCTGATCATCAATGCCTTGCGCAGCGGGGTGATCACCCAACTCGTGCACCATGTGTCCGATGTCATGCAGCAAGGCTGCCGTGACCAGGGAGTCGGACAAACCCTGTTGTCGCGCATGCTCACCAGACTGAACCGCGTGAGCTCGTTGGTTGATCAGACTCAGCCCGTAGGGATTCAAGGCGCGGGCTTCGTAAATGTCAAGCAACTGTTCCCATAAGTGGACGGCTGCGATGGAAGGACGATTCATGGTGTCGGGCTTCAAGTCAAGCGGATAGTGCGAACGTTGCATTCAAGGTTGAATGCCCAGTTCTTGCATGGTCTGTTTAATGGCGGTTACGGCCTGTTTGATAACCCCGGCATCAATGGCGCCAATGCAACCTACACGGAACGTGTCGATTTGAGTCAGCTTGCCTGGGTAGAGAATGAAACCTTTCTCCCGCACACCCCGGTACAGCGCATCAAAGTTGTATGCCGGATGTTGCGGCGCATGAAAGGTCACGATGATGTGAGATTGCGTGGCTTCCGGCAGCAAGAGCTGAAACCCCAGGGCACGCATGCCTTGCGTGAGCGTATGGCAATTGGCACGATAGCGTGCCCCTCGTGCAACCGTGCCCCCTTCAGCCAGAAATTGGTCCAGCGCCACGCGCAAGGCTGCCACCACATGCGTCGGAGGCGTGAAGCGCCATTGACCGGATTTCTGCATATAGATCCATTGATCGTGAAGGTCCAGGGCCAGTGAGTGGCTGTGGCCCGGCGATGACTCGATAAGATCACGCCGGACCACGATGAATCCCATGCCGGGTGCGCCCTCCAGACATTTGCCAGAAGCCGCAATCACCGCGTCGATGGGCGTGGTGCTCAGATCAATGGGCACAGCTCCCAGTGAACTCATGGCATCCACAATCAATCGACGTCCATGTCGGCGCACCACTCTGGCGATGTCTTGCAACGGGTTCAAAATGCCAGTGCCGGTCTCGCAATGCACTTGCGCCACGTGTGTGATGCTGGAGTCTGCGCTCAAGGCTGCATCGATGCGGGCTGGATCTGCTGGCTCTACGTCCCGGTGATCCAGCAAAACGACGCCACGACCCAGATATCGCAAGATGCGCGCTATACGCTGGCAGTATGCGCCGTTGTTGGGTACCAGCACTTTGCCGGTGGGAGGTACCAATGTGCCCAGGGTTGCTTCAACCGCAAAAGTACCACTGCCTTGTAACGGGACACACACATGGGTGGAGGCACCGTTGACGATCTGTACGATGTCTGAGCACACCGACGCGGTGAGTTGATTGAAGGCCGTGTCCCAAGACCCCCAGTCAGTCAGCATGGCCTGTTTGGTCTGTGGACTGGTGGTGAGGGGGCCGGGTGTGAGCAGGACGTGCGTGTTCACAACATGAACTCCTTGTCAGGGCTGTATGGCAGCGCGCAGCACCCGTTGCGTGGCAGCGTCGTGCATGGCCTGATCGACTTGTGCAAGCGTGTAGTGCCCATCAACCAACTGCTTGAACGGGTAGCTATGCCGATGCGTGACCGCAAAATCGAGCGCCTGCACCAAATGCCGGGGATGGTAGTTGTGCACACCTCGCAGCGTGATCATTTTTTTGAGAATCAGGTTGGCATCAAGTGTCACCTGGGCATTCGGGCTGACCATGCCGGCAATGACGTAGGTGCCACCCGTTCGTACCAGCGCCATGCCTAAGGGAATCACCTCTGGCACGCCACAGACTTCGATTACGACGTCCGGACCGTGAGGGGGGCACTGCGCATGAATCTGATGTAACAGGGCCTTCATGTCCCCGGTAGGATCCAAGGCATGATCGACGCCGAACTGCAGCGATTGCTGTCGCCGACCCGCGTGCACATCCAGACCGATGACCCGACGCGCACCACGCGACCTAGCCAAGGCAGCACCATACAGACCCAGCAAACCCAGGCCCTGGATCACCACGGTGTCGCCCAATTGGATCCGGGCTGCTTCGGTGACGGCCACCATGGTGGCCACGCCGCAGTTGAGGGGCGCTGCCTCTTCGTCACTCAAACAGCTGGGCAATTTCAGAATCCACGACCGAGGCAGGATGTAGCAATACTGCGCGAAACCGCCGTGGTGATGAGGCGGTGTAGTGGCAGCAAGGTGTCCATATTTCTCCACGCCGGGTGACTTTTGCGGCAGATCCAGCACGTCGGAAAAGTAGTTGGCCCCCGGGATGAAGTATTCACTCCAGGTGATTCGATCACCCACCTGTAGAGGGTCACCCCGCATGTCCTGATCGACGCCAGCGCCCAGCGAGACGATGCAACCCACAATTTCATGACCCAGCACGCCCGGACATGGATTGGGTCGATGCCCCTGATAGGAGTGAATGTCCGATCGACAGATGGTTGACATGCTCACCCGAACCAACACTTCGCCCGGCTGCGGTTCACGAAGCGGATAGGCCTGGACCTGAAAGGGTGCGTGGGGTGCATCGTAGGTGGCCACCAACCCTGTGGCAGGGAGTGT
>CANFMY010000173.1 GCA_947448375.1 Comamonadaceae bacterium | reverse complement strand
GGTGGGTTTTGCCCTGCTGCACGGGTTTGCCTGGGGTTTGCGAGGGCCCTTCATGCAGGCCATCCGCGCCGACTACTTTGGCCGACGCTCCATTGGCATGATTCTGGGCTTGTCGGCTGGGGTTGCGGCCATTGGCCAGGTGCTGGGCCCCATGCTGGCCGGATTTCTGGGTGACGTCACCGGCGACTACCAGATGGGCTTTACCGTGCTGGCCTTGCTGGCTGGCACCGGTTTCCTCTCGTTCTGGCTCGCACGCCCGCCTCTGCCACCCGCGCCAGCTTGACCCCCCACCCCGTGCCAATGGAGCGGGTCGGTGTCCATCACGTCAAACGGTGAGCGATAGTCGCAGACGCCACCACTGCGAGGCCACCGCCACGATCACCATGGCCAGACCGCCCAGATCGGTCCAAGACGAGGGATAGACCAGGGCAAAGCCTGCCACGATCAACAAGGTGCGCTCCAGCGTTGTGGTCTTGAGCCAGGCCCAGCCCTGAAAGCCCGCCGCGATGGCGGCAATGCCCAAGGCCGCCGTGAGCGTCACCAGGGCGATCGAGCCCCAGGGAGCGGTGGCGAGCGCCTTGGTCGACCCCATCAGCAGCAGGCCCTGACCGCTGGGGTCCAGCACAAACATGAACGGCACCAGAAACGCGGGCACGGTGTACTTCCAGCACTGCAGCGTGGTCTTGTACGGGTCACCTCCGGTGATGGCTGCCGCCGCGAACGGCGACAAGGCGGTGGGGGGCGATACCTCCGACAGCACCGCGTAATAAAAGATGAACATGTGCGCCGCGAAATCCGGCACGCCCAGCTTGGTCAGCGCAGGCGCTGCAATCACGGCACAGATGATGTAAGACGCCGTCACCGGCACGGCCAGTCCCACGATCCACACGACCAGAGCCGAGAAGATGGCCGTCAAGAGCAGCGAGCCCGCAGCATAGTCGATCACGATGGTGCTGAACTTCAACCCCAGCCCGGTGAGCGTGACCACGCCCACAATGATGCCCGCCCCCGCACAGGTGGTGGCCACATTGAGCATGCCCACAGACCCGGCTTCCAGCGCCTTCATCAAGGGCATCGACATCAGACGTTGGCCCAGACCCGACGACGACGCCGAGAACAGATCGCGAGGAATCAGTGCCGTGTCCGAGCGCAGCAGGCTGGTGATCAAGGACACGACCGTGGCCCAGAACACCGAGAGCACGGGCGAGAAACCCCACAGCATGAAGACCACGATGGAAATCAGCGACAGGAAGTGGAACCAGTATTGACGCGCCAGGTTCCACACCGTGTCCACGGCCTGGATAGCGCTGTCCTTCATGCCGTATTTGCGCGCGTCAATCTCCACCATCAGGAAGAGCGCGAGGTAAAACAGCACGGTGGGAATGACGGCCATGAGCAGCACGTCGAGATAGGAAATCTTGAGGAACTCGGCGATCAGGAAAGCGGCCGCGCCCAGCACCGGCGGCGAGATGATGGCGCCCAACCCACCCGCCGAGAGCAAACCACCTGCAGCGTTGCGCTCATAGCCCACCTTGGCGAGCATGGGATAGGCGACGGCCCCCAACGTGACCGTGGTGGCCACCCCCGAACCGGAAGGCCCGCCCAGCAGGAAGGATGACAGCACCACCGTGCGCCCCGCGCTGGAGGACTTGCCCCCCATCGCCGCAAAGGAGAAATCGATGTAGAACTTGCCCGCCCCGGAATACTGGAGGAACGCACCGAAGATGGTGAACAAGATGATGAGCGAGGCGGAGACATCCACCGCCACGCCGTAAATACCCTCCAGGGTCATGTAGAGCACGCCCACCAGACGACCCAGTTCATAGCCCTTGTGCGTCCAGGGCGCTGGCAGCATCGGGCCGGCCAGCGCGTAAGCGATGAAAGCCAGCGTGATGACAGGCATCACCCAGCCGTTGGTGCGGCGCATGCCCTCCAGCACCAGCGCAATCAGACACACGCCGAAGAACACGTCGAGCGAATTGGGCAGCGTGTTGCGATCGGTGAAGTCGTCCCCGCCTTGTATCAGGTACCAGACCACCGCCACCGACAGGGCCGCAGCCATCCAGTCCCACCACATGATGCGATGGCGAAACTGGGTCGCGATGGGGAACATCAGGAAGCACAGGAACAGCACCATGCCCACGTGCACGGGTCGCAGCACCTGCGTGGGCACGATGGCATACGCGGTGTACAAGTGGAACACCGACATGCCCACCGCGAGCAGGGTCAGCACCAGGGCCATCCAGCCTTTGAACTTGTTGGCTGCGCCCTCCTCGGCTTCAATGAACTCTTCGGCCTTGGCGAGCGATGCCTGACTGACCTGGTGCTCGCTCACGGCACCCGATGATGGAACTGACGTCATGGGGCGATCTTGATGCCCTTCTCAGCGTAGTAGCGGATGGCTCCGGGATGGAAAGGAATGGGCGAGGCCGAGGCCTTCTGGCTGTCCAGCTTGAAATTGATGGCCTCTTTGTGCACCGCGACCAGCTCATCCTTCTTCTCGAACACCGTCTTGATGATGTTGTAAGCGGTCTTCTCGTCGAGGTTTTCATGGGCCACCAGGATGTTCATCACCGTGGCCTGCTTGTTGTCGGCCTCCATGCCCTTGTAGATGCTCTTGTCGATGACATCCTCGATGTAGAGGTTGCCGTACTTCTTGTTCATGGCCGCCACGGCATCGGCATGGTCAACCATCTTGATTTTGGTGCCCGGGGTGTTGGCCAGGTCGGTCACCGCGGCGGTGGGGAGACCGCCGACCCAGAAGAATGCGTCGATCTTGCCGTCCTTGAGGGCGTTGACCGACTCGGCCACGCTCAGGCGCTCGCGCTTCATGTCCTTGTCCTTGTCGAGGCCCACGGCCTCGATGAGTCGAAACGCCATCACTTCGGTGGCGCTACCGGGTGCGCCGGTGGAGACGCGTTTGCCCTTGAGGTCCGACATCTTGCTCACGCCCTTGCCCTCAATACTCACCACATGCATGCGGTTGGGGTACATCACCATCAGGGTTTTGAGTGGCACCTTGTTGCCATTGAATTTGTCCACGCCTTTGAGTGCGTCCTGCGCTGCGTCGGACATGACCATGCCGAGGTAGGGCTTGCCCGTGCTGATGAGTTTGAGGTTGTCCACCGAGCCGCCGGTGACTTCAGCCGTGGCTTGCAGGCCGGGGACGTGCTTGGACAAGACGGCGGCCATGCCACCGCCCAGCGGGTAGTAAACCCCGCCCGTGCCGCCCGTGGCGATGGAGATGTTTTGCGCCCAAGCGCTGCCACCCAACAAAGCGCCCAGCACGAAGGGGGCCAACAGTCGATTCCAGAAATTCATGGTCTTGCTCCTTGCGGCTTCATGTCAAAGCCTGGGTTCGCACAAATGGCGGCTTGCAACCCGACAAGCCAGCGCCGCCCGAACCATAGCAGTTTGACCGCGCTTAGGCCATCGGTAGTTGTGCGAAATTGAGGGGAATACCCAGCCGCCGCTGGGAAGTGGCTGTAGCCCTTGAGACAACCGACCCGGAAACACAACCGGCACAATGCCCCCCTGCGTGGGACACGCCCACCTGCACAACCTGACCTTGTCATCATGCCGACATTCCTCAGAAATCAGCACTGCTGCGTCGCATTCCGGGCCTGCTGCTGGGCCCCCTCGTGTGGGGTCACACGCTCGTGAAGGCCGCCACTGACATGAAATGGGTCACCAGCTGGATCGGCTCGGTCCAGGGTCCGTACCCGGTGGGCAACCCATCGGCTCAGCCCCTCATGACCGGGGTGTTCCCGCAACCGGAGCTGGGCGCGCGGGACCAGTCGTTCCGTCTCATCGTTCGTCCCGACCACTGGGGCCCCCAGACCCGCATCCGTCTCTCCAACGCCCTGGGCACACAAGCCGTCACCTTTGCCGATGTCTACGTGGGCGTGCAACAAGGCAGCTCGGACGTGATGAAGGGGACCAACCGAGCCGTGAGTTTTGACGGCCAAGGTCGTGTGAGCGTGCCAGCCGGCCAATCGGTGTGGAGTGACCCGGTCGATCTGCCCTTCGTGCAGCCCGATACCCTGCCCTGGCTGGAGGGGCGACGCCTGGCCGTGAGCTTTCATGTCCCCGACACCAGTGGCCCCATGACGTGGCACGCCAAGGCGCTCACCACCTCGTACCTCACGGCGCCGGGCACGGGCTCGCAGGGCCATCGCGAGGAAGAGTCCGCCTTCACCTTCACCACGACCTCGTGGTTTTTTCTGGACGCCGTCGACATGATGGCCCCGGCCGACACGCGCGTGGTCGTGGGATTTGGCGACTCGATCACCGATGGCACCGGCTCGACGCTGAACGGGGACGATCGCTGGCCAGATGTGTTGTCGCGTCGCCTGCACCGCGACTATGGCCAGAAGGTGGTGGTGCTCAACGCGGGCATCGGTGGCAATCAGGTGGTGGGACCCGCCCAGTACAGCCTCACCCAGCCTTTTCCAGGCGGCCCCTCGGCCCTCATGCGGCTCGAGCGAGACATCCTGAGCCTGTCCGGGGTGAGCACCGTCATCTGGCTGGAAGGCACCAACGACTTCAGCGCGAACGGCAACGCGAGTGTCGAGGCCGTGAGCGAGGGCATGCGAACTGGCGTGGCCCGCATGCGCCAGCACATCCCCAACGTTCAAGTGCTGGGCGCCACGGTGATCTCGGCGCTGGGCAGCACGAGTGCGGCTCACGGTTGCGCCCTACAGGATGCAAAGCGCAAGGCCCTGAACCAGTTCATCCGCACCTCGGGCGTATTTGATGGCGTGGTGGAATTCGATACGGCCCTCCTCGACCCCGACACCGGCGGCATGAAACCACAGTTTGTGCACGACACCACGGTGGGCGGCGCCGGTGACAAGCTGCACCCCAACCGGCTCGGCTATCAGGCCATGGGATTGGCCATCGAGCTGAGCGCGCTGGTGGGTCGTTGAACGCTTGCTACACTGCGGACTGGATTTGCTTTGCTGAAACGGAACCTCTCATGATCACCACCGACTCTGGCCTTCAATACCTGGACGTTGTGGAAGGCAGTGGCGACACCGCCGCCGCAGGCAGTTACGTGCAGGTGCACTACACCGGCTGGCTGTATGACAACGGCGAACAAGGCGCCAAGTTCGACTCCAGCCGCGACCGCAACGATCCGTTTGAGTTTCCGTTGGGCGGCGGCATGGTCATCCGCGGTTGGGATGAAGGTGTGCAGGGCATGAAGGTGGGCGGCCAGCGCACGCTGATCATCCCCGCCGATCTGGGCTACGGCGCTCGAGGTGCTGGTGGCGTTATTCCCCCCAATGCCACCTTGAAGTTCGACGTCGAGTTGCTCGCGATCGAGTAACGGCACTCAGTGCCGTGGTTGCACTGCTTTGGCGCGTTCAGTCAGACGGTCGACCCACTCGCGGACCGTATCCCCTGGTCTGATCCCCAGGGACCGGGCCTGCGCGTTGGCGTGGGTCAGCACGCCGCACGCCAGCCCATCCTGCGCGTCGCCAATGCGGGCCGAGTCGTGGGAATACGTGGCGCACGCCACCCCCTGTGCGCCCAGCATCTCCAGTGCCACAATGCCGGCCCGGTCTTTGCCGCCGCCGGCGTCGTTGTAGAACACGAGGTGAGGCCAACGCCCCCGGGCCTGCCCCAGGTCGAGCACAAACTGGGCCGCCGAGGCGCCGCCATGCGAGCCCGACACCACCACCTGATCCCACGCCTCGGCGTCAATCAAGGCAATGGAATCGAGCAACACCCACGTTCTGGTCATGGCCCGATGATGGCATACCGGTCAGGATGTTGTTAACCTAGAGGGTCTACCTGGTGACTGCCATGACCTCCTCCGCCTCGCCCACTCCCACCACCCCAACGCCCCCACGCAGCGTGGATTTGCGCAGCGACACGGTCACCCGCCCCACGCGCGCCATGCGCGACGCCATGATGCAAGCCGAGGTGGGCGACGATGTGTTTGGCGATGACCCCAGCGTCAATGCCCTGCAAGACAAGATTGCGGATCTCCTGGGCTTCGAAGCGGCGCTCTTCATGGCCACCGGCACGCAAAGCAATCTGTGCGGCATCGTCGCGCATTGCGAGCGGGGCGACGAATTCATCGTGGGACAGATGGCACACGCCTACCGCTGGGAGGGTGGCGGTGCCGCCGTGCTGGGCAGCGTGCAACCCCAACCCCTCTTGCAACAGGCCGACGGCAGCATAGCGCTGAGCGACATCGAGGCCGCCATCAAGCCCGACGATGCGCACTTTGCCCGCACCCGCATGCTGGCGCTGGAAAACACCTGGGGCGGTAAGGTGCTGCCCATGAAGTACCTGGTGGAGGCCAGCACACTGGCACACCAGCGAGGCCTCACCACACACCTGGATGGCGCCAGGCTGTTCAATGCTGCGGTGGCACAGGCGGCTGCGATGGGCAGCAACCCGATGACCGAGGCGCGCCGCATCGCGCTGTGTTTTGACAGTGTGTCGGTGTGTTTCAGCAAGGGATTGGGGACGCCAGCCGGGTCAGCGCTGTGCGGTTCACGCGACTTCATTGCTGAAACACACCGACACACTGTCAAAACACAGTGCGATGC
>CANFMY010000172.1 GCA_947448375.1 Comamonadaceae bacterium | reverse complement strand
GTCCGCACAGGGCGACGAACTGGTGTCCCAGGTGGTGGATGTCAAAGGCCTGAAGGTGCTGGCTGCCCAACTCCAAGGTGCCGATGCCAAGACCTTGCGCGACACGATGGACAAGCTCAAAGACAAACTCAAAACCGCCGCCATCGTGCTGGCCGCCGTCGACGGCGACAAGGTGCAGATCGCCGCTGGCGTGACCGCCGACAGCGTGGGCAAGGTCAAGGCGGGTGAACTGGTCAACTTCGTGGCCCAGCAAGTCGGCGGCAAAGGTGGTGGCAAGCCCGACATGGCCATGGCCGGCGGGACCGATGCCAGCGCCTTGCCGCAGGCCCTGTCCAGCGTGGCGGCTTGGGTGGAGCAGCGCGTCTGACGCGCGCGCGTCGCGGTCAGACTTTCTCGAACACCAGATCCCACACGCCGTGGCCCAGCCGCAGGCCGCGGCGCTCGAACTTGGTCACCGGGCGATAACTCGGCCGATCGGCATAACCCTCGGGGTGGGGGGAGCGGTTGCGCAGCATCGGTTCAGACCGCAACACATCCAGGATCTGCTCGGCATACGGCGCCCAGTCGGTGGCGCAATGCACGTAGCCGCCGGGCTTGAGGCGGGAGCACAGCAACTGCACCAGGGGGGCCTGAATCAGGCGGCGCTTGTGGTGGCGCGTCTTGTGCCAGGGGTCGGGAAAGAAAATGTGCACGCCGTCCAGGCTGGTGGGGGGAATCATGTGTTCCAGCACCTCGACCGCGTCGTGCTGCACGATGCGCAGGTTGCGCAGCCCGCGCTCGCCGATCAGCTTGAGCAAGGCCCCTACGCCGGGTTCGTGCACCTCGCAACCCAGAAACACCGTATCGGGCAGCACCTGCGCGATGTGGGCCGTGGCGTCACCCATGCCAAAACCGATTTCCAGCACCACCGGCTGCTCTTTCCAATCCTGTCCCCACACGTCGGGCCACTGCACGGGTGCGCTGCCATAGGGGTGGATGAACTCGCTGCCCAGCGCCTCGATGGCGCGGGCCTGTCCGGTGCTGGTGCGTCCGCCCCGTTTGACATAGGTGCGGACTTTTTGGGGGTGGGCAACGCCGGGGGGCGGGGTGTGTTCGGGTCGAGTCATTGTGACCCGGATTGTAGAGAGAGCACCCATCGGTGATGCCATTCGCGCACCCAGGGCTGCAAGGCATCGGCTGGCGTTGCGGCGCCTTGCGCGTTCAGGCGCGACAGCCCCAGTGTGTGCGCAGCGCCCGCCAGTGCCGCCAGTGCATTGGCGGGGCGTTGCGTGTCGAGGGGGGGTGCTCCATGTTGCTTGGACAGTTTCTCACCCGCTGCGTTGCGCACCAGTGGCGTGTGCAGGTACACCGGGGTGGGCCAGTGAAGCGCTTGTTGCAGCAGGATCTGACGCGGCGTGTTGTCGGCCAGGTCTTCGCCTCGCACCACATGCGTGATGCCTTGACGGGCATCGTCAGTCACCACGGCCAGCTGATACGCCCACACGCCATCAGCCCGACGCAGCACGCAATCGCCCACCGAGGTGTGGACCTGCTGCGCACACGCACCCAACCGACGGTCAACCCAGCTGACCAGGCTGTCATCCGGCACTTTGAACCGCCAGGCCGGCGATCGCGTCGGGGCGGTGAACGACGTGGTGGCGGACAAGCTTGCCTGCCGCTGCGACGTCCGGCATGTGCCCGGGTACACCAGCTCCTGGTGGCGGGCCTTGACCACGCCGCGAGCGGCCCAGGCTTGCTCGATGTCCTTGCGTGAGCAATGGCAGGCATAAGCGTCGTGTTGTTCGATCAGGCGTGTGAGGGCCTGGTCGTACCACGTCGCATGACGTGATTGCCACGTGGGGGGCTCGTCCGGGTGCAGTCCGCAATCGGCCAACTGCCGCAGGATGTGCTGATCCGCACCCGCCTCGCAGCGGGGCAGGTCCACGTCCTCGATGCGCACCAGCCAGACACCGTGGTGCGCACGCGCATCGAGCCAACTGGCCAGCGCCGCCACCAGGGAGCCCGCATGCAGCAACCCAGTGGGCGAGGGCGCAAACCGGCCCCGGTATCCGGCCACGGCGTGTCCTGCGTCAGGCGACTGCCAGGGCCAGCGACAGACCGCTCACAAACGCATCCTCGACCCGGTGGCCCAGGTGCCAGTCGCCGCAGGTGCCCAGGCCCAGCGTTGGGCGGTACAGGTGCGAGGTGCCCAGGGCGCGCAAGGTCTTGGCCTGTCCCCAGCGGTGCATGATCACCTGGGTGGGGGCTGTGCGAATGCCCGTGAGCTCGGCAAAGGCCTTGAGCAACTTGGCCTCCACCCGGGCGGGATCGTCCTGCAGGTGCTCCAGCGACCACTCGGGGCTGGCTTGCACCGTCCAGCGCTCGATGGGCGAACGGCGCGGCTTGGAGGACTCGCGTGCCAGCCACGCAATGCGGTGGTGGGTGCTGCGCGCCACATTCCATTGCGGCCCCAGGTAAGACAGGCTGGGCTGGTTGGCTTGCGCAAAGGCCAGCATCATCGTCCAGCACGGCGCCACCTCCACGCCTTGCAGTGCTGTCATCAGCTCACTGGCCGAGGCCTCGGCGCCCGACTGTCGCAGCAATTGCAGGGATTGGGTATGCGGCATGGCCAGCAGCACGGCATCGAAGCCGCTGGCCACCACGGCCGATTCACCCTGGACCTCTAGCTGCCATTGCTGCGGGTTCAGACGATCGCGCGAGAGGCGCTCGACGCGGGCTTTCAGGTGCAGGCAACCGGCCGCCTGCAGCGGCGACGCCCAGTGGGCCACCAGCGAGCGCATGCCGGGTGTGGGGACGTAATGCGACTCGCGGGTGGGCAGTGCAGCTTCCACCACATGGCCCAGCGGGTCGAGCACGCGCACGGCATTGGCGCTCCAGGGGCGGACACAGTCCGACGTGCCCGGCACCTGCTCCAGCGCCAGGGCGAATCGCGGGTCGCGCACGGTGAAGTACTGCGCACCGTGGTCAAACGACCCCCAAGGCGTGTCGCGCGTGGCCATGCGCCCACCGACATAGGCGGCTTGTTCAAACACGCTGACCCGATGCCCGGCTTGAACCAGGGTGCGCGCCGCTGTGACGCCGGCCATGCCGGCCCCGAGGATGGCAAAGTGTTTCATGGGATCGACTCTACACCCAAGTGCGGCTGTCGTCCCGGGTGGCACAACAGCGCGGCGCGGGTGGCGGGGCTGCGCAGCTGTTTGAGCCACCAGTGCAGGGCGCGGCCTGTGCGGGGGACGCCCTCTGCGGAACTGGACTCGTTCCCGCCGCCGGCGTGGCTGCCCGCGCCGCTGCGACGCCAGGCGTAGCCCACCGAGGTGATGCGCGGTGGACGTTGCACCTCGCGCACCACCAGTCGACCGCAGGCCACGTAAGGACGCACCAGGGGTTCGGGCAAAAACCCGACGCCCAGGCCACGCAACTGGGCCTGCAGCTTGGCGGGCATCGAGGGCACGGTGAACACGTCCTGCCCGGCCAGCAAGCCCACGGTCAGGCCGCGCCCCTGCGGGGTCGAGTCCGCCACGGCCACGGCCCGGTGTTGACGGATCCACTCGTCGGCCACCGGTTCGGTGTGGCTGGCCAGCGGATGGTGCGGGGCGATGGCGAAGACAAACGGCAGCTGGCCCAGCGGCGCAAACTGCAAACCGTGGGGAAGCGTGCTGGCCTCCACGCTGACGCCCAAGGCCAGGTCCGCCTGACCGGAGGCGAGGGCCTGCAGGGTGCCGCTCAGCACTTCGTCGCGCAGGCGCAGTCGGGTGGGAGGCCGGGACTCCAGAAACGCAGCGCACAGCTCCATCAGGGTGGTCGGGTCGATCAGGCTGTCCACGGCGATGGTGAGCTCGCTCTCCCACCCCGTGGCCACCCGGCGCACCCGTTGGGCCACCGCTTCCAGTTCGGCCAGGATGCGTTGGCCTTCGTCCATCAATTCCTGACCGGCAGCGGTGGGGCGGGCCTGGCGCGATCGGCGATCAAACAGCAGCACATCCAGGGCCTCCTCAAGCTGGCGCACCCGGTAGGTCAAGGCACTCGGCACCAGATTGAGCGCTCGGGCTGCGGCGGCAAAACTGCCGCAGCGGGCGATGGTCTGGAGCATCGAGAGTGCCTCGGGTGTGAGGACGTCGCGGGTGTTGGTCATGGCGGCTTCAAGGGTTGCGGGGCGGGGCTGGCCACGGCTGTTGGCTGGACCACAGCCCACGGGTTTGATTTTTTATTCAATAAATTTGAACGATGACGTCAATCATAGGCCATGGTAAAGGCCTGGCTTGCCCGTACATTCACCCCTGATATCCATCAATTTTGTTCAGGAGATTCGCATGATCACCCTCCGACGCTCTCAGGACCGTGGCTACGCCGACCATGGCTGGCTCAAGTCGTTCCACAGTTTTTCCTTTGCCGGTTATCACGATCCGGCCCACATGGGCTGGGGCAACCTGCGGGTGATCAACGAAGACCGCATCGCGCCGGGCACTGGCTTTGGCACGCACGGCCACCGCGACATGGAAATCATCAGTTACGTGCTCACCGGTGAACTGGCCCACCGCGACAGCATGGGCAACGTCAAAGGGATACCGCCCGGCGATGTGCAACGCATGAGTGCGGGACGGGGCGTGCAGCACAGCGAGTTCAACCATGCCCCCGGGCAAGAGACGCATTTCTTCCAGATCTGGATCGAACCCAATGTGTCGGGCATCGAGCCGAGCTACGAGCAGGTGTCCGTGGCGACTGCCGACAAGCGTGGTCGACTCGCGCGCATTGCAGCACCTCAGCAGGCGGCCGTGCGAATTCATGCGGATGCAGGCTTGTATGCGGGGTTGTTTGACGCCGGGGAGTCGGCGCAACTCGATCTCGCACCCGGACGTCTGGGGTATGTGCACCTGGTGCGCGGCGCCTTGCAGGTCAACGGTCAATCCTTGCAGGCCGGAGACGCCCTGTTGTTGGCTGAAGAACCGTCGATCCGGCTCGAGCAGGGCCAGGATGCCGAAGTGCTGGTGTTTGACCTGGCGAATTGACCAGGCCGAATTGACCCGGTCAATTGATCCGGCCAATTGATCTGGCCAATTGATCCGGGTTCACCGGTCTGGTTGGCGATCAACCCCTGCGCTCGGTCGGGCTGTTTCAGGATTTTTCTTTTCTCATCTTTCTTTCAGGAGTGCTTTCATGGCGAAAACCGTTGTGGTCTTTCATTCTGGCTACGGTCATACCGAGCGTGTGGCCAACTTTGTTGCGGATGGCGCCCAGGCCGAGTTGGTGGTCATCGATGCCGATGGCCATGTGAGCGACGTTGACTGGACCCGACTGGACGCAGCCGATGCGATCATCTTTGGTTCGCCCACCTACATGGGCATGGCGTCGTGGCAATTCAAAAAGTTTGCCGACGCCACGTCCAAGCGCTGGTTCACCAGTGCCTGGAAAGACAAGGTGGCCGGCGGCTTCACCATCTCGGCCAGCCCGAGTGGCGACAAGCTCTCCACCATCCAGTACTTCATCACGCTGGCCATGCAAAACGGCATGATCTGGGTGGGACAACCGTCGATGAATGACGGCACCGTCAACCGCCTGGGCTCCAACTCGGGGTTGATGGCGCAGGTGGGGCCGACCAGCCCGGCGAGCGATATTCCCCAGGGGGATCTGGACACCGCCAAGGCCTATGGGCAGCGCGTGGCCGCCGTGGCTGCCAAGCTGCGCGGCTGAGCCTTGGGTGGGGGGGCTTGATCAGAGTTCTTGATCAGAGGACCTGTTTGGACGCCAGGCTTGAGCTGGGCGTCGAGCCTTTCAAGGGGGGGCGGACAAATCGGGCGCCAGCGCAACCCGTTCGTCAAACACGAAGCAGTCACCGCGGTAGTGCGCGCCCCCCACTTCTTCGAAGTACTTGAGAATGCCGCCCTCGAGTTGATAGACCGACTCGAGTCCTATCTCGCGCAGATAAATGGCGGCTTTTTCACAGCGGATACCCCCGGTGCAATAGCTCACCACTGTCTTGCCTTCCAGTTCGGCCCGGTGCGCTTGCGCGGCCGCGGGAAATTCGCTGAACCGGGTGATCCGCCAGTCGATGGCGCCGTCAAACGCGCCAGCATCCACCTCGAACGCATTGCGGGTATCCAGGGTCACCACCGGGCGCCCCTGATCGTCATGGCCCTGGTCCAGCCAGCGCTTGACGGTGTCGGCGCGCACCGAGGGTGCACGCCCACCCGCCGGTCGGATGGTGGGGTGGTTCATGCGGATGATCTCGCGTTTGCACTTCACCAGCATGCGCTGGAAGGGTTGCGTGTCCGACCAGCTTTCCTTGGGGGCGATATCGGCAAAACGAGCATCTTGATGCATGAAGCCGACAAAAGCACGCACAGACGATTCGGGGCCGGCGAGGAACAGGTTGACGCCTTCCGGCGACAGCAGGATGGTGCCCCTGAGGCCTTCGTCGAGTGCGCGTGCCAGCCAGGGCTCACGCAGCGCCTGGGGTTCGTCGATATCGACAAATTTGTAGGCGGAAATGTTCAGAATGTCCTTCACACGGACATTTTACGAGGCGGCTGGCCGTGGGCGTGCCTACAATCTCCCCATGTTCGTTCATCTGCGCCTGCATTCCGAGTTTTCCGTGGTGGAT
>CANFMY010000171.1 GCA_947448375.1 Comamonadaceae bacterium | reverse complement strand
CAAGGCGGCCAGATCGGCGATCGGGTGGCCGATGTCCATGCGGGCTTGACGCCAGGTCGGCAGGCCTGGCGAGGAGCCTCGCACAGCCGATCCGGTGCGCTCGGACGAAGCCGGGGTGTTGGCCCAACTAGATGAGCCGCTGGGGGGGGTGGAGCTGTCCGCGGGGGTGCCGGTTGCAGAGCCCGCGGCTCCGTAGAGCCCTGTACCAGCGAGCCTCCCACTCCCCATGGCGTCCGGCTGACCCGCCCGCGGTGCGGCCAGGGCGCGCTCGATGCCATGGCGGATGGCCTGGTGCACTTCGCGGCCATCGCGAAAGCGCACCTCGATCTTGGTGGGGTGGACGTTGACATCGACCCGCGTCGGATCGATCTCGAGGTACAGCACATAGACCGGCTGACGTTGACCATGCAGCACGTCTTCATAGGCGCTTTTGGCGGCGTGGCTGATCACCTTGTCGCGCACAAAGCGCTCGTTCACGTAGGCGAATTGCTGGTCTGCGCGCGATCGTGCCGCGTCGGGCAGGCCGGCCCGTCCCCGCACCACCAGCGGTCCTGCGGTGAAGTCCACCGGCACCGAGGCCTCAATGAAGTCGGGACCCAGCACATCGGCCAGACGTCGGTCCATGGCGTCGTCGCCGCTGTGGGCGCGCCACTGCTCGAGCAAGCGGCCGTCGTGCCAGATGGCAAAACCCACCTGCGGACGGGCCAGCGCATGACGCCGCACCGCCTCCACGCAATGGCCCAGTTCGGTGGCGTCGGTCTTGAGAAATTTGCGCCGCGCCGGTGTGCTGAAAAACAGTTCACGCACCTCCACCGTGGTACCGGTGCCGCGAGCGGCTGCTCGCAACTCGCCACTGCGTCCATCCAGAGCCATGGCCGTGGCCTGACCCTCGGGCCGCGACAACAAGGTGAGCTCCGACACCGAGGCCATGGCCGCCAGTGCCTCGCCCCGAAAGCCCATGGTGCCCACGCCTTCGAGTTCGTGCAGGTCGCGGATCTTGCTGGTGGCGTGGCGCTTCAAGGCCACCGACAACTCGGCACTGGGAATACCCGCGCCGTTGTCTTCCACACTGATGAGCCGCACTCCGCCGCCGGCCAGTCGCACCACGATATCGGTGGCGCCGGCGTCCAGGGCGTTGTCCAGCAATTCGCGCACCACCGAGGCCGGTCGTTCCACCACTTCGCCGGCGGCGATCTGGCTGATCAGCTCGTCGGGCAGTTCTTGGATGGGGCGCAGGGGGGCAAGGCGGTTCACCCGATGGATTCTAGGGGAGGGGGATAATGTCCGCATGGAACTCTTCGCTCTCCTGATCGATTTCATCCTGCACATCGACCGCTACATCGAAACCTTTGTGCAGCAATACGGTGTGCTGGTCTATGGGCTGCTGTTTCTGATTGTGTTCGTCGAAACCGGCTTGGTGGTGATGCCCTTTCTGCCCGGCGACTCGCTGATGTTTGTGGTGGGTGCCCTGTGCGCCAACGAGTTGATGGACTTGCGCCTGGCCCTGGGGGTGTTGCTGGTGGCCGCCATCGCGGGCGACCAATGCAATTTTCTGATCGGGCGGCGCCTGGGGCAGCGCGTGTTTGGCTGGGAATCGTCTCGCTGGTTCAACCGGCAAGCCTTTGACCGGGCCCATGCGTTTTATGAACGCTATGGTGGCGTGACGATCATCCTCGCGCGCTTCATGCCCTTTATCCGCACCTTCGCCCCGTTTGTGGCCGGGGTGGCCGACATGCACCGGAGCCGCTTCACGCTGTTCAACGTCACCGGCGCGGTGCTCTGGGTGGTGGGGGTGGGCCTGGCCGGCTACTGGTTTGGCAACATCCCGTGGGTCAAGCTGCATCTGGAAAAAATCATCTGGGGCTTGATCCTGGTGCCTGGCTGCCTGGCCCTGTTCGGTGCCTGGCGTGCCGGGCGCTCAGAGAGGGGCAAGGCAACAGGCTGAACCCGGCCAGGCATCGAGGCGGGCTTCCAGGCAAACCGCAATGCAGACCTCAAGGCAGACATCAAGGCAGGCACCGCAACGCGTGTTGACTCAGGTCCCCGGCAACGGCGGCAAACTTGCCACCCGCTGCCGCGCGAGGGGCGGATTGCGCAGGAAATAGCGCTCGATCGACTGCATCAGCGCATCGGCCAGCTTGTTCTGGTAGTCCTCGCTGATCAGCAAGGCCTCTTCTTGCGGGTTGCTGATGAAGGCCGTCTCCACCAGCACGCTCGGAATGTCCGGTGCCTTGAGCACCGCAAAGCCGGCCTGTTCCACCGCGGGCTTGTGCAATTTGCCGATGCGTCGAATGTTGCCCAGCATCTCGCCCCCCAGTTTCA
Organism: Comamonadaceae bacterium; assembly: GCA_947448375.1. Lineage (GTDB taxonomy): Bacteria > Pseudomonadota > Gammaproteobacteria > Burkholderiales > Burkholderiaceae_C > Limnohabitans. The sequence continues at coordinate 4,293 of CANFMY010000171.1, read as the reverse complement.
GGCTGTCATTGATTTGCGCCGTGGTACTCATGTCGAAGAGCGCGCGCTGCACGTGCGCATCGCGCGTCTGGATGTTCAGCCCGCCCATGGCGTCGGCGCGGTTTTCCTGGTTCGCCATCCAGCGTGCGGCCGAGCTGGAGGCGGCGCCCTGGCTCAGCGCAAACACGCTGGCGCCGCGTGCCTCCGGCGTGAAGAATGCGTCGGCATGCAGGCTGATGAAGATGTCGGCCTGCACCCGTCGAGCTTTTTGCACCCGCACATGCAGCGGCACAAAGAAGTCGGCATCGCGCGTGAGAAAGGCCCGCATGGGCAGGCGTTGCTGGCGCGTGTTGAGCGTGGTGGCATTGATGCGGTCGCGCAATCGATGGGCAATCTGCAACACCACATCCTTTTCCCGTGTGCCGCGAGACCCGATGGCCCCCGGGTCCTCGCCGCCATGGCCCGGGTCCAGGGCCACCACAATGAAGCGCTCGGCGGTGTCGGGGTTGGCCCCTGCCGTTGACGTTGCTGGTGTGGCAGGGGGTGTGATCGCAGGTGCTGCAACAGCGGTGGGGGGCGTCGCGGGCAGCGAGGAGCCGCCCATGCCCGGTGCACGACCGACAGGGGGTGGCGCAGCGGGCGGGGTGCTCTGGGGTGAGGTGACAGTGCCGCCAGGTGCGGACGCGACCGCTTGCTGTCGCGCCATCCAGTCGCCCAGCGGGTCTGTGCCCGGGCGGGTTGTGGCGGCGTGTTGCTGGGCGATGAGCGCTTCCAGCGGGTCGGCGATCTGGGTCGGGTACAGGTCCATCACCAGGCGATGCTGATACGTTGACTGTCCTTTGCCGCTGGCCGACACCGGGGCCAGCCAGAACACCTGTGGCTGCACCATCTGCCGCAGGTCGAGCACCAGTCGCACCGTGGTGGGGTTGAATTGCCCCACCCGAACGCCGGTGATGTACGGGTCGTCCGATCGCACCTTGCCGACCAGTTCGCGCAGCGCCGGGTTGAGTTCAATGCCTTCGATGTCCAGCGCCAGACGGGGCGGATTGGCCACGAACTGGGCCTGGGTGTTCAAGGGCGTGTCCGCCTCGATCGTCACCCGGGTGTACTCGGCCGCCGGCCACACGCGCACCGCCAGGATGGAGGCACCACGCGCAATCTGCGCACTGCCCAGGAGCAGCACGGTGGCGGTGGATTGCAACAGGCGGCGGCGTTTCATGCGGGGGGTAACAAATGGGCACCCCGTGGGGTGTGGGCTTGCAGGTGTACCAGGCGTTGATCGTCTGCCTGCACGCTCAGGGTGAGATCCAGATCGGCAAGCGGCATCAGGCCCGCGGCGTGATCGGGCCACTCGCACAGCTTGAGGCCGGGGCCTGCGAACAGGTCGCGAAAGCCGGCGTCCTCCCACTCGCGAGGATCGCTGAAGCGGTAGAAGTCGAAATGCAGGGCGTTGCGCGCCGTCTGATCCAGGCTTGCCTCGATGCGGTAGGGTTCCACCACCGCATACGTCGGACTCTTGATGCGACCGGCAATGCCCAGGGCTCGCAGCAGGTGACGCACCAGCGTGGTCTTGCCTGCGCCCAGGTCACCGCGCAAAGCGATGACGGCGTCGAGCACAGCGGGTTGCTGTGCCAGCCAGCGCGCAAACGCCGCCGTCGCGTCCTCCTCGGCCCACACCAGGGTGCGGGACCAGGAGGCCGGCTCGGGCATGCCGGAGGAGGTTTCTACAATGGGCGTATGGTCCAAGACGATTCCGACGCGTTGCAACAAGAGCGATGGCGCGCCCAGTGGCAGGACTGGGCGCAACAGTTGGGATTCTCCCAAATTGCGGTGGCCCCGGTGGACCTGTCGGATGCAGAGCCCGGACTGCTGGCCTGGTTGCAGGCCAATTGCCATGGCGAGATGGACTACATGCAACGCCACGGCCTGCGCCGGGCACGACCCGCCGAGCTGGTGCCGGGCACCCTGAGCGTGATCACCGCGCGCATGGATTATCTGCCGACATCGGTGGGGGAGGACTGGGTGGAGCGGGAAACCGCACGCCTGACGAAGCCTGAGCAGGCGGTGATTTCGCTCTATGCCCGGGGGCGCGATTACCACAAGGTGATGCGCGCGCGGCTGCAGCAACTGGCCACGCGCATCGAGCAGCAGCTCGGACCGCTGGGCACGCGTGTGTTCACCGACTCTGCCCCGGTGCTCGAAGCCGAGCTCGCCGTGCGCAGTGGCCTGGGCTGGCGCGGCAAGCACACGCTGGTGCTGGACCGGCAGGTGGGGTCGATGTTTTTTCTGGGGGAGATTTTTGTCAACCGGGCCTTGAATCCCACGGCGCCGGTGTCAGACCACTGCGGCAGCTGCCAGGCGTGTCTGCAAGCCTGTCCCACCCAGGCCATCGTGGAGCCCTATCGCCTGGATGCGCGTCGCTGCATTTCCTACCTGACGATTGAACACCCCGGGTCCATACCCGAGGCACTTCGCCCCTTGATGGGCAACCGCATTTACGGCTGCGATGACTGCCAGCTGGTGTGTCCCTGGAACAAATACGCCCAGCGTGCGACGCTGCCGGACTTCGAGCAGCGACATCCGCTGGGCACGGCCACCTTGTTGCAATTGTGGGCCTGGGACGAGCCCACGTTTTTAACCGCCACCGAGGGCAGCCCCATCCGGCGCATCGGACACGAACGCTGGTTGCGCAACCTCGCGGTGGCGCTGGGCAATGCACTGCGGTGTGCTGACCCGGCTCAAGCGACGAGCCTGCGCGCGGCACTGACCCAACGCCTGGAGCACCCCAGCGAACGGGTGCGTGAGCACGTGCGCTGGGCGCTGGCCCAGTGACCCAGCGCCGTGCTCTCGGGCGACGGCAGCAATCCTGTCAACGCAAGACCAGCACCGGAATTTCCGAGTGCGTGAGCACCTGCTGGGTTTCGCTGCCCAGCAGCAGACGCTTGATGCCACGGCGGCCATGTGAGGCCATGACGATCAACTCGGCCTTTTGTTTCTTGGCCGTGCTGATGATGGCGTCAGACACCACATCGGACTTGACCACCACGGTCTTGACTTTGACGTCCTTGGCATCGGCTGCCTTCTTGACGGCATCCACCGCAGCCTGGGCATCGTCGGCCCACTGCTTTTCAATTTTGCCGATCTCGAGCATGCTCAGGGGCAGCGAGCCTTCGAAGTAGCTCTGCGGGTAACGCGGAATGACGCGCACGGCCACCAGTTCGGCGCCGGTGAGGGATGCCAGTTGAACCGCGCTGGTCACCGCTTTTTTGGACAGGCTGGAGCCATCGGTCGTCACCAGAATGCGTTTGTACATGAGAACCTCCTTCGTTGATGTGAACTGAACCCCTGGCGATCACGCGCATCCTTGATGAGAGAGAGTGATCGACATGGATTCATCCTAATCACGTTGATTGCTTCACGATTTGATCTGTGTCAAGTTCCGCGTAAGCCCCGGACGCTACGCTTGACCCCCATGAGCACCGCGCTCCTTGACGACCCGCAGGCCTGGCAGCAATTCAGTCATCCCTTGGACCGGCAGACATCATCGACGTCTGCGGCGGGGGTGTGGTCGTCGCAGGTCATGCTCGAGGGCATGCATTGCGCCGCTTGCGCACTCAACATCGAATCGGCCCTGCTGACGGTGCCGGGTGTGCGTGACGTCACGGTCAACGCGGCGACGCATCGCGCCCAGGTGGTGTGGTGCCCCGAGCAGGTGCAGCCCTCCGCCTGGTTTCAGGCCGTGGAGACGGCGGGCTACCGGGCTGTCCCCGCTCAAGACAATGGCCGTCGCACCGCACGCTTGTTGGCACAGCGAAGCGTGTTGTGGCGCTGGCTGGTCGCCTGCTGCTGCATGATGCAGGTGATGATGTACGCCACGCCCGCCTACGTCACCAGCCCGGGCGACATGAGCGCCGACATGGCGCAGTTGCTGCGCTGGGCGAGTTGGGTGCTGACCTTGCCGGTGGTGCTGTTTTCCTGTCAGCCGTTTTGGGCCAGCGCCTGGCGCGATGTGCGCTTGCGCCGGGTCAGCATGGACTTGCCGGTGGCCCTGGGCATGGCCATCACCTTTGGGGTGAGTTCGGTCGCCACCTTCGAGCCCGAGGGGCCGTGGGGCGGCGAAGTGTATTTCGATTCCCTCACCATGTTCGTGTTCTTCTTGCTTAGCAGCCGTTGGTTGGAGGGCCGCTTGCGTGAGCGCACCGCCGGTGCGCTGGAAGCCCTGATGAACCGATTGCCCGACAGTGTTGAACGTTGTGAAGATGCCGGTGTCTGGGAGCGCGTGGCAGTGCATCGCCTGCGCGCCGGAGATCGGGT
>CANFMY010000170.1 GCA_947448375.1 Comamonadaceae bacterium | reverse complement strand
TGTGCACTTCGGGGCGAGCTGTTGAGGTAGGCAAGCGGCAACGCGCCCGGTAACTTATTGAATTCGCGGCTTGAAAAAACACGAAGTCCGACATCTGCTTTGGTGTCCAGGTGATGAACCCAATTTAGTCCAATGGACTGATCGTCGACTTTGGAGTTGTTGCGGTAGTTGTGGCTGCTGTACTGCTTGACGAACAAATTCCAGTCGTTTCGATCGTCCTGGCTTGAATGGAAAATACTCGATTGATAGCCCGAGTAACTGGCCACACCAGCAGAGGCCACATCCCGATTCCCAGCCCTTTTTTTGGTCACGATATTGATCGTTCCAGCAGTGGCTCCATCACCGAAAAGCACACTGTTTCCGCCCCGTGTGATTTCAATCTGATCAATGGCTTCAATCGGTATCATCGAAGTCCGTGCGGCCGTTTGTTCGTTCTCGGATAATCGAACACCGTCCAGCAAAACCAATAAATTGTTATCGGCTGCATCACCGTATCCCCGCATATCTATGACTGCATTGGTGCTTCCGTCGAGATTGATGCGACTGGGAAGACCGGCCAATGTGCTCAAGGCTTCAGAAACATTGGCAGCACCACTCTTCAGAATCGCCTCCCCTGAGACGATGATGGTTTGAGGCAGTGCGTCAGTATTCTTTTCTTCAAATCGCGACGCATGAACGATCACGGCCTGCAATGCAGGGATACTGCTGTTTGTGGATTGTGCTTTAAGTGGAAATGATGCGAGTAATAGCAGCAAGGATACTGCCAACGGCCGCAATAATTTATTCATGGACATATCTGATTGGCGTCCAACAAACTTCCATTTCGAGGAGTTCATTCGATACACCTTGCAACCTCGACCACAGACCTATTCCCACGTAGGCACGGGATCAAACCACCACCAGCACTCCCGCAGGCGACGGACAATGTTGAGAAGCCGGTATCCGGACTGGTGAAACTCACTCGTTGACCTTCCCAGCCTGAGCCAGTGGTAGTGAAACGAGCGTGTACAGGGTACGTTCACTTACCGTTGCGGGGACAGTACAGGTTGTCCCGAAGGATCCCTGTTTCCCGTTGAACTGTCAGCTTCAGAGTGAAGGCTGACGAGCACTTCCAACAGTGTCCATTTTAACCATCCACCTTGGAGAAAGCTGACATTGTGCGGCTCACATGCGTGACATGTCGGGATAAACCTCACTTGTGGAGCCCAGAGACTCTCCGTTAGACTGCTCCGAAGCAAGGGTTCCGCCTCTGTCTGTTGGTCGGTGCCCACGTTACTTAAACCCTCAGGTACCCGCATGAGCAAACCCAGCCCGAAGTCAGCCAAGCCCCTCAAGACCACCAAAGCCGCCAAGACGTCGGCTCGACAGCGTCTCAAGCCCTCTCAGCTGCGTTCACGCGCCTGGTTTGACAACCCCGCCAACGCCGACATGACCGCGCTCTACCTGGAGCGGACCATGAACTACGGCTTGTCCTTTGACGAGTTGCAGTCAGGACGACCGGTGATTGGCATTGCCCAATCGGGTTCCGACATCTCACCCTGCAACCGTCACCACCTGGTGCTCGCCGAGCGCATTCGCGAAGGCGTGCGCGATGCGGGCGGGATTGTGCTCGAATTTCCGATTCACCCCATTCAGGAAACCTGCAAGCGCCCCACCGCCTCACTCGACCGCAACCTGCAGTACCTCTCCCTCGTGGAGTTGCTGTACGGCTATCCCATTGATGGCGTGGTGCTGACCACGGGCTGCGACAAAACCACCCCGGCACAGATCATGGCGGCCGCCACCGTGGACATTCCCGCCATTGCGCTCAATTCCGGCCCCATGCTCAACGGCTGGTTTGACGGCGAGCGCACCGGCTCGGGCACCATTGTGTGGAAAGCGCGCGAGTTGATGGCGGCTGGCAAGATCGACTACCCGCAGTTCCTCAAGCTCGTGGCCTCGTCGGCTCCCTCCACCGGCCACTGCAACACCATGGGCACGGCTTCCACCATGAATTCGTTGGCCGAAGCGTTGGGCATGACGCTGCCGGGCAGCGCGGCCATCCCCGCGCCGTACCGTGATCGCCAGGAAATGGCCTACATGACCGGCCGTCGCATCGTCGAGATGGTGTGGGAAAACCTCAAGCCTTCCGACATCCTCACGCGCAACGCCTTTGAAAACGCGATCGTCGTCAACTCGGCCATCGGGGGCTCCACCAACGCCCCCATCCATATCAATGCCATTGCGCGACACATTGGTGTGGAGCTGGACAACAACGACTGGGAAAAAATTGGCTATAACCTGCCACTGCTGGTCAACCTGCAGCCGGCCGGCAAATACCTGGGCGAAGACTTCTACCGCGCCGGTGGCGTGCCCGCGGTGGTGGCCGAGTTGATCGAACAAGACAAAATCAAGCCCGCCATCACCGCCAACGGCAAGACGCTGGCTGACAACTGCAAGGGGCATTTCACCTCCAACGCGGACGTCATCAAGCCCTTCAAGAAGCCGATGCAAAAAAAGGCGGGTTTCCTGCACATGAAAGGCAATCTGTTCGATTCGGCCATCATGAAAACCAGCGTGATCACCGACGAATTCCGCCAACGCTACTTGGAAAATCCGGCCGACCCCATGGCTTTCGAAGGCCGCGCAGTGGTGTTTGATGGCCCAGAGGATTACCACCACCGCATCGACGACCCCAAGATGAAGATCGATGCCAACACCCTGCTGTTCATCCGCGGCGTGGGTCCGGTGGGCTATCCGGGGGCAGCCGAGGTGGTCAACATGCGCCCGCCGGCTTACCTGCTTAAAAAAGGCATCACCTCCCTGCCTTGCATTGGCGATGGACGTCAATCAGGCACCTCGGGTTCGCCCTCCATCCTGAACGCCTCGCCTGAGGCGGCCACGGGCGGCGGTTTGGCGGTGCTTAAAACTGGCGACCGTGTGCGCATCGACCTTAAAAAGCGCACCGCCAACATCCTCATCTCGGACGACGAGTTGGCCAAGCGTCACGCCGACCTCAAAGCCAAGGGTGGCTACAAGTATCCGAAGAGCCAGACGCCCTGGCAGGAAATTCAACGCGGCATTGTGGACGAACTGTCCAACGGCATGGTGTTGAAGCCAGCGGTCAAGTACCAGAAAATTCACGCCACTTTTGGCGTGCCGCGCGACAACCATTGATCGTCGTGGGGCCGCTGCGTACGCTGCCCCACAGACCTTCGCACGGGTCCTGCCGATACTGCCATGCATGTACCAGGACCGCCATGACGCAGCCCTCCAACTTGCCAGCCGGCTGAGTGCCTACCGGGGACAACACCCGGTGGTACTGGGTATTCCACGCGGGGGCGTGCCCATTGCCCATTGCATCGCCCGCGCGCTCGACGGAGAGCTCGATGTCATCATGGCGCGCAAGATTGCGCACCCCCTGCTGCCTGAATACGCCATCGGAGCGGTTGACGAAGGGGGCTGGGCTTATTACTCGCCGTTTGCCGACGCTGTGATTCGGAACCCGGCCGATCTGGACGTTGAAAAGCTGCGTCAGCTGGATTTGATTCGACGTCGCCGAGCCCGATACACGCCCGCACGCCAACCCATTGATATCAGCCATCGACTCGTCATCGTGGTGGACGATGGACTGGCCACCGGTGCCACCATGATGGCCGCCTTGCACGATGTGAGGGCCCGTCAGCCGCGCAAACTGGTCTGCGCGGTCCCTGTTGCCTCGCACGAGTCCTTGCGACAGATTCAGCCCTGGGTGGATGAGTTGGTGTGCCTGGAATCGCCAGCCAGGCTGGAGGCCATCAGTCAGCATTACCGGCACTTCGCGCCCGTGAGCGATGACGAGGTGGTGCGCCTGCTCAACACCCCACTCTTCCCCTCACAGGAATCTCACCATGAACCCGAAGCAACTCGCCTTTCATGACGATGCGCGATTGCGAATCCGGCACGGTATCGACGCCTTGGCCGAAGCCGTCAAAGTGACCCTCGGTCCTCGGGGGCGTACGGTCATTCTGGAGCGCGAATTCGGCCCTCCCCAGATCGTCAATTCGGGCGTGCTGGTGGCCAAGTCGATTGAACTGGAAGACCCCTTCGAAAACATTGGCGCCCAGTTGTTGCGCGAGGTGGCTGTGCGGACCAGCGACATGGCAGGCGATGGCACCACCACCGCCACTGTGCTCGGGCACATGATGATTCAAGAAGGCCTGCGGTATCTCGCTGGCGGCATGAACCCGATGGACTTGAAGCGTGGCATAGACAAGGCCATCCAGTGGGTGGTGGAGGAACTCAAGCGCATGGCACAACCTTGCGCGACCAGCCAGGACATTGCACATGTGGCCAGCATCTCCGCCAACAACGACCCCTCGATCGGGGAATTGCTGGCTCAGGCCATCGAACAGGTGGGTCGGGAAGGCGCCATTTCCATCGAGGATGGTTCCGGTTTGGTCAGCGTGCTCGAAGTGGTCGAGGGCCTGCAATTCGACCGCGGATTCCTGTCGCCCTACTTCATCAACCGGCCTGATCGTCAGTCGGTGATCCTGGACAACGCCTGGGTGTTGTTGTGCGAATACAAGCTGACCTCGATCAATGACCTGCTCCCTTTGTTGGAGGAGGTGGTCAAAAGCGGTCAACCCTTGCTGGTCATCGCGGAGGATCTGGACACCGAGGTGCTGGCCGCCCTGGTGATCAACACCATCCGTGGCGCCTTGAAATTGTGCGCGGTCAAGGCGCCCGGGTTTGGCGAGTTGCGCAAGCAATTGCTGGCCGACATGGCGGTGCTGACGGGTGGATCGGTGCTGAGCGAGTTAACCGGCAATTCCGTCAGCAAGGTCACGCTGGCGGAGCTCGGACGGGTCAAGCGACTCGAAATCACCAAGGACAACACCACCCTGATCGGTGGCACAGGAGACGCCAAGGCCATTGAGGAACGCGTGAGCGCCTTGCGCCGTGAGCGCGAAGCCTGCACCTCCGATTACGACCGGGACAAGCTTGACGAACGCATGGCCAAATTGTCGGGTGGCGTGGCGCTCATCAAAGTGGGCGCCGCGACGGAAACCGAACTGAAGGAGCGCAAGATTCGGGTGGAAGACGCCCTGCACGCCACCCGCGCTGCCGTGGAAGAAGGCATCGTGCCGGGTGGTGGTGTGGCCCTGCTGCGTGCGCGGCAGGTGCTGCGTCAACGACAGGGGGACACGCTCGACGAAAGCTCGGGCATTCAGTTGGTGGCGCGTGCGCTGGAAGAGCCCTTGCGTCGCATCGTGGGCAACGCGGGGGTCGAACCCTCCGTGGTCTTGAACCACGTGGATGCCTGCCACGATGCGGCCTTTGGCTACAACGCCGCTCGCAATGTGTATGGCGACCTCATGAAGGCCGGGGTGATCGATCCGGTGAAAGTCACGCGTCTGGCGTTGCAAAATGCGGCGTCCATCGCCAGCCTGGTGCTGATGACGGACTGCGTGATCGTCACCAAACCCCGCGCGCCAACGCCCCCCAATTCACCCGGGATGGGCATGGAGTCGATGTAACTCAGGGTTCGTGGCGCACCAGGTACAACGATGGCGGCGTCATGGCCGTTTCTCGCACATGCGTACGGGCATCCTCCCTCTCCAGATTGACCCGTAGCGTGCGGGACAAGTCGCCTAATTCCTGGGCAATCGCTTCAATCAGGTCATCGATGGATATCAAGCCTGAGAGACTGCCATCGGCGTTGGCCACAAAGAGACGACGAACCCCATGCTGCAACATGTGGGCAATGGCCTCTTGCAGCGTGGAGGTGATCGGCACCCCCACCAGTTGCGGGTGACACAGGCTGGCAGCCGTGCAATCGTCGGCGGAATGACCCAGGGCCAGCGCATCCACCACGATGTCCCGGTCGGTCAACAGCCCGATGACATGGGAGGCATCTTGCGGGTCGGTGACGGCCAGTGCGCCGACGTGGTGTTTGCGCATGATCTCGGCGGCTTTTCGGGCGGAGGCTTGTCCCGCCACACACACAATCTCGCGGTGACACAACGAAGCAAGCGACATGGTTGAACTCCTGAAAAAAACCCCGCCCCTGGCCGAATGCCAAGGCACGGGGTGGAGTTCATCCTAGGCGGGGAAACCGGTCTGGTCCGTGCGGCGGCAGACCCGAGGCTCCTGGCCCTGGCAGATGGGTCAGCGCACCACGGTGATGGTTTCCCGCTTGCCACCCTTGTAGGTGAAGAGCGTGAGCGCGCCGTTTTTGATGTCGCCCTTCTCGTCAAAACCAATGGTGCCGGTCACGCCCTTGTAACCACTGGTTTTGGCCAGCAGCGGCAGGTACTTGGCAGGGTCGCTGGAATTGGCCTTGACCATGGCTTCCACCATGACATTCACGGCATCGAACACATAGGGGGCATAGAGCTGAACATCGATGTTGAAGCGCTTTTTGTAGCGGACCGCAAAGTCATCCATGCCCTTCTTGAGCGCACCATCCACGCCACCGGCTTCGGCGCACACCACCTGACCATCGGCCATGGCATCGCCCGCGAGCTTGGCCAGTTCTGCTGTGCAGATACCGTCGCCGCCCATGTACTTGGCCTGGATGCCCAAGGACTTCATCTGCTTGAGCATGGGGCCGGCGACGGCATCCATGCCACCAAAGAACACGATGTCGGGCTTTTTGCCCTTGAGGGTGGTCAGTATGGGCATGAAATCGGTGGATTTGTCGGAAGTGAACTCACGGCCGATCACTTTGCCGCCGGC
>CANFMY010000169.1 GCA_947448375.1 Comamonadaceae bacterium | reverse complement strand
GGGCGGGCGTTGCCTGCTGGGTTTGACCAGGATGGTGCATGTGATTCATGCACACTGATGCTAGTCAATTCAACAAGGTTGAACGCCAGTGCCACTCACAAAATGGTGAATTCCGACGCGATGGCCATCGCCCCTTGACACGATCTGTCGGGCGCGGGCGTGTTCAGGGCGGCTCAGAAAGGCGCAAGCTGTCTGAACAGGGCTCAGGAAGAGGACCGTGGCAGCTGGGGTTGGCGCACAAACTGTGCAATGGCCACTCCGGCCAGGCTCACCAACGCCCCCAGCACCTTCAGCCAGGTGAAGCTTTCGCCCACGAAGATCCAGGCCAGCACACCCGCCACGGGCGGCATCAGGTACATCAACGGGGCTGTGCGGGCCACCCCGCGCACGGCATTGACCCATCCCCAGGCCAACCAGCCCAGGAAGGCCGAGACCACCACCGCCCACACAAAGGCCAGCACCAGCGGTGCCGTGAAGGCCGACCAGGGCACCTCCGCAATTTGAGGTGCCGTCAACAGCAGAATGGGAACGGAGCCGAACAAGGTGGCGTAGGCCATGGTGGTGAAGCCGCCCAGTCGTTCAATGAGGGGTTTGGCCAACACGGTGTAATAGGAAAACAGCGAGGCGGCCACCAGCAACACCAGGTCGCCCCCGGTGGCTTGCCAACTCCCCCCCAGCAATTTTTCGGACAAGAAAATCAGCACCCCGCAACAGGCCACGGCCATGCCCACCACCTGGAAACGACCCAGACGTTCGAGGTCATGCAAGCGCAGGATGATCAGGGTGAACAAGGGCCCGCAGGCCAGAATGACCGAGCTGGAAAACGCCGTGGACCAATGCACGCCGTAGGTCACCATGCCTACGTGCATCGTGTGACCAATCACACCCAGGCGCGCCAGCCCCCAGAGATCCTCACGAGACACCGAAGGAAACTGCAGACCGTGTCGCCACAGCAGCAGGAGCAGGGCGCACACCGGCATGAGCAGGTAGCGCCCGAACAGAAACCCGGTCGGGGTAATCTCGCGCATGACCCATTTCTGGATCGAGAAGTTCGCGCCCCAGATGACGATCAGCGCCAGCGCCACCCACAGGGCCTGTTGCTGTCGTCGTTGTGAATCGGGCATCCCGGTTCAGATCACGTGAAAGCCGTGGGTGCCATCGCGCCCCAGTTGTTCCACCAGGCCGAACTCCCAGTCGAGGTAGCCCTGCATGGCTTCACGCCGGTTCTGGGTGCCCTCATAGGGGCGACGGTAGCGGTCAATGCGCTCGCTCACCAGGCCCGTGTCGTTGCTCTCCAGCGCTTGCCCGGTGGCTTGCCAGGCCTGCGTTCCACCGGCCAGCCACAGCACCTGGGTGTGCGCCGGCAGCAAGGCTCGCAAAGGCGCGACCGCGTGACGTGACAGACGCCCATCCGGACAGGTGACCACCACCCTCGACGCCGCAGGCAGTCGAGGAACATCTTGCTCGAAACGCGATCTCAACACCCAGCTAGCGCCCGGGATGTGACCCTTGACAAAGGCAGCACTGCTGCCCACATCCACCACCTGCGTGTCGCCTTGATCCAGCCAGCTTCGCAGGCGGTCAGGCGAGGTGTGCACCAGCGGGTACACCGTGGCGGGTTGCGGGAGTGGGGTCGCACCCACCGCGCTCAGGTCGGCGGTTTGAACGCCTTCGAGCACATACACCTCCCAGGCCATCTGGGCCAGCCACGACGCACTCATGCAGGCACGCACACCGTCCGTGTCATACAGCACGATGCGCGCGCCGCGCACTGGCACTGAGTGGTCGGTTTCCTGCACCAGTTGTCCGCCCGGGGCGCTGGTTGCGCCGGGCAAGTGCGATTGCAGGTATTCCTCGGGCGTGCGCACATCCAGCAGATGGGTGGTTCTGTGGCTGTCTTCCTGCAGGCGGCGCAGTGCGCCCCGGTCGATGAACTGCACCCCAGCGCGGGACGCCACATCCCGCGCCGCGGCCGCAGATTCGGCCTGATGCGCCAACTGCTTGAGGTCAAAACGCCGGCTGGCACCGTGATCCAGGGTCTGGTCGGCCAGGGTCCAGCCGATCGTGCCGTTGCGCAAGGCGACCACCGGGTTGGGGATGCCTGCATTGATGAGCGACTGTGTGCCGATGATGCTGCGGGTGCGGCCGGCGCAGTTGACCACAATCTGCGTGCTGGGGTTGGGCGCCAGACTGCGCGCGCGCAGCACCAGTTCCGCGCCGGGCACGCTGATGCCGCTGGGAATGCTCATGGTCTGGTATTCGTCAAAGCGTCGCGCGTCCAGCACCACCAGGTCGGCCCCTTGCTCGATCAAGGCCTTCACCGCCGGGGCAGGCAGCGAGGGCGTGTGGCGAATGGATTCCACCAGCTCGCCAAACGACTTGCTGGGCACGTTGACGTCGCGGAACAACTCGCCACCGGCCGCCGCCCAGCCGGCCAGGCCGCCCTCCAGCAAACTGACCTGGCTGTAGCCCAGGCTCTGCAAAATGCGCGCGGCGGTGTCGGCCAGCCCTTCGCCGTTGTCGTACACCACCACGCGGGTGTCACGACGCGGCAGGCGTTGCCAGGCATCGGCCTCGAGTCGGCCCAGCGGCAGGTTGGCGGCAAAGAGCGGGTGGCTTTGCGCAAACGGGTCTTCCTCGCGCACGTCCAGCAAGGCAATTTCCTCTCGATGCAGCAAGGCTTCGCGAACCTGGGCCGTGGGGGTGATGGGCACGGGGGTGGCCAGCGTGCGCACGATGGGGTCGGACGCGTCGTGGCGCACCGGGCTGTACCCAGACACAAATCCCTTGCGACCGCCTTCGGGGGGGTACACCCAACGTTGCACCTGACCGATGTCAGCACCATAGACATGGATGCTGATCGAGGCTTGGTCGGCCAGGGCGTTCCACACCTGGTGCACGTCGCCGATGGTGGGCGAGACCGCGTCGACATCACCGGGGCGCAGGGTGTGCACGGGTCCCTGGGGTTGGACCACGCCTGCCGCATCGGCCGCATAGGCCTGACACGACTCGCTGCCGCGCAACATGCCAATGAGCCCCCACACGGTGTGGTCGTGCACCGGGGTGGACTGTCCGGGTCCCCAGACAAAGCTCACCACCGAAAAACGGCCGAGTGGATCGACAAACAGCGGGTATTGCTGGTAGCGCTCGGTGCTGGGCTGAGCCTGAGCGGCGGGCAACCAGTCATCGTGTTGAACCAGGGCCTGCAACAGGACGCGAGCCTCCTGCAGGATCGTGGGCTCATCGCGTGTGCGCTCCAGCAGTTCGGTCATGGCGGAGATGAACAGATCCAGGCGTTGAGTGCTCATGGGAGGTGTGCGCAAGGCGTGACAAAAAACGACTCGGCCATTGTTTCACACCCTGGCCTGGCAGGCTGACACCCGGTCGACGGTTGCGCCAGCCAGACGCTCAGGCAGCGAGGGGGCTGTTGGCCGCCGCCAGCTCCTGGGCACTGAGCCAGCGCCATTGGCCGGGGAGCAGGTCGGCGGGCAGGGGCAGTTGACCCATGCGCGAGCGGTGCAGGCTCACCACCTCGTGACCGGTGGCGGCCAGCATGCGCTTGACCTGGTGGTATTTGCCCTCGGTGAGCGTGAGGCGCAGGTGTTGGGGGGCGATGAGTTCACAGGCCGCGGCGCGCACGGGGCTCGGGTCATCGTGCAGCACCACGCCTTGCAGCAAGCGGGTCACCACCGAGGCGTCCAGGGGCTGGGCCGTGCCCACCTCGTACACCTTGGGCACGTGGTGCCGGGGGGAGGTCATGCGGTGGATCATCGCACCGTCGTCGGTGAGGACGAGCAGGCCGGTGGTGTCCTGGTCCAGCCGCCCGACGGCCTGCACCCCCTGTACCGCCGACTTGTTGGGGCGCTGACGCAAGGGCGCGGGCAACAGGCTGTAAATGCTGGGCCAGGTGGAAGGACGCTGCGAGCACTCGGTGCCAGCGGGCTTGTGCAGCACGAGGTAGGCGTGCCGGTGGTAGGCCCAGGGCAGGCCTTGCACGCGATACGGCCACCCCTCGTCGGGCCTGACCTCCAGCCAGGGGTCGTCGCAAGAAACCCACCGATCGCCCTCCAGCAGGGCCACGTGGCCTTGCTGAACCAGGCCCGCACAGACCCGGCGGGTGCCAAAACCCTGGGTGAAGAGCAGTTCCTGTAGCGTCATGCTGGCCTCCAGGGTCAGGCGCACACGGCCAGAAAACCGGCGATGCGCTCGATGCAGGCCTGCGATTGATCGCGGTGGGGCGCGTGGCCGCAATGGTCCAGCACCAGGTGCTCGATACGACCATGATCGGGCCGGATGTCCTCGATCTGTTGCAGCGTGCCGTAAGGGTCTTCGCGCCCCTGAATGGCCAGCACCGGTGCGCTGATGCGTCGGCAGTCCTGCCGGATGTCAAAAGAGCGAAACGCGGGCGACAGCCAGACGTCGTTCCATTGCCAGAAGGCACTGTCCACATCGTCGTGGTGGCGGCTCAGGCGATCGCGCAACGTGCCGCGGAGGTAAGCGTCCTGCGCAGCGGTGATGCCCTCGATCGAGATCGATTCCACGATGACGTGCGGGGCCATCACCACACAGGCCGACACCGGGTGCTGTGAGGCGTGCAGCAGCGCAATGGTGGCCCCATCGGAGTGCCCCAGCAGCACGGGTTGCTGCAGCCCCATCGTCTGGAACAACGCCGGCAACACCGCCCAGGCCTCCTGGTGCATGTAATCGGGGGCAAGTCGGTTGACACCCCGCACATCGGGAATGGGGTCGGAGCGGCCATAGCCCCGTCGCGAGTACACCACGCCGTCGCGCTCGCAGGCCTGACAGACGGCCTGGGGCCAGTTGCCCGCTCGGGTGGTCCATTGCGCCACCGAGCCCAGCCCCTCGTGCAGGAACACGATGGGCGCACGGCCCGGCTGCCCGCCGCCGCTGATGCGCTCGATTTCCAACGAAACCCCATTGATGTGGATGGTTGTCATGCCGAAATCTTACTGGCGGGGCTGACAGCCACATTGCAATCGCGGGTTCTGGCGTCACAGCCGTTACACTGCATGTCATGACGGGATATCAAGAAAATTCGGGGGTGGATGTGCTTGGAAATGGTCGCGGCAACTGCCATCAAGAAGACCTCGGTCTGTTGATCCCAGCGCAGCCGGCGGCGGTTTTGTTTTCCCGGGCGTTGTCGCAAGGCATCGGCAGGCTGGGGCGAATCCTGGTCGCTGCGGTGCTGGGCCTGGGCGTGTTGGGAGCGTCCGCGTACGCCGCGCGACCGCCCATTTTTGTGCTCAATTCGCAGGATGCCACCATCCACGTCATCGACCCTGACACCTGGAGCGTGACGCGGCGCATCCCCACCGGCAAGGAACCGCACCACCTCTACCTGACGCCGGATGAAAAATCGGTCATCGTGGCCAATGCGGCCAATGACTCGCTCACCTTCATCGATCCCCGCACCGCCGAGGTGCAGCGTGTGGTGCGCAACATCATCGACCCCTACCACCTGCGGTTTTCGCCCGACATGAAATGGCTGGTCACGGTGGCCAACCGCCTCAACCACATCGACCTGTACCGCTGGGACGGCAGCAACCTCAGCCTGGCCAAGCGCATTCCCTCGTCCAAGACGCCCAGTCACATCTGGATCGACAGCAAAAGCACCACCGTCTACACCACCATGCAAGACAGCGACGAGCTGGTGGCGGTCGATCTGGCGACCCAGGCCATCAAGTGGCGCATCAAAACAGGCGCCTTGCCGGCCGATGTGTTCGGCACGGCCGATGACCGCTTCCTGCTGGTGGGGTTGACCGGTGGGCGCGAGGTGCAGGTGTTCGACATCTCGGCCCAACCCGCGCGTCTGGTCAAGACCATCCCCACGGGCGAGGGGGCGCATGCCTTCCGGGCGCTGGGTGACGGTCGACACCTCTTGGTCAGCAACCGGGTGGCCAACACCATCAGCAAGATCGACCTTCAGACGCTGGAGGTGGTGGACAGTTTCAAGGCGCCCGGGGGGCCGGACTGCATGGAAGTCACGGCCGATGGACGTCTGCTGCTGGTGTCCTCACGCTGGATTCAAAAGGTCAGTGTGATCGAGATGGCCACCGGGCGGCTGGTGCGACAGGTCCGTGTGGGCAAATCGCCGCACGGCATCTGGACCCTCGAGCATGCCAAGCGACAGTAAACGGCGTTGCGGGCGTGGTTGGCTGGCCCGCGTCCTGATGGGCATGGTCGGCTTGGCGGGGATGCTGCCCGTCGTTGGCTCGACAACGCAGGCGTCGACCCCTTCAACGCCGAGCGACGCTGCAACGTGTCAAAAACCGGTGTACCTCACGTTTGATACAGGACACATGGGCATGGCCCCGCTGATCGCCGAGGTGTTGCAGCGTCACCAGGTCAAGGTGACATTTTTTGCAGCGCATGAACCCACCCAGGAAGGCGATGGCTCGTTGGGCGCCCACTGGGCACCCTGGTGGCAGGCCCGGGCGCGCGAAGGCCATGCCTTTGCCTCCCACACCCTGGACCACGTTTACTGGCAGGCCGATGCGCCCGAAGGGCGCTTTGACGTGCGCCCGAGTGCCGGGCCGCACAAGGGCCAGCGGCTGCGCTGGACGGCGCAGGACTATTGCGCCGAGATCACCCGCGCGCGCGACCGCCTGCAGACCCTGACCGGGGTGCCGGCCTTGCCGGTGTTTCGCGCGCCCGGGGGCAAAACCTCCCCTGCGCTGTTACGCGCCGCCAAGGCCTGTG
>CANFMY010000168.1 GCA_947448375.1 Comamonadaceae bacterium | reverse complement strand
AGTCCGCCCGTCTCGTCGCCGTGCGGCAAACCCTTGACCTGTTCGCGCGAGATGGTGGTGTTGGTGGCAATGACGCCCCAGGCCTCGTCCCGGGCGCGGTCCCCCTCCATGCCGTGCCGGCGCAGGGTGGCGGCGATGAGGTCGATCTGTGGCTCGTCCAGATCGGGAGCGATCTTGATGAACAACGGCACGCGCTTGCTGTGCAGTCGCTGCAACTGCTCGCGACGCTCACCCAAGGCGTGCAACAACTCGTCCAGCGCCTGGTCGGATTGCAGGGCGCGCAGGTTTTGCGTGTTGGGGCTGGAGATGTTGACGGTGACGTAGTCCGCGTGCGGGTAGACGCCATCCAGGCAGATGAGATAGTCGTCTGCCGCACGCTCGATGGGGGTCGTGGCGTTTTTGCCGATGTTCAAGCCCAGCAGCAGGGGTGACCCCGAGGCCTGCCGAAAGCGCGCCTGCTGCACGTTGCGCAGGAAGGCCTCCAGGCCTTCGTTGTTGAAACCCAGTCGGTTGATGAGGCCTTCCACCTCGGGCAGTCGGAAGATGCGCGGCTTGGGATTGCCGGGTTGGCCCTTGGGCGTGACCGTGCCAACCTCCACAAAGCCAAAACCCATGGCGCCCAGGCCGTCGATGCAGCGGGCGTTTTTGTCCAGCCCGGCGGCTAGACCCACCCGGTTGGGGAAGTGCAGGCCGGCCAGCGTGACGGGGTCCTCGATGCGCGGTTGGGCGTAGGCCATGCGGCCCCAATGGTGCTGGGTGCTGGCCAACAGGTCCATGAGGCGCTCATGGGCCACTTCGGGGTCCATGGCGAACAGCACGGAGCGAGTCAGGGGGTAGAGCGAGGAAAGATTAGGCAGAGCCATGGATAATCAGCCGGTTTGTAATTCACAGGATTTTCGCCGATGTCGCACGCGCTCACCCAGGACGAACTCAAGACGCTGGTTGGACAGGCCGCCCTGGCCTATGTGCCCGCCGGTGAGGTGGTGGGGGTGGGCACCGGCTCGACGGTCAACAAATTCATCGACGCGCTGGCCACCATCCAGGACCGCATCCGCGGCGCAGTCTCGAGCTCGGAGGCGTCCACGGCGCGCTTGCGTGCAGCCGGCATCACGGTGTTCGAGGCCGAGGAGGTCGACACGTTGTCCGTCTACATTGATGGTGCGGACGAGATCGACGGTCAGGGTTACATGATCAAGGGTGGGGGCGCCGCGCTCACGCGCGAGAAGATTGTGGCGGCGCAGTCTCGACAATTCATCTGCATTGCCGACGAGTCCAAGCTCGTCAAGACCCTGGGTGCATTTCCGCTGCCGGTGGAGGTCATTCCCATGGCCAGCGCGCGCATCATCCGACAGTTCGCCGCGCTCGGGGGCACAGCCCAGGTACGCCTGAAAGAGGGCCAGCCCCTGGTGACCGACAACGGCCAGCACATTGTGGATGTGAAGGGGCTGCAAATCACCGACCCCTTGCGTTTTGAAACCGAGGTCAGTCAGTGGCCCGGGGTGGTCACCGTTGGGGTGTTTGCCCACCAGAAGGCGCAGGTCTGCCTGCTGGGCACGGCGAACGGTGTGAAGACGCTGACGTTCTGAGTCAGCGGGCCCACACCCGGGGTGTTCAGCGCGACATGCCCTGGTGGCGCAGCAGCGCGTCCAGCGTCGGCTCTCGCCCTCTGAACGCTTTGAAAGACTCCATGGCCGGCCGGCTGGCGCCAACCTCCAGGATGTGGTGCAAATAGCGCTGCCCGGTGGTGATATCGGGTTCGCCTTGCGGCCCGGCTGTTTCTTCAAAGGCTGCATACGCGTCGGCACTCAGCACCTCGGCCCACTTGTAGCTGTAATAACCGGCCGAGTAACCCCCGGCGAAAATATGGCTGAAGGTGTGCGGCATGCGGTTCCAGGCGGGGGGTTGCAGCACGGCCACTTCGTCACGCACCGAGTCCAGCAGCGCCAGGATGGCATCGCGATCCGAGGTGGCCGAAAGTGTGGTTTCGCTGTGCAGCCGCATGTCAAAGAGGGAAAACTCGATCTGCCGCAGGGTCTGCAAGCCGCTTTGAAAATTGCGGGCTGCCAGCATCTTGTCGAACAGTTCGCGCGGCAAGGGTTGCCCAGTCTCCACATGGGACGAGAGGTGGCGCACCACCGACCACTCCCAGCAGAAGTTCTCCATGAACTGGCTGGGCAGCTCCACCGCATCCCACTCCACACCACTGATACCCGCCACATCGCGCTCGTTCACGCGCGTCATCAGATGGTGCAGGCCGTGGCCAAATTCGTGGAACAGGGTGATGACGTCGTCGTGCGTGAGCAGGGCCGGTTGGCCATCGACGCCTTCAGCGAAGTTGCACACCAGGTGGGCGATGGGGGTTTGCAGCGTTTGCGTGTCCGGGCGTAGCCAGCGTCCGCGTACGTCGTCCATCCAGGCGCCGCCACGTTTGCCGGCCCGGGCCCCGGGGTCGAGGTAGAACTGTCCCACCAGTTCGGGGACACCGTTGGCGTGGTCTGCGCGGCGTTCGATCCGGTAAAACTCCACGCCCGGGTGCCACACCGGCGCCTGGTCACGGCGTATGGACACCTGGAACAAGGTCTCCACGATGCCGAACAGGCCGGCCAGCACTTTGGGGGCGGTGAAGTAGGTTTTGACCTCCTGCTCGCTGAAGGCATAGCGGGCTTCTTTCAGACGCTCGCCGATGTAGGGCCAATCCCAGGCCTGCGGGTCGCTCAAGCCCAGTTGCGCACGGGCAAACTCGCGCAGGTCGGTCAGGTCTTGTTCGGCGAAGGGCCTCGCACGACGCGCCAGATCGCGCAAAAAGTCCAGCACCTGGCGGGGTGAGTCAGCCATCTTGGGGGCCAGCGACGCTTCGGCTGCGTTGGCAAAGCCCAGCAGCGCGGCCTCTTCATGGCGCAACTGGATGATCTCGTGCATCAGCGCGGTGTTGTCGAACTGCGGCAAGCTCGATTGCTCGGAAGCGCGTGTGGCGTAGGCGCGGTAGAGCTGTTCGCGCACCGACGTGCTGTGCGCAAACTGCATCACCGGCAGGTAGCACGGCATCTTCAGGGTGAGCTTGTGGCCTTCCAGGTTGTCGGCCTGCGCAGCCTGGCGTGTGGCCGAGAGCACATCCGGCGGGACGCCGTCGAGGTCTTGGGTCGACACGATCAGCGACCACTGGTCGGTGGCATCGAGGACGTGTTCGCTGAACTGTTGCGACAACTCGGCCTGGCGCTCCTGAATGGCCGCAAAACGCGCTTTGGCGGTGCCTTGCAACTCGGCCCCGGACAACACGAAGTTGCGCAAGGCCAGCTCTCGTGCGCGCAGCTGTTCGGCGTTCAAGCCGGCGGGTGCGATGGCCTTGTACTTGGCATACAGGCGTTCGTCCGCCCCCAGGCGGGTCCAGAACTCGGTCACGCGCGGCAGGGCCTCGGTGTAGGCCGCGCGCAGGGCAGGCGTGTCGGCCACCGAGTGCAGGTGCGAGACAGCACCCCAGGCACGTCCCAAGCGCTCGGTGGCGGTGTCCAGGGTTCGCGCCAGTGCAACCCAGTCGCACGGAAATGCTGGCGCAGTGACCTGCTCCAGCGCGTCAGAGGCCTGGGTCAGGAGCTGATCCAGGGCGGGGGCGATGTGCTCAGGCTCGATGGCGTCAAAGCGCGGCAGGTCCTGAAAGTCGAGCAGGGGGTTGTCAGGGGTATTCATGAGGGTAGCTTGGCGACGCGTTCGGCGGATTCAAGGGTGTTGACCAGGAGCATGGTGATGGTCATGGGGCCCACGCCTCCCGGCACGGGCGTGAGGTAACTGGCCACCTGGCGGACACCGTCAAAGTCGACGTCGCCGCACAGCTTGCCTGCATCGTTGCGGTTCATGCCGACATCGAGCACCACGGCACCTGGCTTGACCATGTCGGCAGTGAGCACGTTGCGCTTGCCGACGGCGGCCACAATCACGTCCGCCTGGCGAGTGAAGTGCGCCAGGTCATGGGTGCCACTGTGACACACCGTGACCGTGGCGTTGCGTTGCAGCAGCATGAGTGCCATGGGTTTGCCCACGATGTTGCTGCGGCCAATCACCACCGCGTGTTTGCCTTTGAGGTCGTAGCCGATGCTGTCGAGCATTTTGAGGCAGCCATAGGGTGTGCAGGGCCAGAAACCGGGCAAGCCGGTCATGAGCGCACCGGCGCTGGCGATATGAAATCCATCCACGTCCTTCTCGGGGGAGATGGCTTCAATGACCCGTTGCGCATCGATGTGGTCGGGCAGCGGCAACTGCACCAGAATGCCGTGAATACGGTCGTCGCGGTTAAGTCGCTCGATGTGCTCCAGCAAGGCCTGCTGGCTGAGCCCAGCGTCATAGCGCTCGAGCACCGAATGGAAACCCGCCTCTTCGCAGGCCTTGACCTTGTTGCGCACATAGACCTGGCTCGCCGCGTTGTCACCGACCAGGATGACGGCCAGCCCGGGTTGCACGCCGCGCTGGCGCAGGGCCTGGGTGCGCGCGGCCACGTGTTCGCGCAATTGCTTGGAGAGTGCGATGCCATCGATGAGTTGAGCGGTCATGGTGCGGATTTCAGCAAATTGAAGGGAGGATGGGTTGTTTCAAAGGAGGTTGAAAGCGCCATTGTGAAACACCCACTGAAACAAAAACTGAGACAGACTGAAACAGCCACTCAAAAAACCAACGCCCGTGTGGCACGGGCGTTGGTGGGGACCGGGCGCGACCTGGATCAGGCTTTGGCCGCTTGCCCCAGCGCAATCTTGAGCAGATCGGCCACGGTGTTGGCATTGAGCTTTTCCATGATGTTGGCCCGGTGCGCTTCCACGGTCTTGATGCTGATGCCCAGATCGTCGGCTATCTGTTTGTTCAGACGACCAGCGACGATGCGCTCGAGCACCTGCGATTCACGCGAGGTCAGCTTGGACATCAGGGCGTCGCGGCTGGCGGCCTGCTGGTAGTCGGAGAAGGAATCCTTGGCGTGCTCGAGCATGCGCTCGACCAGGCTGACCAGCTCGTCTTCCTTGAAGGGCTTCTGGATGAAATCCATGGCGCCTTTTTTCATGGTGTTGACCGCCATGGGCACATCGCCGTGTCCGGTGATGAAGACGATGGGCAGGGGTGATTTGCGTTCGATCAGGCGGTCTTGCAATTCCAGCCCGGTCATGCCGCCCATGCGGATGTCGACGATCAGGCAGGCCACCTCACGCGGGTCGTAGCGGCCCAGGAAGGTTTCAGCGGAATCGAAGCAGCGCACCCGGTAGTCCTTGCCCTCGAGCAACCACTGAAGCGAATCACGCACGGCCTCGTCATCGTCAACGACGTAGACAGTCCCTTTCTTGGGTATCAGACTCATGGTGGACATATCTCCCTGCAACACTGACTTCATCGACCAAACCCGGCGAACTGTTTATCGGACGACGGCGGGCACCCAGAAGGTGAACCGGCATCCGCTGATTTCCGGGCCATTGTAGAGGTTCTCGGCCTGCATCCGGCCCGCATGGGATTCGACGATGCTGCGGCACAAATTCAGGCCAATGCCCATGCCCTCGGTCTTGGTGGAGAAAAAAGCCTCGAACAAGTGTTCCAGCACTTCGGGGGCCAGACCACGTCCGGTGTCCACCACGGTGAATTCCACCACCGGGTTGTCGTCCACGGTTTTGGGCAACACCTGCAGTTCGACATGGCGCCGGTCCGTCGGGCGATGGGCGTTGTCGATGGCCTCGGCCGAGTTCTTGAGCAAATTGATCAGCACCTGTTCGATCAGGATCGGGTCCACATGCACGCGAGGCAGCCGCGAGGAGACAAAGTGACTCAAACGGACGTTGCGGCGCTTGAGTTCAATGTCGGCCAACTCGAGCGCCTCGGCCACCATGGGCGCCACCTCGGTCTCGATGCGGTTGGGTTCGCTGCGTTTGACGAAGCTTCGGATGCGCTGGATGATCTGGCCCGCGCGCTGGGCCTGGTGCGCGGTTTTCTCGAGCGCCTTGAGCAGGTCTTCCTCGCTGATGTGCTGGCCCTTGATCCGGGACACCATGCCATTGCAGTAGTTCGAGATGGCGGTGAGGGGCTGGTTGAGTTCGTGCGCCACGCTGGAGGCCATCTCGCCCATGGTGATGAGGCGGCTGGCCGATTGGGCCCGTTCGGCTTGCTGCGCAGCCTGTTCTTCGGCGTGTCGACGGGGGGTGATGTCGGTGGCAATCACCATCTGGGCCAGACGGCCATCGACCCAATTCAGGTACCGGGAGCGTACCTCCAGCCACTTGTCCAGATCGGGCACATAAATTTCGGCGTTCTCGGCCTGGGCCATCGTCAGGCTCTCGGATGGCAGTCCTGCCAGCGCGTCCACCGTGTCCCGGCTGTCGTCGGACGAAGATTTGTCAATCGAGCCGGCCTGGGTGATCAGCACATGGTGTCCCTCAGCCTTGCTGCCAAACCATTGCCGGTACAACTTGTTGGTGAACACCATCTCGGCACTGCCCAGCGGCGCGACGGATACCGAGGCGTCCAGTGCTTCCAGCACCGTGGTGAAAC
The DNA here is from genome assembly GCA_947448375.1 of Comamonadaceae bacterium. Classification (GTDB taxonomy): domain Bacteria; phylum Pseudomonadota; class Gammaproteobacteria; order Burkholderiales; family Burkholderiaceae_C; genus Limnohabitans. The sequence continues at coordinate 270 of CANFMY010000168.1, read as the reverse complement.
GTTCATACGAGGCCAGCAACTGCTCGCGAATGCGGTTGGGCTCGGTGATGTCGGTCATGGAGGTCATCCATCCGGTTTGCTGTCCCTTGGCATCGATCAGGGGCGACATGTACACGCGGGCATCAAACAGCTGACCGTTCTTGCGCTTGACCCGGACCTGGTAGGCACTGTTCGAGGTGACGCCGTTGATCTCGTCTTGCAGGCGTCGGTTCAGCAGTTGGGTATCCTCATCGGGCCAGTAGGGAAAGGGGGGCAGGCGACCCACCAGCT
>CANFMY010000167.1 GCA_947448375.1 Comamonadaceae bacterium | reverse complement strand
GCCGGCCCACCGGCTTCGGCCAAGGTGGGGACCTCCGGCGCACTGGGAATGCGTTTGGCCGAGAACATGCCCAACGCCTTGATCTTGCCTGCGCGCACATGCGGCATCAAGGACACGGGCGTATCTACCAGAATCTGGATGGAGTTGCCTATCAGGTCTTGCAAGGCAGGCGCTGTGCCTTTGTAGGGCACATGCACCATCTGAGTGCCCGTTTGCAGCTTGAGAAATTCGGAGGTCAGGTGCGCCGCAGCGCCAATGCCGGATGAGCCAAATGACACCTTGTTGGGATTGGCTCTGGCGTACTCGAGCAACTCCTTCGCATCCTTGGCCGGGAAGCTGTTGCTGGCGGTGAGGATGAGGGGCGTGGTGCCCACCAGCGATATCGGGGCAAAGCTTTTCACGGGATCAAAGCTGGTGCGACCGGCATACAAGGTGGCATTGGCTGCATGGGCGGCCAGCACCGAGAGAAAGGTGTACCCATCGGGCTGTGCTCTGGCCACGATCTCTGCGCCCAGGAGCGAATTGGCACCGGGTTTGTTCTCCATCACGATGGTCCAACCCGTGTTTTCCTGCAACTTTTGTATGACCATGCGGGTGACGCTGTCCGTCAGCCCACCCGGGGTGTAGGGGATGACCCATCGGATGGGCTTTTGCGGCCAGTTGCTGGCCGGTTGGCTGTGAGCGCCCAAGCTCAGCCAGAGGCCGAGCACCAGGCCAGTTCGCAACAAGGTGCGCATTCCTATCAGCTTGTTCATGATGTCTCCCAAGATTGAGTGCCTCACCGTTGCATCAGGCGTTCGGCGTTCTGGACGCATGGTACCCAGGAGGCGACGGTTGTCAAAACCAGGGTGACAGCGCAAGGTGTTCCCCGGGTTGACTTCATGCGGCATCACACGATACTGCCTGGTAGCGAACCACACACTTGGGAGTTTCACCATGCCGCGGCACAACCCTCTTGACGACACCGTCTCTCAGCGCATCGCCCGCCATGCCGACCTGGTGCCCTACAAAGACAGCATGAAGGCTTCGGACAGCATCCCGCCCGAGGCCATGATGCTGATGTCCCCGGACAAGGTCATGCCCGTGATGTCACCGCTCGGCTGGGAGGGGCGCAGCAAGATTGCGCCGGTCAAGGGAGCCCCGGGTTTGACGATCACCCTGGCCGAATGCCCGCCCGGCGATAGCGCGGGCCTGCACAAGCACACCCATGCGGTGGAAAACTTCTTTTGCGTCCAAGGGGTGTTTGAAATCACCTGGGGGGATGAAGGGCAGTTCTCCACCGTTCTCAACCCGCTGGACTTCGTTTCGGTGCCCGCTGGCGTCTACCGGGATTTTAAAAACGTGGGCACGGAGATGGCCCGCCTGCTGGTGATGATCCAGCCCGTCCCCGGTGACACGCAGGACGCGGTGTACCACGCCGAGTCCACCGGGCGTGAGATTGTGCAGCGCTGGGGCGAGGAAACCCTGCAGGCCATGTCACGCATCGGGGTGCGCTTTGGCGAGCCTGCTGAATGAAAGTCACCCGCGGGTGATCAAGCGGCCAGCGCGCTGACTCCGCGCGCCGTGATGACCTGCCCCTTGCTGAACGCTTCGTGCTGAGCTTCAACCTTGTCGAGCTCATACAGGTAGTTGACCATCAGGCCAGCCGATTGTTGCAAGCCCTTCTTCGATAAGTCCGCCGCCCAGTTGATTTGAAACAGGGTGGCGCCATTGGCCAGGTGAAACTTGGCCACTGAATCGCCGCGCCGTTCCTGGGTGTAGTGCATCAGGTAGGTGGCGCACAGGCGCTTGAGCGCATCTTGTTGCTCGGGTGTGCAGCTGGAGGGGTGCCAGCCATCCTTCAATCGCTCAGACCATTTGCGCTCGCCCAGCCTCAGGGTGCTGATGGCCGCATCGAAGCGTTTGAGTTGTGCGGGGGTGGCGTCAAAGGTGGTCAGCTGGGCTCCCTGGTCCATCCACTGGGTGAAACCAGGGATGGGCGACAGGGTCGAATAGGTTTTCAGGGTGGGGATGTCGTCGATCAATTTTTGCGCCACGCGCTTGATCAAAAAGTTACCCAGCGACACGCCCTTCAGCCCCGGCTGGCAGTTGCTGATGGAATAAAAGATGGCCGTCTTGAACGTCTTGGGCGCGCCGACTTCAGTTTTTTTGTTGATGAGCACACCCACATCGGTGGCAATGCTGGGCACCAGGGCCACTTCCACAAAAATCAAAGGCTCATCGGGCAGCTGACGGTGAAAGAACGCATAGCAGCGCCGGTCGGGTTGCAGGCGTCGGCGCAAATCGTCCCAACCATCGATGGCGTGCACCGATTCGTGCTGGATGATTTTTTCCAGCAGCTGCGCGGGTGAATTCCAGGTGATTTCATGCAGCTCCAGAAATCCCGGGTTGAACCAGGAACTCAGCAAGTGGTGCATGTCGGCATCAATGGCGGACCACTCGGGGTGCGAGCCCAGCTGCGAGAGCAGGGTTTTTCGCATTTCGATGATGGCCAGCGTTCCCTTGGGAGCCCGGTTGATGCGTCGCAGCAGCTCCTGGCGGTCTGGCTCAACGACATGGAAAAGCCGCACCAGGTTTTCTGCCGACGGGTTGGCCTGGTAGGCCTCGGCCACGGCTTTGACTTGCTGCGGATCGGGGTTGAACTCCTGAGCCAGAAAGTCGAAAAATTCCAGCCGAAGTGGGTTGCTGAGTTTTTCGTAGTGATCGATCAGCTTGACCGCAATGCTTTGCGCATTGGACTCGCCCTGAGCGCCCATCAAGCGCTTGGCGGTTTGGCGTGCCAGTTCCAGGGTGCGCTTTTCGGTGAATCGTTCAAACATCATTCAGCTCCCATGCCTATGCGGATGACATCGGCCGCGCGCATCACGTGAGCCGAGGCCAATCGCTCGGCTTCCTCGGGATGGCGAGCCTCAATGGCTTGCACCACCTGCTCCAGCTCTTGCAGGGTCTGGGTCAGGCGTCCGGGTGAACTGAGCGACACACGACGCAAGGCGTTCACCCGGTTGTTCAACTGTATGAGCAATTCGCCAATCATGCGATTGCCGCAACCCTCGAGCAGCACCGCATAAAACGCATTCTTGGCGCTGAGCAGGGACTGGGTGGATTCCGATGCCGCCGGCGTGCGCAGATAGTCCAGCGCCGCGCGCAATTGCGCCATCTGTTCGTCACTGGCACGACGTGCAAACTCGGCACTCGCGAGTCCTTCCAGCGCACCACGCACGGCGTACAAATCGTTGACGTCCTGCAACGACAGGGTGGCCACGGTGGGGCCCTTGTAGGGGATGTTGTGAATCAGACCTTCGGCCTGCAAGTGCTGCAACGCCTCGCGCAGCACCGTTCGACTGACCCCCAGTGATTGCCACAAATCCTTTTCCACCAGCTTTTGGCCTGGCGTGAAGGTGCCCGACAAGATGGCCTCGCGCAATTTGTCCGTGGCCAGTTGTCGCAGCGAAACGACTTCGCGGGACAAATCCATATCGAGTGTGCTCGGTGGTGTGGACATGGTGAATGGGGTGCGGGGTCAGTGTCGAGTGGGTTTGATGGGCGTCGTATCAGGGCGGCGTCGGGGCGGTCGTCAGAGCAAAGCCTTGCGGTGCTTGACCCAGCGGGCGTTGTCTTGCCCCAGGCTTGGCGCTGCGCGACGAATCGCAGGCCGCTGACCATTGAGCTTGAACGGGGTGGCGTGCACGGGCAAGGTCTGTGCTTGCGGCGTGGTGGTGTTGACCAGCATGTCGCGGTCACGGATGTAGGGGTGTTGCAGCAGGTCCGAGATGTCAAACACCGGACCCGCTGTGATGTCGCGCTCTTCGAAGAAGTCCAGGGCCTCTTGCAACGACAACTGGCCCACATGGTTCTGGATGAGGGCGTCCAGGGCGTCCACGTTGGCAATGCGCGCCTCGTGGGACGAGAATCGCGGATCGTCCATGGCCTCAGGGCAGCCAATGCCGGCAAACAACCGAGCCAGGGTGCCGTCCATCCCGGCCGAGAGGGCAATCCAGGTGCCATCGCGCGTCTGGTACACATTGCGGGGTGCGTGCGTGGGGCTGCGACTGCCGGCGCGCGGATAGACCTGACCCGTGAGCGTGTACTCGGCGGCCTGGGGCCCCAGCATGGCAAAGAGAGGCTCGAACAGGGAAAGATCCACCTCCTGCACTTCGGGTGTGGGGGTGCGGCGTTGCTGGAGCACCAGCGCGTTGGCAATGGCCGCACCATACAGACCCGCCACCGTATCGGCCAGCGCGAAGGGGGGCAACACGGGGGGGCGATCGGCAAATCCGTTCATCGCGGCAAAGCCGCTGAAGGCCTCGATCAGCGAGCCAAATCCGGGCTTGCCCGCAAAAAGCCCGGTTTGCCCCCAGCCTGAGATGCGGATGACCACCAGGCGCGGGTTGAGGGCTTGCAACTCGGTGCGCGAGAGCCCCATTTTTTCCAGCACACCGGGGCGGAAATTCTCCACCAGCACATCGGCGCGGGAGAGCAGCTCTTTCAGGGCTTGCAGGTCTTCGGCTGCTCTCAAATTGAGCGCCACACTCTGCTTGTTGCGGCAGTAGGCCAGCCAATAGGTGCTGACACCACCGCGGCGCCACGCACGCAAATCATCGCCCTTGCCGGGGGATTCGATCTTGAGCACATCGGCCCCCAGATCGGCCAGCACATGCGTGAGGATGTTGCCCGACACCAGTCGGGACAAGTCCACGACCAGCAGGTCGTTCAGCGGCAGGTCGTTCTTGTCCACAGCGGCTCGCTCACTCGGGTTGAATGCCCACGGCCCTGAGCGTGGTTTTCCAGCGGTCGACGTCCTTGGTCAACCGGGTCTTGAGGCCATCAGGCGTGGCCCGATCGGCCGGGACGATGAGCGCATTCATCTCGTTGCAGCGTTGCACGAAGGCGGGGTCCACCAGGGCCTGTCGCAAGGCCGCGGCCAATTTGTCGACGATGGGCTTGGGGGTGCCGCGCGGTGCATACAGCCCGTGCCACACGGCCAATTCAAAGCCGGGCAGGCCAGACTCGCCAAAGGTGGGCACATCGGGCAACACCGCCAGGCGTTGGCGAGTGGCCACCGCGATGGGCTTCAAGTTGCCGGCCTTGATGTGTCCGATGGTGCTGGCCGGTTGATCGCATGTGAGGTCCACCTGCTCGCCCAGCAAATCGTTGAGGGCAGGGCCGGTGCCTTTGTAGGGCACCGAGATCCATTGGCTGTTGGTGGTGGTCTTGAGCAGCAGTTCACACAGCTGCGAGGTGGCACCGGTGCCTGCGTTGGCGAAGTTCAGCTTGTTGGGGTTGGCTTTGACATGGGCCAGGATGCTGCTGATTTGTGTCTGCGGCAGGTTCTTGCGACCGACCAGAATCATGGGCACATCCGCCACTTCGCCAATGGGCTCGAAGCTGGTGATGGGGTCGTAGCTCAGCTTGGCATAAAACGAGGGGGCGCTGGCTTGTGCCATGTTGTTGAACAGCAGGGTGTAACCATCGTTGGCGGCGCGAGCCGCCTTGGCGGCACCAATGGTGCCCCCTGCACCCCCCACGTTCTCGATCAGCACGGTCTGCCCTAAAAACTTGGACAGGGTCTGCCCCAGCAAACGACCCATCACATCGGTGGAGCCCGCGGGTGGGAAGGGCACCACGATGGTGATGGGCTTGTTCGGGTAATCGGCTTGTGCGAATGCCGGCGCCCCAGCGACCATGCCGGTCAGCGCCAGGGTGGCCAGCAATGTGCGTCGTTGCCAGACTTTCAGGGAGGTGCGTGTGTTCATGATGCGATCGTGTGAAGCAAGGTGGATAAGGCAGGTTGTATCAGAGGCAGCAAGCCATCGGGGTTTTCAACCATGGGGAAATGGCCAAACCCCGTCAGGGTTTCAAAATGGGCGCCCGGAATTTCCTGGGCAATGCGCGCGCTGTCGGCGGGCGTGGCCGAGTAGTCATAGTCGCCCGTGAACAACCACAGCGGTGTGCGGGCCGAATCGATGTGAGCCGTGTGGGTGTGCGCGTTGTACTCGTCGCTGTAAAAAGCCAGATCGCCGTCGTACACACCGGGTGCACCTTGAGAGTAAATCCAGGTGGCGTAGTCGCGACCCGCTGCAGGACTGGTGGGGCTGAGCAGGGCTCCCACCCAGGCGGCACTCAGGCGTGCCCCGTGCACTTGTGCATGGTGCAGGTAGGGCGAGCGTCGGCCTGGCGAGTGGTATGGGGCTTCCAGCAACAGAGCACCGTGAAACCGGTCCGGGTGCCTGGCCAGCAACGCCAGGCTGATGGCTGCACCCATGGAGCAGCCCATCAAGGACACACGGTCGAGTTGCAAGGCGTCCAGGTAGTTCAACACACAGTCGATGTAGCGGTTTTCGGTGAGACGCCAGGTCCAGTTGGGTTCGTCTTGCGGCAAAGGGGATCGCCCATGGCCTGGCATGTCAAAGCCCAGCAGATGCCAGTCACGCCGCAAGGCGGTTTGGGCCATCAGCCCGTGCCACTGGCGCGTGTCGGAGCCCGCAGTGTGCAGCATCAGCATCGTGGGGGCCTGTGGGTTGCCGCACGATTCGCTGTACACCCAGGTGTTGGGGTGGGTGCCCAGTTGTACATAGCGGCCCTGGATGTGCGACAAGGCGCGCAAGTGCGCAGGCGGTTCAGCGGTGTGAGTGGAGTCTTCATGGGCCGCAGCATTGGCCGAGGTCTGTGCCGAGGAATGTGCCGTGGTATGGAGGGCGGGTGTCCGCGATGCGCTGCCCTCGCGGCGCAGCGTTTCCAGCAAACGCTCGAGAAAGGGCAGGGCCTGCACCCAGCTGAGTTCCGTTCCTTCCACGCGAAACACAT
>CANFMY010000166.1 GCA_947448375.1 Comamonadaceae bacterium | reverse complement strand
CCCATGTTCGTTCATCTGCGCCTGCATTCCGAGTTTTCCGTGGTGGATGGCACCAATCGCATCGACGATGCGGTGCAGGTGGCAGCCCGTGATGGTCAACCGGCGTTGGCCATCACCGATCTGAACAACCTCTTTGGCGGCATCAAGTTTTACAAGGCCGCGCGCGGTGCCGGTGTCAAGCCGGTGCTGGGCGCCGAGGTGGTGGTGGAAGGCTTGTCGGACGATGTGTCCCAGACCTCGCGCATGCTGCTGCTGGTGCAAGACCACGCCGGTTATTTGAATTTGTGCGAACTGCTGGCCCGTGCCTGGACACAGAACGTGGTGCGCGATCAGGCCGTGGTCAAGCAAGCCTGGTTGCGCGAACTCGAACAAGGACTGATTGCGGTGTCGGGCGCGCAGGCCGGGGCGGTGGGGCAGGCGCTGATGCAGGGCAATGCCTCCAAGGCCGGTGAAGTGGCGCTGCTGCTGGCGTCCATCTTCCCGCATCGTTTTTACATTGAATTGCAACGCGCCGGCCGAACCGACGACGAGGCCCATGTGATGGCGGCGGTGCAACTGGCGGCGCGTCTCAAGCTGCCCGTGGTGGCTACCCACCCCGTGCAGTTCACCCAGCCCGACGACTACGAAGCCCATGAGGCCCGCGTGTGCATTGCCGAAGGCGAGATCCTGGGCAATGCGCGGCGTGTGCGCAAGTTCACGCGCGAGCAATATTTCAAGTCGGCCGAGCAAATGTGCGCGCTCTTTGCGGACGTGCCCTCGGCCCTGGCCAACACGGTGGAAATCGCCCGCCGCTGCAACCTCACCCTCACGCTGGGCAAGCCGCAGTTGCCGGACTACCCCACGCCGCCGGTGGACGGACGGCAGTTGCCCATGGAGGAGTACTTCCGCCATGCCTCGCACCAAGGCCTGGAGGCGCGCTTGCGCCAGCGCTTCCCTGACGAGGCCGAGCGCGAGCGCCAGCGGCCCGCCTACGTCGAGCGCCTGGAGTTCGAAATTCAGACCATCATCAAGATGGGCTTTCCGGGCTACTTCCTCATCGTGAGCGACTTCATCAACTGGGCCAAGCACAACGGCTGCCCGGTGGGGCCGGGACGAGGGTCGGGAGCCGGCTCGCTGGTGGCGTATTCGCTCAGCATCACCGACCTGGATCCGCTGCAGTACAAGTTGCTGTTCGAGCGCTTTCTGAATCCGGAGCGGGTGTCCATGCCCGACTTCGATATCGATTTCTGTCAGACCAACCGCGACCGCGTCATCGACTACGTCAAGGGAAAATACGGCCGCAACGCCGTGAGTCAGATCGCCACCTTCGGCACCATGGCGGCACGCGCGGCCATCCGCGATGTGGGCCGGGTGCTCGACATGAGCTACACCTTCTGCGACGGCATCTCCAAGCTCATTCCCAACAAGCCGGGACAGCACATCACCATCGCCGGCGCGCTCGAAGTGGAGCCCCAACTGGCCGAGCGCCAGGCCAAGGAGGACGAGGTTCGCACGCTGCTGGCGCTGGCGCAAAAACTCGAAGGCATGACGCGCAACGTGGGCATGCACGCCGGGGGTGTGTTGATTGCCCCGGGGCGTCTCACCGATTTCTGTCCGCTGTACCAGCAGCCCGGTAGCGAATCTGCGGTCAGCCAGTTCGACAAGGATGACGTGGAGGCCGCGGGCCTGGTGAAGTTCGACTTTTTGGGTCTGGCCACGCTCACCATTCTGGAAATCGCACGCGACTTCATTCGCGCACGGCATCCCGGACAGGTCAACTTCAGCTTCGACGATATTCCGCTCGAAGACGCCGCCACTTACAAGCTGTTTCAAGACGGCAAGACCGAAGCCGTGTTCCAGTTTGAAAGTCGTGGCATGCAGGGCATGTTGCGCGATGCACGCCCCACGCGATTGGAAGACCTGATTGCGCTCAACGCCTTGTACCGTCCCGGCCCGATGGACCTGATCCCCAGCTTTGTGGCGCGCAAGCACGGACGCGAGGAGGTGGAGTACCCGCACCCGATGGTGGAGCCCGTGTTGGCCGAGACCTACGGCATCATGGTCTACCAGGAGCAGGTCATGCAGACCGCGCAGGTGCTGGGGGGCTACTCGCTCGGTGGCGCCGACTTGCTGCGCCGTGCCATGGGCAAGAAAAAAGCCGAGGAGATGGCCGAGCATCGGCAGATTTTCCGCGAGGGCGCGGCCAAGAACAACATTCCCGAACAGAAGGCCGATGAAATCTTCGACCTGATGGAGAAGTTTGCCGGCTACGGCTTCAACAAGTCGCACGCGGCCGCTTATTCGTTGCTGGCCTACCAGACCGGTTGGCTCAAGGTGCACTACACCGCCGAGTTTTTCTGCGCCAACATGACGGTGGAGATGGACGACACCGACAAGCTCAAGGTGTTGTACGAGGACGCCGTGTCCATGGGCATCACCTTCGAGCCGCCCGACGTGAACCGCGGCCGTTACCGCTTTGAGCCGGTGGCGGACCAATTGATCCGCTATGGCCTGGGGGCCATCAAGGGCACGGGCCAGCAGGCCATCGAAGCCATTGTGGCCGCGCGCGAGAGTGGCGGGCCCTTCACCAGCCTGTACGATTTTTGCCGCCGGTTAGACCGCACACGCTTGAACAAGCGCACCGTCGAAGCCCTGGTGAAGGCGGGCGCTTTCGATGCCATCGAACGCAACCGCGCCGCGCTGGTGGCGTCCATCGACCGCGCATTTGAATTTGCCCAGGCCTGCGAAGCCAACGCCCACCAGGGGGGCTTGTTCGACGGTGGCGATGACCACGGCTCGAGCACACAGGAACCCGACTTGGTGCGCGCCATGCCCTGGGGCGTCAAGGAGCGATTGACGCTGGAAAAAACCGCGGTGGGTTTTTACCTGTCTGGCCATTTGTTTGACGAGGTCGAGCGCGAGGTGCGGCAGTTCGTCAAGCGCCGGCTGGATGAATTGATGGACTCACGCGAGCCGCAATTGCTGGTGGGTGTGGTGTCAGATTTCCGGATCATCAACGGCCAGCGCGGTCGTCTCGCGCTCTTCAAAATCGATGACAAGAGTCAGGTGATCGACGCCTCCGCCGATGAGGGCTTGTTCAATGCCCACAAGCATCTGCTGCGGGACGACGAGCTGGTGGTGGTGATGGCCCGTGCCCAGCCAGACCGTTTCTCGGGTGGGCTGCGCTTGCAGGTGCAACAGGTGTGGGACCTGACCCAGGCGCGCTGCCGCTTTGGCAAATACTTGCGCGTCGAGGTCAATGGACACCCCCCGGACATTGCCCGTGTGGTGCGCGAGCATCCGGTGCGCAGGGAAAGTTCCGAGCAAGGCGAGTTGAGCCGTGGTCTGGGGGTTCGGCTGCATGTGCTGCGCGAGGGCGCGCAAGCCGAATTGCAACTCGGGGAGGCCGCACGTTTTTATCCCAGTGATGCGGCCCTGGCCAGCTGGATGGCGCAGGCCCACAACGGGCAGGCCCGTATCGTCTACGATTGAGCCCCATGTTCTTCACCCTGCCCAACCTGATGACCTGGACGCGTATTGCGGCCATTCCGCTCATCGTGGCGGTGTTTTATCTGCCCCTGGCCCCCGAGTTGCGCAACCTCACGGCCACGGTGATGTTCGTGGTCTTCGCGCTGACCGACTGGCTCGATGGCTACCTGGCCCGCAAGCTCAACCAGACCTCGTCCTTCGGGGCGTTCCTCGACCCGGTGGCCGATAAATTTCTGGTCTGTGCCAGCTTGCTGGTGCTGGTGCATCTGGGACGTGCCGATGTGTTTGTGGCGCTCATCATCATCGGGCGCGAAATTGCCATCTCGGCCTTGCGCGAGTGGATGGCGCAAATTGGCGCTTCGCGCAGCGTGGCGGTGCACATGCTGGGCAAGCTCAAGACCACGGTGCAGATGGTGGCGATTCCTTTCCTGCTGTTTGAAGGACGCCTCTTTGGCGTTATCGACACGCTGTGGTGGGGGCAGGTGATGATCTGGGTCGCTGCAGCGCTCACGGTGTGGTCCATGGTGTATTACTTGCAAAAGGCGCTACCCGCCATTCGCCAGCACGCCCGATGAATCTGCCCACGCCCGGTACGAGCACGGCAGGGCGCGTGGATTGGGTGCAACTCATGCCGGCGGTGTTTGTGCTGATCTGGAGTACCGGCTTTATCGTCGCGCGCTACGGCATGCCCTACGCCCCGCCCATGGGTTTTCTGATGTGGCGTTACGCACTGTCCATCCTGTGTTTTCTGGTGTGGATTCGGCTGGCCCGTGTGGCCTGGCCGAGCACGCGCAACCAGTGGTGGCACCTGGCTGTCGCGGGCGTGCTGATGCATGCGGGCTACCTGGGAGGTGTGTGGTCCTCGGTCAAGGCGGGCATGGGCGCCGGGTTGACCGCACTGATCGTGGGTTTGCAACCCGTGCTCACGGCGGTGTGGTTGTCCTCACGCGGCGGCTCGGTGAGCCGTCGTCAATGGCTGGGCCTGTGGCTCGGGTTGATCGGTTTGGTGCTGGTGGTGTGGCGCAAGCTGGGCAGCTTGGAAGTGTCGTTCTGGACCCTGCTGTGTGCCATCACGGCGCTCTTGTCCATCACCATCGGCACGCTCTACCAAAAACGCCACGTCCAGCCCTGCGATGTGCGCACGGCCAACACGGTGCAGCTCGCTGCGGCGGCCCTGGTCACCTGGCCCCTCGCGTGGTTGGAAACCGAAGCGGTGGTGTGGCATCCGCAGTTGATGGGCGCGATGGCGTGGTCGGTCCTGGGCATGACGGTGGGCGGTAGCTCGTTGCTGTACATGCTCATTCAACGCGGTGCGGCGGCGAGTGTGAGCAGCCTCATGTACCTGGTGCCGCCCTGTACGGCCACCATCGCCTGGTTCCTGTTTGACGAGCCCATCACGGCGCTGACCCTGGCCGGCATTGCCCTCACCGCCTTGGGCGTCAGCCTGGTGGTACGAGCACCCGTGGTCACGCGAGCGACATAATTGCGCACCCCTCACCCGGATGCCACGGGCTTTCGCCCGACAATCCCGATCAGTTTTTTTTCGGAGCCACCATGAGCAAACATCGTATCGCCGTCATCGCCGGAGACGGCATTGGCAAGGAAGTCATGCCCGAGGGCGTTCGCGTGGTGGAGGCGGCCGCACGCAAGTTCGGTATCGATCTCGCGTTCGATCATTTCGATTTTTCCAGCTGGGATTACTGCGAGCGTCACGGCAAGATGATGCCCGACGACTGGAAAGACCAGATCGGCGGACACGATGCCATCTATTTTGGTGCAGTGGGCTGGCCCGAGAAAATTGCCGACCACGTGTCCCTGTGGGGGTCGCTGCTGCTGTTTCGTCGCGAGTTTGACCAGTACATCAACCTGCGCCCGGCACGCCTGATGCCCGGCATCATCGCCCCGGTGGTGCGCCGTGACGGCAGCCCCCGCCTGCCCGGCGAAATCGACATGTACATCGTGCGTGAAAACACCGAGGGCGAGTACTCCAGCATTGGCGGTCGGATGTTCCCGGGCACCGAGCGAGAGATCGTCATGCAGGAATCGGTGTTTTCGCGCGTGGGGGTCGACCGTGTGCTGAAATTTGCATTCGAGTTGGCGCAGTCGCGTCCCAAGAAGCACCTCACCAGTGCCACCAAATCGAACGGTATCGCCATCACCATGCCTTACTGGGACGAGCGTGTGGCCGAGATGGCCAAGGCCTACCCCGGCGTGCGTCTGGACAAATTCCACATCGACATCCTCACCGCACACTTTGTGCAGCGCCCCGATTTCTTCGACGTCGTGGTGGCCAGCAATCTGTTTGGCGACATCCTGAGCGATCTGGGTCCGGCCTGTACCGGCACCATCGGCATTGCGCCCAGTGCCAATCTGAACCCCGACCGCAAGTTCCCCTCGCTGTTCGAACCCGTGCACGGCTCGGCACCCGATATCGCGGGCCGCGGCATTGCCAACCCCATCGGCCAGATCTGGTGTGGAGCCATGATGCTGGAGTTTTTGGGCTACAAGGCTGCGCACGATGCCATCCTGGCGGCCATCGAGAAAGTGCTCGATCCCAAAAGTGGTGCACCGCGTACGCCCGACATCGGCGGTACCGCCAGCACCAGCGATCTGGGCCGTGCCATCGAACAGGCGTTGTAAGACTCGCGCCAGCCCAGCAACGATGCGGGTTTGGGCGTGATTCTTTTAAAAACAGATAGAATCCGACTCCGCGCTGTGGTTGCGACGCTGTCGACAATGGTTGTTTTCATCATTGACAGTGTCTCAACGCTTGGATTAAATCCTCGAAAGCAGCGATGAACTGCATCACCTGAACGTCGCGCGCCTCGCCCAATGCGGAGATGCGATTTTCAGGACAACCCACTATTCCAACCACATCAAGTCTTACAACTAGGGGATCTTTGTGAACAAGTCAGAACTGATCGAACATATCGCCAAGCATGCCGACATTTCCAAGGCAGCGGCCACCCGCGCTCTTGAGGCCACCATCGGTGCCGTCAAGACCACGCTGAAAAAAGGCGGCTCCGTGTCGCTGGTGGGTTTCGGTACGTTCGCCGTGACCAAGCGCGCTGCTCGCACCGGTCGCAACCCCCGCACCGGCGCTGCGATTAAAATCAAGTCGGCCAAGGTTCCGAAGTTCCGTCCCGGCAAGGCTTTGAAAGACGCCCTGAACTGATTGCAGGTGGGGTGCTTAGCTCAGTTGGTAGAGCGGCGCCCTTACAAGGCGTAGGTCGGCGGTTCGAGACCGTCAGCACCCACCACCCAATGAAGGCGAACCTGGTTCGCCTTTTTTGTTGAACTCCACAGAAGACGCCCATGTTTGATTTCGTCCGCAAGCACACCAGGATCATGCAGTTCCTGCTGT
>CANFMY010000165.1 GCA_947448375.1 Comamonadaceae bacterium | reverse complement strand
GGCCATGGTGATGTACGAGCTCTTCAGTTATGTCGAAAAGCACACGACGGGTTGGGCCCATCGCGGCAGCCAGGGCGAATGACATTGAAATTGAATACCTAATGACGACTTTCTCTCCTGCTGTTTTTTCTATTTTCTTAGAGGGAAGTTGCCAGATGTCGTCTGTACTCCTTATGGGTCATACTCATCGCCTTTAGTCTAGGCGAAGACCTCGATTCCCCCACCCACTGCCCACATAGTTATGTCCCATCACTCAAACGATCCGGCAACTCCACATGCCTCTGGTGCCCCCAATGGCAAAGACATCCTCTTCCTGATCTTCATGGTCTTTGTCGTGATTGCGGTCATCTGGTTGGGGCGATTCAATTTCAAGGAAGGTCAACACATCGAGGACGCCAAGAGCAATGGCGAAGCCTGGGTAACCTGGCTGACTGAAGCCGGTGCCAAACGCATGGATGCCGACTATGAACCCAAAGCCTGCGCAGGTGGCGTCAAGCCAGAAAAACCGGCCGAGGGCGCCGATGCCGACAGCAAAGTGGCGGGCACCTGGGGGGCGTGTCTCGCCTACATCCAGTCCACCTCCGAACTCAAGGGACTGGTCAATACGTTCTTTGACAAGCCCCCGCATGTGGTGGAAAAGTGTGACAAGACCGATCTGTCGACACGCGGCGCCATCAGTTTCAGTAACCTGGTGCCCACGCCACCGGGTTCAGCCGTGCCTATGGTCGTGAACCCCTTGAAAGAGGAGGATGCCATTGATGGCAAATTGCAGATCCGTGTGACGGTCTGCGACAAAGGCGGCTACCCCATCAAAGTCGGTGAACTCGAATTCTGAGGATTGACATGGACAACTCCAATCAAAACCCAAGCCCCAGCGAACCTCAGCTGAGAACCCAGTACATCGCCAACCTTGATGTCGCCGAACTGCTGGGACAGGAACAACAAAAGGCCGATATCCCACGCGACTTGCCCCTGCGCAAGTGGCTGTATTCCTGGCTGCTAGACCCCAACATCGCCGGCAACAAGCAAAAGCAGTTTGACAAATGGCTGGGCCTGCTGATTGTGGCCAACCTGTTCACACTGGTGTTTGAACAAGTCCCGGCGATCTTCGAGCCCAACAAACACCTTTTCCATTATTTCGATGTCTTTTCGGTCATCGTCTTCACGATCGAGTATGCCTTGCGCTTTTACCTCGCACCGGAAGACGAGGAGTTCAAAAAGAAACGCAACGCGCGCCTGGGCTTTGTCACCAGTCCGTTCGCCATCATCGACTTTCTGGCGGTGGCGCCCTTTTACCTGCAAGCGTTTCTGCCCGTCGACTTGCGCGTGCTGCGAGCATTGCGACTCCTGCGGATTCTCAAACTGTTCCGCATCCTGATTCCGGCCTATCACGAGTTCAACCGTGTCAACCAGGGGCGCACATTCCGCCAACGCATACATGCGCTGGTGTTTCCCTCGAAATTTGGCGGCGGCTTGCACGACCTGTTTGACACCTTCATCGCGGTCTGGGGGCTGCTGTCCGTGACCTCGGTCATTCTGGAGTCGGTGGAGAGCATTCACTATGTGCTGAATCTGCAATTTGTGGTGCTGGATTCGATTGCGGTGGCGATCTTCACGCTGGAATACTGCATGCGCATTTACGCCTGCGTGGAGGACCCGAAGTACCAGGGCGCCATCGCAGGTCGTATCAACCAGGCCAAGTCTCCCTCCACCTTCATTGACTTCCTGGCCATCGTGCCGTTCTACCTGGAAGTCTTGCTGCACCATGTGCTGGATTTGCGATTCCTGCGAATCTTCCGACTCGCGCGACTGCTCAAACTCACGCGCAACAGCGATGCAACCACGGTGTTGTTCCGGGTGATTGCCCGTGAGTGGCCCGTCATGAGCGCGGCCTCCTTCATCATGGGCCTGCTGCTGATCTTGACGGCCAGCATGGGCTATCTGCTCGAGCACGAAGCGCAACCCGAGAAGTTCGAGAACATCCCCCAGTCCATCTACTGGGCGGTCATCACCTTGGCCTCCGTGGGGTACGGCGACATTTCGCCCGTCACACCCTGGGGCCGAGCCATGACCTCGGTGTTGGCGCTCTTGGGCATTGGTATCTTTGCCATCCCGGCGGCCTTGCTGGCCTCGGCCTTCAGCGATGAATTGATCAAAGACCGTGAGGGCTTGAAGGCCGATCTGTTCAAGATCCTGAAAGACGGAAAAATTGAAGCCAAGGAAATTCAATTCATCCGCGAGGAGGCCAAACGTCTGCATTTGAGTGTGGCCGAAATCAATGCCTTGATCGATCAGGTGATCAAGGACAAAGAGATCGAGGAGAACCTCAAGGCGCTTCCGGTTCACATGATCGCCCAGCGACCCGAGCATGCCATTGAGTACTTCAAGACCTGCATCAGCGAGATCCGCCAAATTGAAATGCACATGACGGCGGGCGAATTTGAAAACACCGCCAAAGAACTGGATCGTTTGACCCAGAGCGAGTTGCAGTTGTGGCGACAGATTCAAGGCAAGACCTGATATCGCAATACCGGGGGTGAATACCCCCGGGGGTTGCGTGATGACGCCCCTCAACCCGCCTCCCCGTTTCACTCACCCGCTGCCTGTGTGTTGACGATGATCTCGAAACTTCAACGAACCGTCATGGAAATCCTGGACGGCTCACCCAACCAATTTCTCAGCCGGTATGTGGAATGGCTGATCACCGCTGTTGTGTTGATCAATTGCTCGGCTGTGATCCTGGATTCGGTCCCCGAAATCCACGCCGACCACAAAGAGTTCTTCCACGAACTCGAGTTCTGGAGCGTGATGTTCTTCACGGCCGAGTATGTGCTGCGCGTCTGGTCGCTGGGCGCGCGCTTCAAACCCGAGGATGGTGGCGCGTGGCGTGGTCGAAAGGGCTATATCTTCAGCCCGTTTGGACTGGTGGATTTTTTCGCCACCATGCCGCATTACCTGCACGTCTTCTTCCCGTCCCTGGACCTGCGCATTTTGCGCGTGCTTCGATTGCTGCGGATCCTCAAACTGTCCAAATACAACACAGCCCTGCAAGACCTGGGACATGCGGTCTATGCAGAACGCAGAGCCTTTGGCTCGGCCGCGTTTTTGTTGCTGATCTCCACGATCGTATCGGCGTCCCTCATGCATTTTGCCGAGGGACACGAACAACCCCAGGCCTTCGGGTCGATTCCACACGCCATCTACTGGTCCATCGTGACCATCACCTCGGGCTATGGCAACGTCGAGCCAGTGACCAAGGCGGGCGAATTCATCGCCTTGCTGACCGGTTTTCTGGGGGTGTGCATGGCCGCCATCATGACGGGTATCGTGGCCTCCGCATTTGCCACCCAGGTGTCACGCAAAAAGCATGCATACCGGGCGCAACTCATGCGCGTACTGGAGGATGGTGAGGTCTCGGAGGCGGAAAGCGACAGTTTGAAACGACTGCAACAGCAGTTCCGATTGAGCGATCACGAGGTGCAATCCATCATCGACGAGTACCATAAGAGCAAGGAAAACAACGCATGAGCGCGGCCCCTGTGACACCCCTCGCCCGCCTGCGCCGTCGGACGTACGAAATTCTGGATGGTGCGGTCGTCGATCGCGCCAGCCACCTCTGCGAAATTTTCATCGCGGTGCTGGTGGTGGCCAACGTGGTGGCCATCATCCTCGAGTCAGTCCACGAGATTCATGAGGCCTACGAGGCCTACTTCCACATTTTCGATCTGGCCAGTGTGGTGGTGTTCTCGGCCGAATATGTCTTGCGCGTCTGGTCCTACAGCGAAAAGCATCCGGGCCCGGAGCACAGCGCCTGGCAAGGTCGCAAAGAATACGTCTTCAGTCCGTTCGGGTTGGTGGATTTTTTCAGCACGGTGCCGTTCTATCTGCAGTTGTTGTTTCCCGGCGCCGATCTGCGCGTGCTGCGCATGTTCCGTCTGATGCGAATCTTCAAGCTCTCGCGTTACAACAGCGCGATGGAAGACATGCTGGAGGCCATCAAATCGGAGTGGGACTCTTTTTCCTCCGCCCTCTTCCTGCTGCTCATCAGCTGCTTGCTGTTCTCCTCGCTGATCTACATCATCGAAGGGCACGACCAGCCCGAGGTGTTTCCGTCGATTCCGGCCGCGATGCACTGGTTCATCCTGACCATTATTTCCGGCTGGGGCAACGTGGACCCGGTCACCTACCTCGGCACGGTGTTGGTGATCGTCACCCAGATCCTGGCCATCGCCCTGGCGGCCATCCTGACCGGTGTGGTGGCCACAGCCTACACCTCGCAGGTTCAGCGCCGTGAAGCGCTGTACGAGATGGAGGTGCGCACCGTGCTGGCCGATGGGGTGGTCACCGAGGAAGAGCACAACAAGCTCAAGGTGCTGCAGGCCAAATACGGCATGTCGGACGAGCAGGTGAACGCCATCGCTCGCCAGGTCAACGAAGAGCGCCGCGCCAAAGAAAAGGCCTGAGTCGACCTGTTGGGGAACCATCAGCCGCGGACTTCACGCCGGCCGTATTCACCTGGTCACGACATCAGGTGCTCATGCGGTCGCGCCGCGCCAAACCTGGAAACAGCCGGGTCCACAGCACAGCCACCAGCACCGTGCCGACGCCGCCCACCAAGGCCGCCGCCACCGGCCCCATCAGCGCGGCCGTGGCGCCTGACTCGAATTCACCCAACTGGTTGCTGGCCCCGATGAAGATGGAGCTGACCGCACTGACACGTCCGCGCATCTCGTCCGGGGTTTCCAGTTGCATCAAGGTCTGACGCACGACCACGCTCACCATATCAAAAGCACCGCTGAACACCAGCGCCAGCATCGACAGCCAAAACACCGTGGACAGCGCGAACACCGCGATGGACACGCCAAACAGGCCGACCGAGACCATCAGCCACCGGCCCACGTGCCGCTGCAAGGGCCAGCGCGACAACACCAGCGACATGATCAAGGCACCCGCGGCAGGCGAGGCCCGCAACAAGCCCAGCCCCCAGGGCCCCACCTGCAAGATATCTTTGGCATAGATGGGCAGCAAGGCTGTGGCACCACCCAGCAGCACCGCAAACAAATCCAGCGAGAAGCCGCCCAGCAAGATCTTGTGGTGCCACACAAAACGCACCCCGGCCAGCACCGACGTCACCGTCATGGGCTCGGGGGCTGATTGGCGATGGGGCAAGGACAAGCGCATCAAGGCCAGGCTGGCCGCCACCAGGAGTGCCAGACTCAGGCCATAGACCACATCGGCCCCCAGCGCAAACACAAAGCCGCCCAACGCCGGTCCGCCCAGAATGGCCGCCTGCAAACCCGCTGAACTGAACGCCATGGCACGGGGCAGCAAACTGGTGGACACCAGCGCTGGCAACAGGGCTTGCGAGGCGGGCATCTGGAAGGCTCGAATGGCCCCCATGCCCAGTGACAACCACAGCAACAGGTCGCGGCTGAGCGCATCAGACCAGGTGGCCTGTAGCAACACCGCTGCCACCAGCGCCTGCCCGATCAAGCACACCACTATGATGCGGCCGCGTGGCCAGCGGTCGGCCGCATGCCCGGCCAGCAAGGCGAGCAGCAAGGCCGGCACGAACTGCACCAGGCCCACCAGCCCCAGATCCCAGGCGCTGGAGGTCAGTTCATACATGTGCCAGGCCATGGCCACCATGAGCATTTGCGTGGCCATGGCGCCCGTGACGCGAGACAGCCAGTAGCGGAAAAAACGCCGCTCCCGGATCAGATCGCCCAGTGTGCTGGCAGGGTGTGCCGTCACCTGAGGGCCTCCCAGCAGCGCTTGAAGCCCAGGCGTTGCTGCGACCACCAGCCGCGGCCGTAATCGCGCCCCTCCTCCACCTGATCGCGAATGCCGGTGGGGCTCACGGGGTCATCAAAACGGGCCGTTCCGCAGAGCATGTCCCACCAGGGCAAGAGCACGCCAAAGTTGTGTCCGCCCAGCACGCCGGACGACGATTCGTGCCCCAGGCCAATGGCGTGGTGCAGTCGGTGAAAACGCGGGCTGACCCACAGGCGTTCTCCCCATCGGCCCCAACTGCAACGCAGATTGGCGTGCTGAAAACTCTCGCTCAACTGGGTCAAGGCGATGAGTGCCACAAACTGTCCAGGCCCCATGCCGATGGCCTGCGCCACCACCACCCAGATCACGGCGTGGATCATGTCGTCCAGCACATGGTTGCGGTTGTCGGTCCACATCGTCATTTGCCGCTGGGAATGGTGCACGGCATGCAAGGCCCACCACCACGACCAGTGATGCTGCGCTCGGTGCAGGCCGTAGGCCAGCGCATCGAACACCACCAGATACAACACGAACGTCACCCACGGAATGTCGGTGACGCCGGGCCACAGGGCATCCAGATGCCAGGTGCCCAGGCCCTGGCTGCGCAACTCACCCAGCACGCTTTGCAGCAGCGGGTCCAGCAGGAAAAACAGGGCCAGTCGAAACAACCCCAAGCGGTGAATCAGGGTGTAGAGGATGTCGGTTCGCACGGCGGCGGTGTCCACCACCGGTTCAACCGCTCGCCAACGCTCCAGCGGACGCAACAGCAGCACCATGACGAGCAGTTGCAACACCCCCACCATGAACCAGCCCGTGGCGTCAAAGGCCTGCTCCAGGATGCCCCCGAAACCCAGGCTGAAGGCCAGCGGTTGCACCACCGTTTCAAACAAGGCGTCCTGGAGGACAGCCCAACCATCCGTGAACCATTCCATCATCAAGCTCCGTGCCTTGCCATCCACTGCTGGTAGTGCGGATGCTCTCGCAAGGTGCGAAAACAAAACCCCTGCTGCTGCAAACCTTGCACCAAGGGCTCCAGCACCGCCGGGGCCCAGGGATCCTGACGCGACCAGATGCCCAGGTGCGCCATCAGGATGTCGCCAGGCCGGATGCGCTCCAGCGATTGTCGCAACAACTGCGCGTTGGGATAGCGGTCGCTGGGCAGTTCGTCGCCCAGAAACCCACTGGCCGACCAACCCACATGCGCGAAGCCACAGGCCTTGGCGGCGCGTAACAGCGCAGGGGAGG
>CANFMY010000164.1 GCA_947448375.1 Comamonadaceae bacterium | reverse complement strand
TTTCATGCAACCCAGTTCGCCCTGGACCGGACCTGACACTGTGCCGCTGCCAAACAAATCGCCTGGCACGATGTTGCAACCATTGCTGGTTTGATGCGCCAGCATCTGGAAAATCGTCCAGTACTGGTCTTTGAACCGAGGACGACTGATGATGTGGGGTGCCAGACCTTGCTCACGCATCGCGGGACTCAGCAGACTGATATCGAGCAACAGGTCAATGCCCCCCCAGCGACGATCCGACTCGTGACTCAAATAGGGCAGGAGCGCGGGAGCGTCTTCGCCACGGGAGGCGGCCGCCACCCGAAAAGGCGCCAACGCCTCGAGGGTCACCACCCAGGGCGACAAGGTGCTCATGAAGCTTTTGGCCAGAAACGGACCCAGCGGCAGGCTCTCCCAGGTTTGCATGTCGCGCGCCGACCAGTCGTTGAGCAAGGACAAGCCAAAGACATGCTGCGCCGCGTTCTCCAGGGCCACGGTGGTGCCCAGTGCACTCCCCTGCCCCACATAAAAGCCCACCTCGCACTCAAAGTCCAGACACTGGCTGGGTGCGTAACGCGGCAGTGTTTCACCCGCGGGCTTGATTTGTCCCGAAGGCCGTGTGCACGGCGTGTCACTCACCACCAGCGATGACACCCGGCTGTGATAGGCGACCGGCAAATGCTTGAAGTTGGGTAGCAGCGGATTGTCTGGTCGCGACAACCGCCCCGAGTTGGTGGCATGGTGAATCGATGTGAAAAAATCGCTGAAGTCTCCCACCTGCGCTGGCACGGTCATGTTCACTTCAGCCTGCGGTGTCATGCACTGGGTCAGCTTGTCCTGATGCGGTGAATCGGAACTGAGCAGGGCAGACAAGGCTTGACGCAACGCCGAAGAATGCCGAGACCCCAGCCCCATCAATTCGTTCAAACGCCCGCTGCGACACGACTCTGCCGCCTCGGCCGACAAGCCCTCCAAGAGACCCGCATCCAGGACCGCGCACACATCGAGCGTTTCATCACCAATGGCCGTGAGCACACGACGCTGCCCGGTTTTGCCCAGGATCCCGACGCCGAAGGGGAGGTTCTGGATGGGGAAATCGATACCGGCGCGGTTGGCGCTGGCGACCCAGCTGCGAAGGGCGGGATTGTGGGTAGGGTTGATGAGGCTCATTGAGCCATCGTAGGTGTGGACCCAAGGGCCGTCAACACGCAAACGACCGCCAGCGTCACCAAGTTGATTCGCCTGGCATCGCCTTTCAGCCAGAAATTCAATCCCCGACGATCTTGCGTTCCCGAATGATGGCACCAAAGCGTGCCGAGTCTTCGCTGGCTTTGGCGGCAAATTCGGCGGCACTGATGACCAGCGCTTCGCCACCCAGGGCCTGGATACGCTCGCGCACAGCCGGCAAACCCAGCGTGCGGTTGATTTCTCGGTTCAACCGGCTCACCACCTCGGCAGGCGTGCCTGATGGTGCATAGAAACCAAAGACGGTGTCGGCGTCAAAGCCTTTGAGCCCGGCCTCGTCAAGTGTGGGCACTTGAGGGAACAAGGGCGAGCGTTTGGGGCTGCCCACCGCCAACAGCTTCAGCTTGCCCGCACGGACCTGGTTCAGGCCAATGCCGGGATCAAAATAAAAATCCAGCTGACCCGCGAGCAGGTCCTGCAGTGCGGGGGCAGCCCCACGGTACGGCACATGCACGGCAAAGAGACCAGCCTGGCTTTTCATCATCTCGGCGGCCAGGTGGGGAGAACTCCCGTTGCCCGCCGAACCAAAGGAAAGCTTGCCGGGATTGGCCTTGGTGTAGGCCAGAAACTGCTGCACGTTGTCCACCGGCAAAGAGGGCTTGACCACCAGAAACACCAGCACGCGCGCGGCTGCCGCCACCGGGGTCAGATCCTTGGTCGGGTCAAAGGACATGCGGGCATAGATGTGGGGGTTGACCGACACCATGCCACCCGAACTCATCAGCAGGGTGTAGCCATCGGCCGCTGACTTGGCCACCACTTCTCCGCCCAGATTGCCATTGGCTCCAGCACGGTTTTCAACGATAACAGGCTGCCCCAGCGCTTCGGACAAGGGTTGGCCAATGACGCGCGCGATCTGGTCGGCTGCGCCGCCCGGCGGAAAGTTCACCACCACCTTGAGGGGTTTGGCAGGCCAGGACTGAGCCAACGCATACGTGGCAAAGAGGCCCAGCAGGCTGGCCAGCGCAACACGGTAAAACAAGCGGCGAGTGGTCATGGATTTTTTCCTGTCAAATCGATATCGAATTATGCGACCGAGCCTGCCGTCTCGCGCATGAACTGCTCCATCTGTGTCACCAGGTAGGCCGGCGTTTCCACCATGGGGTAATGCCCCGAATTGGGCAACAACTCGATGTGCACATGGGGATACAAGTGGGGATACACGGCCCTGACCATGTCTTCGCTCACACCGCCGTCGTGCTCGCCCACCAGCACCAGCAACGGGGCTGTGAGTTCGCCAGCCCGGTTCGAGAAGTCGGTCGCGGTAAAGGCCTTGAGGTAGTGGCCGAATACCTCTGGAGACACCGTGGATCGCATGTGTTGCAACACCCGCAGCGTCATTGTGGGAGTCAGCCGCTGGCCCAGCGACGTGGCAATCACGCCACAAGCCGCTTCATCGTTGTGCGCTGCCGCCTCGAAAAACTGGAGCACATCGGGGGGCAGCGGCGCACCGGTGGCAGGCACTGGCGTCACCCCCACCACCGAGCGCACCCGATCGGGCACTTCAATCGCGACCTTTTGTGCCGCCATGCCGCCCATGGAGTGACCCACCACCGAGAAATGCGGCCAGCCCAGATGGTCGGCCAGGGCGATGGCGTCCTGTGCCATCTCGTTCATGCTGTGATCACCCTGGAGGTCACGGGAAGCCCCGTAACCACGGTAATCCAGAAATGCATAGGTGAAGTGCTGCAGATCGAGCAGCGGATACGTGGGCTGCCACACCTGGTGATCCCCGAACCAGCCATGCAACACCACCACGTGATGATCGCCTGTTCCCTTGATGTCGTGTGCCACCATGATGTCTCTCCTCAAGTTCAAGTCAATCGGCCTGGATGTTGGCCTGCCGGATCAGTCGCACCCACTGCGCCTGCTCGCGTTGAATCAGTTCGCGAAACGCGGCCGTTCCCATCGGCATGGCGTGAATGCCCTTGGACACCAATTGGGCCTGAATGTCTGGCTGCGACAGCGCCCACTGAACATCCGCAGTGATGCGTTGGGCCACGTCATTGGGGGTGCCTGCTGGTGCATTCAGGCCAAACCACAGCGCAGAATCAAACCCGGCAATGCCGGCCTGGGCCAGGGTGGGCACCTCGGGCCAATCGGGCAATCGGGCGCGACCAATCACCCCGAGCGCTCGCAGCTTGCCACTCTTGACCAAGCCCAGCACGGGCGTCACCGGCGAGAACGCCACATCCACCGTGGCCGACATCACATCGCTCAAGGCTTGCGTACTGCCCTTGTAAGGCACGTGAATCAACTTCACACCCGCCGACTGGTTGAACAACTCGCCATACAAATGGGTGAAGGTGCCGTTGCCCGACGACGCAAAAGACATGCGTGCCGGTGCCGATCGGGCGGCACTGATCAAGTCAGCCAACTGTCGTGCACTCGAGTTGCCAGAGGTCACCAGCACCACCGGGTTTTCAGCCAGCAGGGTGAGGGGCATGAGGTCGTTCAGGAAATCGACCTTCTGAGGCGTTGGCAAACTGGCGTTGATGACATTGGCGCTGGTACTCATCAGCAGGGTGTAGCCATCGGCTGGCGCCTTCGCCACCGCTTCGGCCGCCAAACTGCTGCCTGCGCCAGGGCGGTTCTCCACCACCACGGGCTGACCCCAGCGTTCGCCCAGTTTGGGTGCCAGCAGTCGCATCAGGACATCACCTGTCGTGCCGGGTGTGAAACCGATCAATAGGCGAACGGGGCGCTCGGGAAATGCCGCTGAAGCCACGGAGAGACTGGCCAGCAGCCACACCCCCACCACCCATCGTCGCCATATCGGTTTGTTTCGTAAGTCAAACATCATCGTGCAGCCAGAATTTGTGCCAACAACTGCGCCCCTTCGCGGGCCGCAGCACCCAGGTCATGCCGGGGGGCTTGCGCCAGGTAGCGCTTGACAGCCCGAACCGCCGGGTCCGGGAACCCCAGCATTTTGTCCACCAGACCTTGTACCACGGTGTCGAGTTGACTGGCTGGGCAAGACTCGCCCACCAGGCCCCAGGACAGGGCGCGCGCCACGTCCACCTCACCCGCCGTCAACACCAGGTGTGACAAGGCTTGCGCGGGCATGCGATCGAGCAAGGGTGCCATGGCCAGACACGGCGGGATGCCCCGCTCGAGTTCACGCAATCGAAAGCGACTGTCCTCAGCGGCCACCGTCACATCCGCCACCGCAGCCAGCACCAGACCAATGCCCCAGGTTCGACCGTGCACGGCACACAACAAGGGGACCGGACACGCCAGAATGGCGTCGATCAGCGCCAGCACAGGCGCTGCGTCATCGCGCAACACTTGCTCAGCCGTGGTGTTCGAGCCCACCGGGGGTGGCGGCATGTCGCGACCCAGGCAGAAGTCGGGGCCCTGGGCGCTGAGCACCAGCAAGCGGCTCGTTCGGGACGCCACGAGCACAGACTCGGTGAGCGCCTCCAACATGCTGTTGCTCATGCGATTGTCCTGGTCAGCACGGTTGAGCGTGACCTGCATCACCTCGCCCACCTGCACCCTGTGCACGTGGGGATGACTGAGAAGTTCCATGTTCATGCCCCTGTATGACCGAATTTTTCACAAGTCATGCCGCCCATAGCAAACCTTTTGAAATGAAGCGTACCGAAGTTTCCACCGGAACTTGTTGACGGGATGTTGTGATCAGGCCTGCGAGGTGTTTTACCACGCGATCTCGCCGACCGCTTACTTGTCTGCCCAGGGCATGACTTGCCACAGCGCCTTGAATCCGTCTTCGGATTCCTTCAGTTCGGCCGCATAGCTCACGGGTTCCAGGTAACGCAGCGGCGCAAAGGCAAGGGCTGCCTTGGACTGAAACTCCGGATCCGCTACAGCCTTTTGCACGGCTTGCACCAATTGCTCGCGCACCGGTGTTGGCAAGCCCTTGGGTGCCGCCAGGCCGCGCAAGGACGCCATGATCACGTTGATGCCCTGCTCCTTGAATGTGGGCACCTGCGGCGCCAGGGTGGAGCGCTTCTCGCTCATCTGTCCCAAGTGGCGAAGTGGCGTGCCGCCCTTCTGGTACTGCAAGGCCTCACCGATGTTCATCGCCGCCACCACGATTTGCTTGCTGGCGATGGCATTGTGGACTTCGGCAGAACCTTTGAACGGTACGTGGGTGAGCTTCACCCCAGCGGCGCGCTCCACCATCAGGGCCGCGAGATGATCATCCGAGCCGATGCCGGTGGAACCGTAGGTGACTTTTTCCGGGTTCGCTTTGGCATAGGCCACTAGCTCGCCCAGGTTCTTGATCGGCGTATCCGCATGCACCGAAAAATTGCCGGGATCATCGACGATGTTGCCCAGCACATCGAAGTTCTGCCAGTGAAAACTGGACTTGCGCTCAATGGGGATGGTCAGCACATTGGGCGTATTGATAAAGCCAATGGTGTACCCATCGGGCCGCGCACTGGCCAACTCTGCAAAACCGATGGCTCCTCCCGCACCGGGCCGGTTGACGACCACCACAGCGGCATTGGAACCCAGGTACTTTTGCAGGGTCTGCGCCAGCAGGCGCGCCACGAGGTCTGTTCCGCCGCCGGCGGAATAAGCCACGATCATTTTGATGGGCTGTTCCGGGTAGGCCGCCTGAACCCATTGGGGTGCGAGCGTGGCGGCCAATAGAACTCCGGTTGTCAGGAGACGGCGACATGTTGCACTCAGGTTTGACATCGGTTGAGACCTTTTGAAAGTAATGGGGGTTACCCGCCATCAGCCCAGTATGCGTGCCCGGCGCTCTTCAAAAGTGGACCACACCTCGGGATTGATCAATCGGGGGGGGCGTTGGCCCGCCAGCAAGGCCACGATCTGCTCGGCTGAAATGGCCGCCACATTGCGACGCGCTTCATGTGTCACGCCTGCCACGTGGAAGGTGGCAAACACGTTGTCCATCGCCAGCAGCGGATGATCCAGCGGCGGGGGTTCCTGGTCCCAGACATCGAGACCAGCACCGGCCAGGTGCCCGGATTGCAGGGCCTGCACCAGCGCTGCCTCATCATGAATGCCCCCGCGTGCCGTGCTGATGAATACGGCGCCACGCTTCATGGCGGCAAACGTCTTGGCGTTCATCATCTTGAGCGTGCTGGCATCGCGTGGGCAATGCAGCGACACAAAGTCGGACTGAGCCAGCAATTGGTCCAACGACACCGGGCGAGCACCGCGTTGTTCGATTTCGTCCGGCGTCAACAACGGGTCGACGGCCACTACCTGCATGCCAAACGCACGCGCCAGGGCGGCCACGCGCAGGCCGATATTGCCGATCCCCACCAACCCCAGGGTCTTGCCCGCCATTTCATGGCCCATGACGTCTTCGCGGGCATAGCCCACCTCGCGACGCAGGCGGCGATCGCCCTCGAGCATGCGACGTGAGACACCCAGCATCAAGCCCAGGGTGTGTTCCGCCACCGACACGGCGTTGCCACCGGACTGATTGACCACGGCCACCCCGGCAGCAGTACAAGCGGCCACATCCACCGTGTCATAACCCGCACCACCGGCCGACACGCACAACAGATCCGGACAGATCGAGAGCAGCTCGGCGCTGGCAAACCACTCGCGCGGCAACTCATCCTTGGCGGCCGAGATGTGATACACATGGGCTGTCGACAACGCTTGCCGCGCTGCCTCAGGACTGCCCTTCACAGAGAACTTTCGGACCTCGATATCCGACTCGCGCGACAACCGCTCCTCGAAAATGCCGTCCACCCAGAGATCTGAGCGGACCACACGCTTGAGGCGAGACGTCATTCAGCGCGGCTCCGTGTTACAGCCGATGCGCTGCAGGGCCACGTCGATCCAGGCCGT
>CANFMY010000163.1 GCA_947448375.1 Comamonadaceae bacterium | reverse complement strand
TTGAGGGCAATCGCGTTCCACTCATCGCTGGGCAAGGCCCAGGCGTGCTGCGGGTCCCCTGTGGCCAGAAACTGCTCGTAGCTCAAGTCACCCAGCGACTGTCCCGCTGGTGCTTCTTCGTCTTCCACTTCGATCACCAGCGGACGCCGTGCCCCCAGTTGGGCCAAAGCCCCCTCGACCACGCTGGCAAACTCGCGGTCGGTGAGCAACACCTTGGCCTCGCCGTGCTCCAGCATGAAGGCGATGGCCTGGGCGTCCAGCCGTGTGTTGAGCGTGTTGAGCACGGCCCCGGTCATGGGCACACCAAAGTGGGCTTCAAACATCGCCGGCACATTGGGCAGCATCACCGCCACCGTGTCGCCTTCTTCGATACCCCGCTGCTGCAAGGCCGAGGCCAGCCGGCGACACCGTTCATAGGTTTGTGACCAGGTCTGGCGCCGTGCGCCGTACACGATGGCGTGGCGGTGGGGGTAAACCTGGGCAGCGCGCTCCAGAAAGCTCAGCGGTGACAGTGCCACATGGTTGGCCGGGTTTTTGTCCAGGTCGATGTTGTAGGGGTTGTGTGTCATCACAGGTCTCCAGGGGCAGCAGGGGCAGCAAGGGCAGGGCGGCTCAGTCCAGCGTCAGGTGCAGCTGGGACAGGGGGGCAGGGAAGTCGGCCGTCCAATGCTCACCTGAGGCAATCGGGAAGGCGTCGGTCCAGGTGCCGGTGGTGATGACATCGCCCGGCTTGAGATCCGGGGCGCCGGGGCAGGCGCGAAGTTCCTGCATGAAGTAATGCAGGGCGCGCAGGGGGCTGTCGAGCACATGGCTTCCGCTGCCGCGTGCCACCTCGGTCTGATCCTTCAGCAAGCGCAAGGTCATGCCTGCCAGCAGCGCATCGAGTGCGTCGGCGCTGCTGGCCAGGGAACGCAGCGGCACGCGGGGTCCCACCAGCAGTCGGGCATGCAGTCCGCTGTCGGCAATGGTGTCCGAGGCCTGGAATTTCCAGTCGGGCAGGTGCGATTGCACCACCTCAAAGCCGGGCGCTATCCACTCGATGGACTCGAAGACGGCTTGCAGGTTGGCCCCCCTGGGCGGAGTGCTGGCCAGACCGAACACCACCTCCGGCTCCAGCCGAGGCTGGCAGGTGGCGGCCAGCGACAAACGGCCCTCGCCCTCGCACAGTGTCAGGGTGCTGTCCCACACCGTGCCCCAGATCGGCGCGTACACCTGGTACAGCGGCCAGAGGGTGCGGTTGGTGAAACCGATCTTGAAGCCCCGGGGCTGTTCTCCGCGTTGCTCGCGCAGGTCCCGCACGGTCAGCGCCTGTTGGTAAGCCTGGGCGGTGTCAAAGCCTGCTGCTGCACTGGGGGGATGAGGCCAGAGTTGGCCGTTGTCGAGATGGGTCAAAAGCGCTTGTGGGGTCATCGGACGATCGTGGCGGTGGCGGGGCGCAGGGCCCTTCATAATGGCTGGTGGATCTGTCTCGCGCGGGCTTGGCAGAAAGTGAAAGATTTGGCTCAATCCAGTCTCATTCTGGCCCAGCCGCTGCAGTCTCGCAACTGTGCTGGGCTGCCAACGATATCGACGCGGAGAATCCCCTGATGAAAACCCTGGCTGCCTGGTACCGACGCAACGGCGACGCCCGTGACGTGCTTGAACTCGGTGAGATCGACCTGCCCGCTCCCGCCGCAGGCGAGGTCTGCGTTCGGCTCAAGACCTCCGGCGTGAACCCCTCGGACGTGAAGTCCCGCCGCACGCGGCCGGTCGATGCACCGCTCATCGTTCCGCACAGCGACGGCGCAGGGGTCATCACCGCGGTGGGCGCGGGCGTTCCGGCATCGCGCGTGGGCGAACGCGTCTGGATCTGGAATGGTCAGTGGCAGCGACCGCTGGGCACGGCGAGCCAGTCCATCGTCTTGGCTGCCGAGCAGGCGGTGACCTTGCCCGAGGGCACAACCGATGCGCAAGCGGCTTGTCTGGGCATTCCCGCACTCACAGCGCAGCAAGCCATCAACCTGGCCGGTGACATCAAAGGGCGCACCGTGCTGGTCATTGGTGCGGGGGGTGCGGTGGGCCATTACGCCACGCAGATGGCCAAGCTCGCCGGGGCCCGGGTCATCGGGACCGTGGGCAACCAGGCGCGTGCCGATCACGCCCGCGCAGCGGGTGCCGACGAGCTCGTGAACTACAAGACGGAATCGGTGGTGGATCGCATCAAGGCCTTGACGCAGGGGCAGGGCGTGGACGCCATCATCGACATGGATTTTTCCACCACGGCGGGCTGGTTGTCGCAGGGTGTGTTGCGTCGTCATGGCGTGCTGGTGTGTTACGGCTCCAACGTGAGTACCGAGGTGCCCGTGACGTTCCGCCCGCTGCTGTGGGGCTCGTTCGATTTGCGCTTCTTCCTGGTGTATGACCTCACCGTGCAAGACCGCGCGCGCACACTGGCGCAAATCACCGACTTGCTGCGCAGCGGACGCCTGAAGAACGCGGTGGCGCAGCACTTTCCTCTGGCAGACATTGTCAAAGCCCACGAGGCGGTCGAGGCCGGACAGGCCCTGGGCAACATCGTGATCGACTTGCCCTGACCCATGTACCTGGTTGCCATTGCCTGGCTGTATGTGGCGGTGATGATGGCCATTGCCGAGGCCACGCATTCGCAAGGCTCGTTGCTGGGCGCCGTCATCACCTTGCTGTTGTACGGCGTGTTGCCACTGTCCCTGGTGCTGTATGTGATGGGCACGCCCCTGCGGCGGCGTCAGCGATTGCAGCAAGACCTGCAGCAATCCCGAGATGACCACCCTGACGCGGTCCCGAAGCCTCAAGCAGACCACGTGCAGAACCGGTAACGACCCCGCCCCATCCATTTTCAACACCACTTCATGGCACTCAAATCCACCATCTACAAAGCCTTGCTGCAAGTGGCCGACATCGATCACGGGTTTTATCAAGACCTGTCCCTCACCCTGGCGCGTCACCCCAGTGAAACCGACGAGCGCATGATGGTGCGGCTGGCAGCCATGGCCTTGTCAGCGCACCAACTGCAGGACCGCTGCCAGGGCGACGGACGTCTGGCCTTTGGCGCAGGTTTGTCCGACCCGGATGACCCCGATGTTTCGCTCACCGATTTCACGGGTCGCAAGCGCTTGTGGGTGGAGGTGGGGCTGCCCGAGGACAAACCGCTCACGCGTGCCTGCAGCAAGGCCGATGAGGTGGTGGTGTATGCCTACCAGTCCAACGCGCCCATCTGGTGGCGCGGCATCGAGTCGCGCCTTTCTCGCCTGGACCGCTTGTCGGTCTGGCATTTGCCGTTGCCGACCGACCCGGCACTCAGCCAGTTGGCCGAGCGCAGCATGCAACTGCAGGCCACCATTCAGGAAAGCGGCCTGACCCTCAGCAGCGAACGCGGCAGCGTTCACATCGAGCCCGAGCGCTGGAAGTGAGACCGAGTTGCTGGCATCCTGGCCCCCATCGCTGTCACGACACCCACCGCAATCGCAACACCCGCAACACCCGCAACACCTGCAGTATTTCTGAAATTCATCCCCATGAAATTGACCACCGACTCCTCGTTTGTGTTTTATTCTTTGCCCGGGCGCGTCGTCTTTGGCGAAGGCTGTCTGGCCACCTTGGCTGCCGAGGTCGAGTCCCTGGGCGCACAGCGTGCACTGGTGCTGTGCACCCCCGAGCAACGCGACGTGGCCGAGCGGGTGTCGCGCCAGCTCGGTGAGCGGTCGGCCGGAATTTTTGATCAGGCCGTCATGCACGTGCCGATGGAAACCGCGCGTGCCGCTCGCGCCCGTGCCGCCGAACTGGGGGCCGATGTGGCCGTGGCGGTGGGCGGCGGCTCCACCATCGGGCTGGGCAAGGCCATTGCGCTGGACTCCGGCTTGCCCATCATCGCCATTCCCACCACCTACGCGGGCTCGGAGATGACGACCATCTTCGGTATCACCGAAGGCGGTGTCAAAAAGACCGGACGCGACCCGCGCGTGCTACCGCGCACGGTGCTGTACGACCCGACACTCACCCTCACGCTGCCGGTGAGCCTGTCGGTCACCAGCTGTATGAATGCCGTGGCGCATGCGGCCGAAGGTTTGTATGCACCGGACGGCAACCCCATCATGAGTCTCATGGCCGAAGCCGGTGTGGCCGCCATCGCCCAGGCCTTACCCAAACTCTGCCACAACGCACAGGACATGTCCGCGCGCACCGAGGCGCTGTATGGTGCGTGGTTGTGCGGCAAGGTGCTGGGCCATGTGGCCATGTCGCTGCACCACAAGCTGTGTCATACCCTGGGTGGCAGTTTCAACCTGCCCCATGCCGAAACCCACACCGTGGTGTTGCCCCAAGCCTTGGCCTACAACACGCCTGCTGCTCCCGAGGCGATGGCCCGCCTGGCCCGCGCCCTGGGCAGCGCCACAGCGGCGCAAGGGACATTTGATCTGGCGCAGCGCCATGGTGCCCCCGTGTCCTTGCGCGAGATGGGGATGAAGGCGGGCGACCTGGACCGCGCTTGTGAACTGGCCCTGCAGAACCAGTACCACAACCCGCGTCCGCTGGAGCAGGTGGCCATTCGTCAGTTGTTGCAAGATGCCTTTGACGGCCGTCGCCCCAGCGTGTGAGAGGATCCGTACGATCCCCCCACCGTTCTGCGCTGTGAAGTCACCCAGGCGCGGGGTGAGGCAACGCAGCCGGGACCCACTGCACGATCAATAATGTCAATGATCCCAAGGAGTTTTTCATGACCGAACGACTGAGCCAGATCGCCTACGAGGACTTGAGTCCCGAGGTGAAACCCATGGCCGATTACATCCTCAGCATCTCCAGCGCCGGCCTGGGTGGTCCCTACAACGCCTTGATGCGCAGCCCGGTGATGGCGCAACGCACCTTGGACCTGCTGGACTATCTGCGTTTCAACACCACGGTGCCCAAGCGTCTCAACGAATTTGCCATTCTCATCCAGGCGCGCATTTCCAATGCGCAATACGAGTGGTGGGCGCATGAGCGTATTGCACGCAAGGCGGGGCTCTCGGAACAGGTGATGAGCAGCCTGCGCGAATGCCGTCGCCCCGAGGGCATGCAGGCTGACGAGGACCTGGTGTATGACTTCTGCGTGCAACTCTCGCTCAACCACCGCGTACCGGATGCACTGTGGGCACGCGCCGTGGCGGCCATGGGCGAGCAGCAAGTGATCGATCTGGTGGTGCTGTCGGGCACCTACGTGATGGTGTCGATGCTGCTCAACGCCACCCAGGTGGGCTTGCCCAGCGACGATCCGCTGCCGCTGGAGGTGTTGCCAGCGCACGAGATTCACCGCCGACTGCTGGCGTGATCAGGGCGGTGCACTGTCGCAGACCTTGCTGCCCTCGCGCTTGAAACAACTGCAACTGAGTGACCACTGCTTGAGCTGGGCCTTGTTCACCCCCGGCACCGACACGCGACGCGAGGCGTCCAGTGGAATGTACAGTGGCGGTTGCAGGGGCAGCGACGCCACGCTGTTGTCCTTGCGCTGCACACTCACACCGCGGCACACCAGCGGTCCGGGCAAGCGGTTGCCCACGTCGATGAGCAGCACCTCGGGCGCTTCAGGCAGCCAGCCGACCTCGATGCGCAATCGGGCCTGTTCCTGTCGATCCAGCGGGGTTTCTCGCGCCGTGGGTGGTGACGAGGACCAGGGCCACCAGGACGCCTGGGCCACTGCGCAGACCAGCCCTCCCATCAACCCCCACCACGTCGTGACTCGCATGGCGCTGCATCGTACCATTGGCCTGCGAACTCAACCTTGAATGGACTCACCATGTCATCCTCGTTTTTTGATGCCCCCCAACCCAGTGCGCTGGAGAACCTCCAGCGGGTGATTCAGGCCGCACGTGAGCCGTCGGCCGCCCACGTCTTCACACGACTCTATGAAGAAGAGGCGCTGAGCGTTGCCCGGTCTGTGGACCAGCGTCGACGCCAGGGCGACGCGCTCGGCCCTCTGGCGGGATTGCCCGTCAGTGTGAAAGATTTGTACGATGTGGCGGGGGAGACCACGCGTGCCGGTGCCGTGGTCTGCGAGGGCGAGCCTGTGGCGCAGGCCGATGCGCCGGCGGTGGCGCGTTTGCGCCAGGCCGGTGCGATCGTGATGGGCAAGACTTCGATGAGCGAATTTGCCTTTTCCGGGGTGGGCTTCAACCCCCACGATGGCACGCCCCGCAACCCGGCCGATGCGAATGTGGTGCGTATCCCCGGCGGTTCGTCCTCGGGCGCTGCGGTGTCGGTGGCCCTGGGACTGTGTGTGGCGGGCCTGGGCTCGGACACGGGCGGCTCGATCCGCATTCCCGCCGCCTTGTGCGGACTGGTGGGCTTCAAGAACACACAGACACGCGTGCCCACGGACGGGGCCATGGCGTTGTCGCGCACGCTGGACACGGTGTGCGCCATCACGCGCAGCGTGCGCCAGGCCCAGGTGGTCGACGGCGTGCTGTCTGGCCACGTGCTGGACGTGACCGCCAAGCCTTTGTCTGCCTGCCGCTTTCTGGTGCCTGACACCCTGATGTTTGACGACATCGAGCCGGCCGTGGCCAAAGCCTTCGAGCGAACCGCGCAGACCCTCTCGCGTCTGGGTGCCACCCTGGTGCATGCACCGGCCCCGTGGGTGGCCGAGGTGGGGGCGTTGAATGCCCCGGGCGGCTTGTCGCCCATCGAGGGATGGGCCGAACACCGACATCGCATTGCCGAGCGGATGGATAGGCTGGATCCGCGGACGGCGGCTCGCATGGTGTTGGGACGGGATGTGTCCGCTGCTGACTACCTGCAGTTGTTGCGCAACCGGCAGGCCTGGCGCGTGCGGGCCGAGCAGGCGCTGCAAGGCTTCGATGCGTTGCTGTGCCCCACGGTGCCGATGGTGGCGCCCGCGCTGGAGCCGTTGCTGGCTAGTGACGACGCCTTTTTTGCCGCCAACCGGTTACTGCTGCGCAACACCTTTGTCATCAACTTCCTCGACGGGTGTTCCATCAGCTTGCCGTGCCATCAGGCGGGCGAACTGCCGGTGGGTCTGATGCTCTCGGCCCCGGGCGGGCGAGA
>CANFMY010000162.1 GCA_947448375.1 Comamonadaceae bacterium | reverse complement strand
GGCGCTGTTGAATTGGTGAAGATGGGTTACGAGACCTTGACCGAAGCTGGCTACGCCCCTGAGATGGCTTATTTCGAGTGCTTGCACGAATTGAAACTCATCGTTGACTTGATGTACGAAGGCGGCATCGCCAACATGAACTACTCCATCTCCAACAACGCCGAATACGGCGAGTACGTGACCGGCCCCGAGGTCGTCAACGCCCAGAGCCGCGAAGCCATGCGCAACGCCTTGAAGCGCATCCAGAACGGTGACTACGCCAAGATGTTCATTCTGGAAGGCCGCACCGGCTACCCCAGCATGACCGCTCGTCGTCGTCTGAATGCCGAGAGCTCCATCGAAGTCGTGGGCGCCCAACTGCGTGCCATGATGCCCTGGATCGCCAAGAATAAACTGGTGGACCAGACCCGCAACTGATCCCCACCGGATCTGTGCCGCAGGGCTGCAACTTCTCCATCCTGGGGAGGCTGCAGCCCTCTTGATTTGGGGCATCCCCTGATAACCCACGTGCTGGGAGGGGGGGCGTCCGCGCTTACACTTGACACCATGAACTATCCGCACCCCCTGTTGGCCCGCGAAGGCTGGCCTTTCATCCTGATCAGCGTGCTGCTCGCCCTGGGCGTCCATGGGCTGTGGGGCGGCTGGGCAGCGCTGCCCCTGTATGGGGTGGCGGTGTTCGTCATCCAGTTCTTCCGTGATCCGCCCCGGGCTGTGCCGGCTGATCCACACGCCGTGCTATCGCCGGCCGATGGTCGCATCGTCAAGGTCGAAAAAGCCCATGACCCCTATGCCAACCGTGAGGCGCTGCTCATCAGTGTCTTCATGAATGTGTTCAACGTCCACAGCAACCGCAGTGGCGTGGACGGTCAGGTGCGTGGCGTGCAGTACTTCCCGGGGCTGTTTGTCAATGCAGACCTGGACAAAGCCTCCACCGAAAACGAACGCAATGCAGTGGTCATCGATGCCACTGTGGCTGGCGTTGCCCACACCGTCACCCTGGTGCAAGTGGCGGGACTGATTGCCCGACGCATCCTCTGCTACGTGCAACCGGGCGACACCTTGCACAAAGGGCAGCGTTATGGTTTTATCCGGTTTGGTTCGCGTGTGGATGTGTATCTGCCCCTGACGGCCACGCCGTGTGTGGTGCCTGGCGAGAAGGTGTCGGCCACGTCCACCGTGCTGGCCACGCTGTGATGCGTCATCCCTTCAAGATGTCGAAGGCTGCTCACTCATGACCGACGATCTTCGCCCCCCTTCAGAGGAAGTGGCCACCCGGCTGCGCAAGGGCATCTATGTGCTGCCCAACCTCTTCACGCTGGCCGCGTTGTTCGGTGGTTTTTATGCCATCGTGATGGCCATGAACAACCGGTTTGACCAAGCCGCGATTGGCGTGTTTTGCGCCATGGTGCTCGATAGCCTGGATGGTCGCGTGGCGCGCATGACCAACACGCAAAGTGCGTTTGGCGAGCAGATGGATTCTTTGGCCGACATGGTGTCCTTTGGTGCCGCGCCGGCGCTCATTGCCTATGAATGGTCGTTGAAAGGCTTGGGGCGCTGGGGCTGGATGGCTGCCTTTGTCTACTGCGCCTGTGCGGCGCTGCGACTGGCTCGGTTCAACGTCAACACGGCAGTGGTGGACAAGCGTTACTTCCAGGGCTTGCCATCGCCCGCAGCGGCAGCCTTGGTGGCGGGATTTCTGTGGTTGATGACCGAGACGGAAGTCTCGCCCGAGACCATGGCCTGGCCGATGTTCGCTTTGTGTCTGTTCAGTGGTCTCACCATGGTGACCAATGTGCCGTTCTACAGCTTCAAGGACGTGCAGATGAAAAAGAGCGTGCCCTTTGCGGCCATTGTGCTGTTGGCGCTCATCATCGCCGTCATCAACATCCACCCGCCCACTGTGCTGTTCTCCCTCTTTGTGATCTACGGTCTGAGCGGGTATGGGGTGTACGCGTGGCGTCGCGCCAAGGGCCTGCAGGCCAGCGTGATCAGCACCTCGACCGACGAACCCGACGAGCAGGGCTTGCACAAGTGAGATGCTGTTGACTGAAAAGTGTGCTACATTGCATTTCATGAAATCGCTACTGGCACTACTGCTTCTACGCTCAAACGGGCGGGACCAGTAGCGCACGCGAACTTTCCCAACAGGCCCGTTTGCCCACCCGCAGCGGGCCTTTTGCTTTATGCAGCAGGCGTCAAGGGAGGGGCAA
The DNA here is from genome assembly GCA_947448375.1 of Comamonadaceae bacterium. Taxonomy (GTDB): domain Bacteria; phylum Pseudomonadota; class Gammaproteobacteria; order Burkholderiales; family Burkholderiaceae_C; genus Limnohabitans. The sequence continues at coordinate 4,894 of CANFMY010000162.1, read as the reverse complement.
GAGGCCACCCCCTTGATCCACAGGAGTGAAACATGACCGACAAACTGATCATTTTCGATACCACCTTGCGCGATGGCGAGCAGTCGCCCGGCGCGTCCATGACCCGCGACGAGAAACTGCGTATCGCGCGCCAGCTCGAACGCCTGAAGGTCGATGTGATCGAGGCGGGCTTCGCTGCCAGCTCCAACGGAGACTTCGAGGCGGTGAAGTCGATTGCACAAGCCATCAAGGATTCCACCGTGTGCTCGCTCTCGCGTGCCAACGACCGTGACATCGCCCGGGCAGCGGAGGCCTTGCAAGGCGCCAACAGCGCGCGCATCCACACCTTCATCGCCACCTCACCCTTGCACATGGAGAAAAAGCTGCGCATGACACCCGACCAGGTGTTGGAGCAGGCGGTGCAAGCGGTGCGTTATGCGCGCAACCTGGTGGGCGACATCGAGTTCAGCCCCGAAGATGGGTACCGAAGCGAGATGGATTTCCTGTGTCGCATCCTCGAGGCGGTGATCAAGGAAGGCGCCACCACCATCAACGTGCCGGACACCGTGGGTTACGCTGTGCCCGAGTTGTATGGCGAATTCATCCGCACCTTGCGCGAACGCATTCCCAACAGTGACAAGGCGATCTGGTCGGTGCACTGCCACAACGACCTGGGCATGGCAGTGGCCAACTCGCTGGCCGGCGTGAAGATCGGTGGCGCGCGCCAGGTGGAGTGCACCATCAACGGACTGGGTGAACGCGCCGGCAACTGTTCGCTCGAAGAAATCGTCATGGCGGTCAAAACCCGCAAGGATTATTTTGGCCTGGAGTTGGGCATTGACACTCACCACATCGTGGCGGCGAGCCGCATGGTCAGCCAGACCACGGGCTTTGTGGTGCAGCCCAACAAGGCGGTGGTGGGCGCCAATGCCTTCGCCCATGCATCGGGCATTCACCAGGACGGCGTGCTCAAGGCACGCGACACCTACGAGATCATGCGCGCCGAAGATGTGGGCTGGTCGGCCAACAAGATCGTGCTGGGCAAGTTGAGTGGGCGCAATGCCTTCAAGCAACGCTTGCAGGATTTGGGTGTTCAACTCGAGAGTGAATCGGAAGTCAATGCCGCCTTCACTCGCTTCAAGGAGTTAGCCGATCGCAAGAGTGAAATCTTTGATGAGGACATTCTGGCCCTGGTGAGTCAGGACACCGTGGCGGAAGAGGGGGACCAGTTCAGCTTTGTGTCGCTGGCCCAGCACAGTGAAACCGGTGAGCGTCCTCATGCCTCCATTGTCATTCTCGACAAGGGCAAGGAAGTGCGTGCCGAGTCCGATGGCAACGGGCCCGTGGATGCGTCGCTCAAAGCCATCGAACACCACGTCAAGAGCGGTGCCGAAATGGTGCTGTATTCGGTCAACGCCATCAGCGGCTCCACCGAGAGCCAGGGTGAGGTGACAGTGCGATTGCAAAACAGCGGCCGGGTGGTCAACGGGGTAGGCTCGGACCCCGACATCGTGGTGGCCTCGGCCAAAGCCTATCTGAGTGCACTCAACAAGCTGCAAAGCAAAGCCGACCGGGTCGCAGCCCAAGGCTGAACCGGTTTGAACGGGGCGTCAGCCCGGCTCGGCCGAACCGGCGGGCTCCTTAAGACATTCACGCAAGTCTTTGATCTTGCGTGAATTTTTTTTTGCAGTTACACTCGCGACAGCTGTTGTCCTCCTGGGACGGAGGCTGTTTTTTTCACTGAGGAATTCGCGACGATGCGTTCACTGATGCGTTCACTGATGGTCACCTTGGGTTTGTCGCTGCTGGTTGTGCAGGGAACCGCCTGGGCCGCCTCCGACAGCAAGGCCCCGAAGTCACGCACCAAAGTCTCGCAAGCCGCCAAAGCCAGCCAGATCCGCAAGGCCGCTGCCAAAACCCTGCCTGAGCGCCCCAGCTATGGGCAACTGGCCGGCTTGCGCGGCTCGGCTGACTCACTCGCCCTGAACTCCAGCGTGGCCTACGTGATTGACCAGGACACCAACGAGGTGCTGGTCAGCAAGAACGATGATGCCGTGCTGCCCATAGCCTCCATCACCAAGCTCATGACCGGTCTGCTGGTCAGCGAAGCCAACCTCGATCTGGACGAGCACATCACCATCAGCCAGGACGATGTCGACACCGAAAAGGGCAGCAGTTCCCGCCTGAAGGTGGGCACCACCCTCACACGGGGTGAGTTGATGCACCTGGCGCTCATGTCCAGCGAAAATCGTGCAGCCCACGCCCTGGGGCGCACCTATCCCGGCGGTTTGTCGGCGTTTGTCAACTTGATGAATGCCAAGGCGGTTCAACTGGGCATGCGTGACACGCGTTACGTCGAGCCCACGGGGCTCTCCAGCAAAAACCAATCCAGCGCCAAGGACCTGGCCACGTTGGTGGCAGCGGCTTACCAAGACTCCCTCTTGCGCGAGTTCTCCACCTCTGCGAGCCATGTGGTCGAAGTGGGGCGTCAATCCTTGCGCTACAACACCACCAACCGGCTGGTCAAAAATCCCAACTGGGACATCGGCCTGCAAAAAACCGGTTACATCTCTGAAGCGGGTCGCTGCCTGGTCATGCAGGCCCGTGTGGCGGGCCGCAAGCTCATCATGGTGTTTCTGGATTCGGCCGGCAAGGTGGGACGTATTGCTGACGCCGAGCGCGTGCGCCGCTGGGTCGAAGTGAACCACGCCGGGCGTGGTGGCGTGCCCCACACCTGATTCAGGTGTCCCGGTAGCCCAGCGCGGTGGAAATCTTGCGGGCGGTGTCCTGCAACTTGGGCAGCCACTCTTCATCCAGACGATCCGCAGGTGCTGAGATCGAAAGTCCCGCCACCAGGCGGCTCTGGTCATCGTAAATGCCTGCAGCCATGCAGCGCACCCCCAACTCCAGTTCCTCGTTGTCTCGTGCCACGCCGTATTGGCGGGCTTTGGACAACTCACGCTCCAGCACCGGTAGCTGGGTGATGCTGTTGCGGGTGTGACCGGCCAGCCCGGTGCGGGTGGCGTAGGCACGTAAACGTGGGGCATCTTCGGCAGCCAGGAACAGTTTGCCCACCGAGGTCAGGTGCAGCGGTGCGCGCCCGCCAATGGCGCGCACCACCTGCATGCCCGAGCGCTCGCTGTAGGCCCGCTCGATGTAGATGATTTCATCGCCCTGGCGCACGCTCAGGTTGACCGGTTGCTGGATGAGTTTGTGCAGATCGCGCATGGGCTCCAGGGCAGCGTCGCGCACGTTCAGACGCGCCTTCACCAGGTTGCCGAGTTCGAGCAAGCGCATGCCCAGGCGGTAACTGCCGGCCTGGGGCCGGTCAATGAAGCGGCCCAGGGTCAGGTCGTTGAGGATGCGGTGCGCGGTGGACGGGTGCAGCCCGGTTTTCTCGCTGATTTCTTTCAGGCTCACCGCCTCTTCGCGTGAAGCCAGCACGTCAATCAGCGTGAACATCCTCTCGATCACCTGGATCGAGGGGGTGGTGGGCTTGGGTGAATCTTTGCTGCGCATGCGGGCATTTTACTTTGTGAAATCGCCTGGCGCCATCCAAACTTCGTTCTGCAGGATTTCGTGGGGCACGAAACTGGACTTGTAATTCATTTTGTCACTGGCCTGTATCCAGTAGCCCAGGTAAACGTGCGGCAAGCCAAGCTGACGGGCTTGTTCGATTTGCCACATCACGGCGTAGGTGCCATAACTGGCCCCGGGCTCGGGGTCGTAGAAGGTGTAGACCGCCGACAAGCCATCATTCAGCACGTCCAGGATCGAAACCATCTTGAGGGCTCCGGGCTGGTTGCCGATGTCGGGGGCCCGGAACTCCACCAAGCGCGAGTTGACCCGGCTTTGCAGCAAAAACTGGGTGTACTGATCGATGCTGTCGTGGTCCATGCCGCCACCCGCGTGCCGTCCATTCTGGTAGCGCAGGTACAGCTGGTAATGCTCTGCTGAATAATTCAATCGGGTGACGCGAGCCTGCAGTTCGCCATGCTTGAGGACCGCGCGGCGCTGGCTTCGGGTGGGGCGATGCTCGGCTGCCAGCACACGCAAAGGCACACAGGCGCGGCAGCCATCGCAGTAGGGTCGGTAGGTGAACATGCCGCTGCGGCGAAACCCCTTGGCCACCAGATCGGAGTAAGTGTCGTGTTGAATCAGGTGACTCGGCGTTGCCACCTGCGAGCGCGCTTGCCGGTCTGCCAGGTAGCTGCAGGGGTAGGGTGCAGTGGCGTAGAACTGCAGGGTCTGGAGCGGCAGGTCTTTGAGGTGCGTCACGTCAGTCAGCGGGGCGAGAGGATGAAGGCGAGGACAGTAACGCGTTCCAGTATACGGGGTCGAAATGCCAGGCGGGTGCTGGTCGTTGACGGGCTGACTGCACCTGAGACAGAAACTCCGTCACCGGCGTCGGGCGAGCCCCCAACCGTGCCAGGTGCGACGTTTGCTGCTGGCAGTCAATCCAGCCCATGCCGTGGTGACGCGCCCAGGCGACCAGGGCGGCCAGCGCAATCTTGGAGGCATCGGTGCGGTGCGCAAACATCGACTCCCCATACAAGGCCTGCCCCAGATTGACCAGGTAGAGCCCGCCCACCAACTTCCCCTCCACCCAGGTCTCCACGCTGTGGGCGTGACCGTCGCGGTGCAAATCCTGGTAGGCACGGACCACCTCGGGCAAGATCCAGGTGCCCGTCTGACCTGCGCGCGGCGTGCGGGCACAGGCCTGGATCACCCGGTCAAACTGGGTGTCCATGCGAATCTCGCACTGGGCATCGGCTCGAAAATGCTGCAGGGACTTGCGCAAGGAGCGATGCAAGCGAAAGCTGTCGGTGGCCAGCACCATGCGCGGCTGGGTGCACCACCACAGCACCGGCTGGCCCTGGCTGAACCAGGGAAAGGTGCCCTGGGCATAGGCCTC
>CANFMY010000161.1 GCA_947448375.1 Comamonadaceae bacterium | reverse complement strand
GATTCCCTGGCATGGGTTTTCCTGCACCTGCTTGAAATACCTTCAAATGCCCGTATGATTAGCACTCGTGGTGGATGAGTGCTAACACCACCTCACTCAACTCCACAAGACAAATGGCACCTACGTCCTGTAGGTGTTTTGTTTTACTCGATCTGATTCACCATTTGGGAGATCTCATGAAACTTCGTCCTCTGCACGATCGCGTGATCGTCAAGCGCATCGACAGCGAAACCAAAACCGCCTCCGGCATCGTCATCCCTGACGCCGCCGCCGAGAAGCCCGACCAGGGCGAGATCCTGGCCGTCGGCCCGGGCAAGAAAAACGACAAAGGCGAACTGTCGCCCGTGGGCGTGAAGGTCGGTGACCGCGTTCTGTTCGGCAAGTACAGCGGCCAGACCGTCAAGGTCGATGGCGAGGAACTCCTCGTCATGAAGGAAGAAGACCTGTTCGCGGTCGTCGAGAAGTAATTCGAATGGCTTGAGGGACAGCCCGATCGACGCGCACAGCGCCCGGTCGCTCGGTCCCCCACTCATCAACTCAACAGTCAAGGAATAGAAAATGGCAGCAAAAGACGTAGTGTTTGGCGGCGAAGCCCGTGCGCGCATGGTGGAGGGTGTGAACATCCTGGCCAATGCAGTCAAAGTGACCCTGGGCCCCAAAGGCCGCAACGTGGTGCTCGAGCGCTCCTTCGGCGCCCCCACCGTGACCAAGGACGGTGTGTCCGTGGCCAAGGAAATCGAACTGAAAGACAAGCTGCAGAACATGGGTGCGCAGATGGTCAAGGAAGTCGCGTCCAAGACCTCCGACAACGCCGGTGACGGCACCACCACCGCCACCGTGCTGGCCCAGGCCATCGTGCGCGAAGGCATGAAGTACGTGGCCGCCGGCATGAACCCGATGGACCTCAAGCGCGGCATCGACAAGGCCGTGGCCGCTCTGATCGAGCAGCTCAAGAAGGCCACCAAGGCCACCACCACCAGCAAGGAAATTGCTCAGGTGGGCTCCATCTCTGCCAACAGCGACACCAGCATCGGTGAAATCATCGCCAACGCCATGGACAAAGTGGGCAAAGAAGGCGTGATCACCGTGGAAGACGGCAAGTCCCTGAACAACGAACTCGACGTCGTCGAGGGCATGCAGTTCGACCGTGGCTACCTGTCTCCCTACTTCATCAACAACCCCGAGAAGCAAGTCGCTCTGCTGGACAACCCCTTCGTCCTGCTGTTCGACAAGAAGATCAGCAACATCCGTGACCTGCTGCCCACGCTGGAAGCCGTGGCCAAGGCCGGCCGTCCGCTGCTGATCATCGCCGAGGAAGTCGAAGGCGAAGCACTGGCCACTCTGGTGGTCAACACCATCCGCGGCATCCTGAAGGTCGTGGCTGTCAAGGCCCCGGGCTTTGGCGACCGTCGCAAGGCCATGCTGGAAGACATCGCCATCCTGACCGGCGGCAAGGTGATTGCCGAAGAAGTCGGCCTGACCCTCGACAAGGTCACGCTGGCCGATCTGGGCCAGGCCAAGCGCGTCGAAGTGGGCAAGGAAAACACCACCATCATCGACGGCGCCGGCGCTGCTGCTGACATCGAAGCACGCGTCAAGCAAATCCGCATCCAGATCGAGGAAGCCACCTCCGACTACGACCGCGAGAAGCTGCAAGAGCGCGTGGCCAAGCTGGCCGGCGGTGTGGCCGTCATCAAGGTCGGTGCTGCCACCGAAGTCGAGATGAAGGAAAAGAAAGCCCGCGTGGAAGACGCCCTGCACGCCACCCGCGCTGCCGTGGAAGAAGGCATCGTGGCCGGCGGTGGCGTGGCGCTGCTGCGCGCCCGTCAGACCGCTGGCGACATCAAGGGTGACAACGCTGATCAGGACGCCGGCATCAAGCTGGTGTTGAAGGCCATCGAAGCCCCCCTGCGCGAGATCGTCTACAACGCCGGTGGCGAGCCCAGCGTGGTCGTCAACGCCGTGTTGAGCGGCAAAGGCAACTACGGCTTCAACGCCGCCAACGACACCTATGGCGACATGATCGAAATGGGTATCCTGGACCCCACCAAGGTGACCCGCACCGCGCTGCAAAATGCCGCGTCGGTCGCGTCCCTGATGCTGACCACCGAGTGCATGGTGGCCGAGGCCCCGAAAGAAGACGCCCCGGCCATGCCTGGCGGCGACATGGGTGGCATGGGCGGCATGGGTGGCATGGGCATGTAATGCCGGTTACCTGAGCACTCTGCTCCATGAAAAGGGCCGCTGTGAAGCGGCCCTTTTTTTATGCCAGTTTGAAGGCGAAATACATCATCCGTGCATCAAGGCCTCGAGCTTCACCGCGTCCACGCAAAACGCTCGAATACCCTCGGCCAGTTTCTCGGTGGCCATGGCGTCTTCATTGAGCGCCAGTCGAAAGCCTGATTCGTTGTAGCGCAACGCAGGGACGGCGGTGGATCGGGCGGTCTCGGCGTCCAGATGACGCGCCAGTGGTTCAGAGCTGGCCGCCAACTGGGTCAGCAATTCCGGGCTGATCGTGAGCAGGTCGCAACCGGACAACGCCAGAATTTGGCCCACATTGCGAAAGCTCGCGCCCATGACTTCCGTGGCAATGCCGTGGTGCTTGTAATACTGGTAAATCTGCGCAACAGACTTGACGCCCGGATCATTCACGCCGGCTTGCGCGGCTTCATCCCAGGCGGCACCTGCTGATTTTTTGACCCAGTCGTAGATGCGGCCCACAAAAGGCGAAATGAGTTGCACGCGCGCCTGCCCGCAGGCCACGGCCTGACACAGCGAAAACAGCAGCGTGAGGTTGGTGCGAATGCCCTCTCGCTCCAGTTCGGCCGCCGCCTGAATGCCCTCCCAGGTGGAAGCGATCTTGATGAGCACGCGCTCGCGGGCCACGCCTTCAGCCTGGTACAGCGCCATGAGCCGACGAGCCCGTGCCACGGTGGCCGCCGTGTCAAAACTCAGGCGGGCATCCACTTCGGTGGAGACGCGTCCCGGGATGACCGACACAATTTCACAGCCAAAGCGCACCAGCAAACGGTCGATGCGTTCATCCATCGGCAACTGGCCGTGCTGGGCCTGGTTGGCCTTGAGCAAGGGCTGGTAATCGGGCTTTTGTACCGCCTTGAGGATGAGCGAGGGGTTGGTGGTGGCATCCTGCGGCTTGAACTGGGCCAGTTGGTGGAAGTCGCCGGTGTCCGCCACAACCGTGGTGTATTGCTTGAGGGTGTCGAGTTGGCTCATGCGCTGATTATCCCGCCGATGGCGGCCGCGCCGGAATCCCGATGGGATAATGCCATCCAGATGAAACTGTCTGTTCAACGCGCCATCGACCGCTGGGTGGGGCAGGTGCTGTGCTGGGGCCTGTCGCGCTGGCACAGCCTGACCCGCCGTCCGGTGCAGGTCGAGGGCCACCCACCCCGCCGACTGCTGGTCATCCTGCTCTCCGAGATGGGCTCGGTGGTGCTGGCGCAGGCCCAGTTTGACGAGTTGCAGCGGGCCCATCCGGGCGCGCAGTTGCACGTGTTGCAACTGCGCAAAAACCAGTCCGTGATGCGCCTGGTCGGTTTTGTGCCCGAGTCGAATCTGCATTCCATCGATGACAGTTCGCTGGGCCATTTGCTCTCCAGCATGTGGAGGGCCTTGCGTGATTTGCGCGCCCTGCAACTCGATGGCGTCATCGACTGCGAACTGTTTTCACGCATCAGCGCTCTGCTCTCCTATGGCTGTGGTGCTCGCGTGCGGGTGGGCTTCACGCCGCACACGCAGGAAGGCTTGTACCGCGGCAACTTCACCAACGCCGCCGTGCCCTACAACCCGTACCAGCACATCAGCCTGCAGTTTCTGGGGCTGGCACGGGTCTTGGGACGCGCCCTGTCACACCCCGAAGAGTTGGGCCGGGTGCGACCACTCAACCGGCTGGTCTTGCCGGTGCTGCCTGCATCACTGCGGTCGCTGCCGCTGGATGACAACGAGTCGCAACAATTCCGTGCACGCCTGATGGCCGATCACGCCGTATTCGACCGTTCATCCCATCGCGTCCTGTTGTATGTCAGTGGAGGTGCCCTGCCTATTCGGGCCTGGCCGGAGGCGCATTACATCGAGCTGGCCCGCGGGCTGCTCAACCAGGGTTGCGCGGTGGGGCTGATCGGGCTGCCGGAAGACACCCCGCAAGCCCAACGCGTGCTGGACGCCTTGCAGCACCCCGCGTGCCGCGACCTCACCGGTTACACCCGCAACCTGCGTGAACTGCTGATGCTGTTTCACCAGGCCGATTTACTGATCACCAATGATGGCGGACCTGGCCACTTTGCCAGCCTCACGCCCATCCAGACGCTGGTGTTCTTTGGCCCCGAGACCTCGCGTCTGTACGGGCCCATCAGCGAACGCGCCACCGTGCTCGAATCCGGCATGGCGTGCTCGCCCTGCCTGACTGCGTACAACCACCGTGACAGTTTTTGTGACGGTGACAACCGCTGCCTGCAGGTGATCGAGCCCGCGCAGGTGTTGTCGATGGCCCTGCAGCGGTTGAGCACGTGAGCCACTGGCGCTACCTCAAATTCGGGTTGGTCGGGGCCAGCGGCACGCTGGTCAATCTGCTGGTGCTGTATCTGGCGCAAGAGTTTTTTCTGGCGTCCATTGAACCGGCCACGCAGCGCCTGTATGCCTCGCTGGCTTGCGCCATTGGCCTGGCCACGGTCAACAATTTTGTCTGGAATCGGCGCTGGACCTGGCAGGACCGCCAGTCCCAATGGCGCGGCACGGTGGCCGGGCAATTGGCGCGCTATGCGCTGGCGTCGTGGCTGGGCACCAGCGTGCAATACATCCTGACCCTCTGGCTGGCGCAACACATGCACTACCTGGTGGGCAACGTCCTGGCCATTGTGGTGGCCAGCGTGGTCAATTACGCGGCCAACGACTGGTGGACGTTCCGCGGCAACCCCCGTGATGTGGGTGAAGACGAGACGCGCCTGCGCTATCGGCACATCAGCTTCGCCTTGCTGCTGCTGACCGTGGCGGTTTATCTGTTTGATCTGGGTGGTGAAAACATTCCACGCAATGGCGACGAACTGGTGTATGCCCACATTGCCTTTCAGACCTGGTTGCAGGCCCAGGCGTCCGGGCAGTGGCTGCCCCTGGTCTCGGCCATTCAAGACATGCGCAACACCAAGCCGCCCATGCTGATCTGGCAGGCGATGGTGCCCCTGTGGCTGGGACTGGACTGGAGCCTGTGGTGGATTCGATTGCCCAGTCTGCTCTATACCCTGGCCACCACGGCGCTGGTGGTGTGGGCGACGCGACGACTGGCGCGCTCACCGTCGATGCAAACCCGCGTTGAGCGCTCGCCGCTGGACGCCGTGACGCTGTCTTACATCGCAGGGTTGATTTATCTGGGCTGCTTCAGCACCTACCGCTATGGGCGCCCCTATCTCACCAGCGCGATTGAAACGTTCTGGATGGGGTTGCCGTTCTGGGCCTTGCTGGCCGTGCAAACGAAGGCATCATGGCGGGGACACAGCGGGGAACAACGCCGGGAGCCCATGCAAGGGCCATGGCACGACCGACGGCACGCGGCATTACCCGGTGCTGGATTGTTCGTACTGACCGGCTTGAGCTGGGGCATGGTGGCGTTGCACAAATCCTTCGTGCTGCTGGCGCCGCTGGGGGCCACCTTGTGGCTGGCGCTGTGCTGGCAACAACCGCGATGGTGGTGGGGCGCGATGTGGCGTGTCGGCCTGGCCGTGGCCATGGGCACCGGGCTGTTTGCGTTGTGGTTTGTGATCGACCCGGACCCCATGTCGGTGTGGCGCGAGTTTGTGGTGGGCGAAAACTGGGGCAAGGTGGGTGGCGCGCAAGAGTCGGTGTACTGGCGCACTGCGCTGGTCGGTGGCAGCAGCATCTGGGTGCAATCGCTGGCCCTGGTGCAAAACGGACTGGTGCTGGGCCCCCTGATTGCCGCTGTGATGGTGATGGGGTTGAAGGCATGGCCTGCCACCTGGCGGGCACGGCAACAAGGCACGCTGCAACCCACCGCGCTGCTGTGGATCTACATCGCCGTGATGAGTCTCTTTTTCATGGTGCCAAGCCAGCGCTCCGCACGCTACCTCATTCCACTCATGCCCATGGTGGCCGTGCTCTGCGCCCTGCACCTGTGGCAACTGCCGCGTTGGGCCCAGCGCGTCGCACTGGTACTGGGCTGCCTGATGGGCCTGGGTGGGCTGGCCTTTCTGGGCTTGTTTTTGTGGGGAGGCTGGCGGCTGGATCTGTATCCCCTGTGGGGACGTTTGGGTCTGCTGCTGATTCTGGTGTTGCAAGTGCTGGCGCTGTTGCGACTGCTCTGGCCCAGTGCCTCGGACACCACACTGCGTGCCAGCTGGCTGTGGCTGCTGGGCTTGTGCGTGAGCCTGTTTGCCTGGTTTGGTCTGCTCAACGCGCCCTTGCATGCGCCAGGCAATCAGTACGACGCGCGTGCACAGGCCCGCGTGCAAGGCGCGCATCTGCTCACACCCAGCAATTTCAATGGTGACTTTGAGCGCTGGCGATTTGTGTTGCCCGGGGTCCAACACATCACCCCGTATCGCGAAGAATTACCCACCGACGCCACGCAGCTTCGCACCTGGTTCCAGCACCATGATGCCGTGATCGTGCGTCGTGTCTGGAACGAGGCCGGACCGGATTGCGAAGCCGCCGGCTGCGAGGTGATGGGCCAACGCCTGGTGATCCGCGGGCGTCATCGCTCGAGCGACATCCACTGGCAAAGTGTGCAAACGCCCGAGGTGCTGTTGTTCTGGCGGGAATATCTGCTGGTGAAGCGCTAAGCGCTAACGCGATATGGTCTGGCGTATGTGACGTGCCATTTGCACATGGGCAACGATCCACACAGCAGGGTCCAGCCAGGCGTCCCACAGGTTGCCACTGGGCCAACGCAGGTACGCGTAAAAAGCCAGGACACCGACGCAGGGCCAAACCCAGGCGCCAGGACACCGCCACGCCAGGGTCAACACCAGCACAGCCGATAGCCAGAGACTGCCAGCGGAAAACCCCCAGGCGTAAAAGCTGATATCCCAGGTGCGAGGCCAGAGGTTCAGCGTGTCGATTGTCAGCAACCAGCCCAACGCGCACAGGAGATACCAGACCATGGCCGGCGCACGGCTGTGGTC
>CANFMY010000160.1 GCA_947448375.1 Comamonadaceae bacterium | reverse complement strand
TCATCTCCAACGAGTGCTAATCATACGGGCATTTGAAGGCATTTCAAGCAGGTGCAGGAAAACCCATGCCAGGGAATCTGGATTTAGGGAGTGGTCCCCGGTGCAGGATCACCCTTTTTCACACGTAATCTCACTCAAATTACCCAGAATCAACTAACGTAATTGATGGTTTTCGATTACTAAATCGTGCTATTCATTAAAAATTAACCCATTCGTATAGTTCCGCTCGATTCAAAGCCTGTTTCTGCACATAGCCGGGCTTTCCATGAACCCTGAAAGCGAAACTGACGGTGGCACTTCTTGTCCATGACTCCATAACCCGGTCTTCAACCCTGCCAGGCATGATGATTCGCCTGATCTGGCCAATCCTGGCGGGGTTGGCTACCCAGGTCGTGCAGGCGCAGGGCGTGCCCCAGTTCGGCCCGGCCGATTGGGTGAACGCCGTGTTGAGTGCGCATCCGCTGGTCCGCGCCCGAACCGAAGAATCTCGCGCCGCCGAGGCGGATGTGCGGACCGCGGGTTGGCAATACTGGCCCACACCCAGTATCAGTACAGACACTTTGCGCGGCCAGGCGGCGTCGGTCACACGCTTGTCGCAGCCGTTGTGGGATGGGGGAAAAATTGCGGCCGGCGTCGCCCAGGCCGATATCAAACGGCAACTGTCCTTCATCGGGCTGCGTGAAACCGAGCACGATCTGGCGGGCAAAGTGCTAGGGTACTGGCAATCCCATGCCGTGCAAGAAGCCCGCGTTCAGGTGTTTGAGCGCGGCATGCAGTCGCTGCAAGACCTGGATGCCCTGATGTCGCGCCGAACCGAAGCCGGTGTCTCGGCGCAGGCCGACCTGACCCTCGCACGCGTGCGCCTCATGCAAACCCGTGCCGATTGGCTGCAGGCCCGCGCCGCCCGCACCGCTGCCCTGAGCCAGTTGCGACAACTGGCGCAACTCGACGGCGAGCCCACCCCCTTGCCCCAACCCGAGCTCCGGCTCCCCGACCCGGATGATGGCTTGGCCCCGCTGCGTGATCAAGCCCGTCAACACCACCCGCTGGTGGCTCGTTTGCAGTGGCAACTCAAACAGCAACAAGCCGAATTCACCGCCTTCAAGGCCGAACTCTGGCCCACTGTCTCGATGCGCCTCGAGCACCAGCGCGGTCAGATCGATGGGACCTTGCCCGAGGGCAGACGCCTGTACGCCACGTTGCAATATTCCCTGGGGGCCGGGGTGTCGGTGATACCCAGGCTGGAGGCTGCGCAAGTGCGCGTGCAAGCGCTGGAGCGGCAACAGGAAGGGGTCCTCAAGGAGCTCGACGAGCGCCTGCTGCAGGACTGGCAGGACTACGCGGCCCTGCGTGTGCGTCTGCCCGATCTCGAGGCCGTGCAGGCGACGGCACGGGAGCTGACCGAGTCGTCCAAGCGCCTGTTCGTCACCGGTCGCAAAAGCTGGCTCGATTTGCAAAACGCCTTGCGTGAACAACTGCAGGCCGAACTTGCCTGGACCGAAGCACAGGCAGTGAGTGAAGCGCTGCGGTACCGGCTTGCCCTGAATGCGGGTGTGGTGTTCTGGCGTCCCGCTGTGGAGCGGCCATGATGGACGTCAGCCCCGAGGTCTCTCCTTCCCCGCAGCTGGGTCAACAAACGGACTGGCTCATTCGTCGCTGCCGTCAATTGCGCCCCTGGCTGCAACACGATCGCCCCGATGTGGTGGCGTCATGCGTGCAGTCGCTGGCAGATATCGATCCCTCGCACATGCGGGTAGCGCACGTGATGCAAGCCTGCCAGACCCTGGGCACTGCCTTGCGTGAACTGGGCTGTCCCCGGCTGCTGTGGTCGGCACGTCAGGGCGCCGGGGCTGGTCCCTGGATTGGCTGCGCGCCGCAGATGGGCTGGTTTCTGCTTCACGCCCGTCAGGCAGATGGTCACTGGCTGATGGAAACGCCCGCTGGTGCCGGACGCCACCCCCAGCTACCCGAGCAGGCGCGCTTGGCCGTGTTGCCGCTGAGCGTGGGCTGGACCCGCGAGGGCTCCATGCGGTCCATGGTGCTTCAGGCCCTGCAAGACAACCGAGCCGGACTGATGCAAGTGGCCGTGTGCAGCATCACGGTCAACGTGCTGTTGCTGGCCACATCTCTGTACAGCATGCAGGTGTATGACCGCGTCATTCCCTCACATGGCCTGTCCACACTGGTCACTCTCACCGTGGGCGTCCTGTTGGCCATTGGCCTGGAGCTGGTGACCAAGCTGGCACGCTCTGCCCTCATGGATCACAACATCCAGGCCATGGACTCGCACCTGGCGCGTCACATGTTCGAGCGGCTGCTGCGCGTGCGCCTGGACCAGTTTCCACCCAGCGTGGGCACCTTGTCGTCGCAACTGCGCAGCTACGAAATGATTCGCAGCTTTGTCTCGTCCCTGGCGCTCTACACCCTGGTGGATGCGCCCTTCGCCTTGGTGTTCCTGGCCATCATGGTCGTGATTGGAGGCGGCGTGGTGGCCGGCGTGGCGACAGTGTTCTTGGTGCTCTCGCTGGCCGTCGGGTTGCTGGCGCGTTCACAAATTGAATTGCACACCCGCTTGAGCATGGCGGCCAGCAACCGCAAGCTGGGCCTGCTGGTGGAAACCGTGGAGGGTGCCGAACGCATCAAGTCACAAGGCAGTGGTTGGACATTTCTCAACCGCTGGAACGCCTTGTCCGAGCAGGGCATCGTCGAAGATGCCAAGGTCCGACACAGCAGTGAATCCGCCACTTATTGGGCTGGGTTTCTGCAGCAGGTCAGTTATGTGATGCTGATTGCCGTGGGCGCCTGGATCGCCACCACCACCACCGACCTCACCGCCGGTGGCCTGATTGCCTGCTCCATCATCTCCGGGCGCGTACTTGCCCCGATCGGCACCTTGCCCGGCCTCATGGTGCAATGGGCCAACGCCCAATCCGCGCTCGACAGCCTGGAGCGAATGTTTCTCTTGCGCGGTGACAACCACGGCGTCGACCAACCCGTGGAGCGAGAGGACATCCGCGGCCACTTCGAGGTCCAGGAACTGGGCTTTGCCTATGGGCAGGGGCCGCGTGTGCTGTCGCTGCCGCAATGGTCGGTGTCCCCGGGCGAGCGCGTGGCCGTGCTCGGCCTGGTGGGCTGCGGCAAAAGCACCTTGCTCAAACTGCTGGGGGGGTTGTATGCCCCTCAGGCCGGGTCTGTCTTGCTGGATGGGCTGGACATTCAGCAAGTGTCCCGCGCCAGCATCAGCCAGCGGGTGGGCTACCTGCCGCAGGATGTGCGCTTGTTCTCGGGCACCTTGCGCGACAACCTGACCAGTGGCTTGATGGGTATCGACGATGACACGGTGTTGCAGGCCTGCGCCGAGTGCGGGCTCATGGGCTTGGTGCGCTCGCATCCGCGCGGGCTCGATCTGCCCATCGGTGAAGGGGGCAGCGGAGTGTCGGGCGGACAGCGTCAGGCGGTGGCGCTGGCGCGTCTGTTGCTGGCGCGTCCGCGCGTGTGGTTGCTGGATGAGCCCACAGCCTCGATGGATGATGGCGCCGAAATCACGGCCATGAACACCCTCCAGCGGCATCTGCAGGACTCGGACACCCTGGTGCTGGTCACCCACAAGCCGCGCTTGCTGGCGCTGGTGTCGCGTGTGATGGTGCTGGGCCCGCAGGGCGTGGTCCTGGATGGTCCGCGGGATCAGGTGATGCAACGCCTGAAGCAACCCCTGGATTCTGCGACTGCGGCGGCGGCGACACCGGCGAGCACCGCCATGGCACGGTCCACGTCGCAGGGAGTGGCGGCATGAGACATGACGTCCTGACCGCATCGCGTCGACAACGCGCCTTGACCATGATGGCGCTGGTCGTGATCTTGCTGGTATCGGTGTTGATATGGGCGGGGTTCATGCACATCGAGTTGCGATCGCAAGCCATGGGGCAGGTGGTGGCCAGCGAGCGCACGCAAGTGGTCCAGGCCTCGGTGGATGGCGTCATCGCGCACCTGCTGGTGCGCGAAGGCCAGGCGGTTCAACGCAACCAGTTGCTGGCCATCCTGGAGCAAGTGCAAGCCCAGGCTGCAGTCAATGAATCCAGCGGTAAGGTGGCCGCGTTGCAGGCTGCCATCGTCCGTTATGAAGCAGAAATGCGCGACATCCAGCAAGACCTGTTGATGCCCGGCACGATCGCCAGTGCGTTTGCATCCAGCGCCGGGTTGGGCGCGGAAGCTGGAATGGGCAAGGACACAGGAGCAGGAACAGCAGCTTCGAACAAAGGCCGCATCGCCACGAGTCATCGCCTGTTGCCTGCCAGAGCCAGCCCATTGGAGTTCCCCAGGAGCGTGCAGGCCTACCCGGATTTCGTGCGCAACCAGACCGAGCTGTATGAGCGCCGCCGCCGGTCCCTGCTGGAAGAGTTGCGCGTCATCGGCCAACTGCGTGACAACGTGCAGGAGGAGTTGCGGGTCAGCGAGCCTTTGCTCAAAACCGGCGACATCTCGCGGGTGGAAATTCTGCGCTTGCACAAGCAGGTCACCGAGCTGGAAGGGCAGATCAACAACCGTCGCAACAAGTATTTCCAGGATGCGCAGGCCGAACTCACCCGCGCCCAGGAAGAACTGCGAGCCCAGCAGCAATCCCTGACGGACCGTCACGTGAATTTTGATCGCACCGAAATTCGCGCCCCCGCCACCGGCGTGGTGCGCAACGTGCGCACCACCACCCGAGGCGCCCGCGTGCGCCCCGGCGACGTGTTGCTCGACCTCTTGCCCACCGACAGTGAACTCATCGTGGAAGGCAAGCTCAAGCCTGGCGACATCGGTCACGTGCTGGTGGGCCAGCCCGCCACCGTCAAGCTCGACGCCTGGGACTACACCGTCTATGGTGTGCTCGATGGCGAGGTGGTGTACCTGAGTCCCGACGCCTTGACGGATGACACACGCACCGGTGAGCAAATTTATTACCGCATCCGGGTGCGGATTCGTCCCCACAGTCGCCTGCAAGACCGCCAGGGCCAGCCGATCGATGTGCAGCCCGGCATGACGGGGCAAATCGAGATCCGCACGGGCAACCAGTCTGTCCTCACCTACCTGACCAAGCCGGTGGTCAAGACCTTGTCCCAATCTTTTCATGAGCGTTGACCATGCAGCCTGTTGTTGACCCCTCGGCACGCCCCGATCGAGTTGAACGCCCAGTGTCTGGGCGCATCCCCCCGTCGCGTGCGTCGTTCCAGGCGGCTGGCGTCAAGTCGCGGGCCGCAGTTGACAGTCAGTCTCCTGTGTCATCTCCCGCATCCGCCGAACCAGAAGACTTGCCAGAGGTCGAGGTTCCGCCTGTTGTCGGTACGCCCCCCTCGACGGCTGCACACGCCGAGGCTGTGGCTGGCGACTCGCTCGCCACGCCAACGCCGACCCCCGGCCATGGCGGCCCTTTGGATGAACTCGCCCCCGCCGCGCTGGCCGCGCTGCAAGAACCGTTGCGTGCGCAGGCGCCCGTCTTCCCGAGCGACTTCCTCTGGCCTTCCACACTGCTGGCGCAGGCCCCTGCCGAGCGGGCAGGATCGGTTTGGGGTGATGCCAGCCCCATCCCCGCTACGACCGTCTCGGGCGGATTCTTCACCTTCGGCTGGCCCGTGTGGCTGGGGGTTGGCTCACTGGCGGTGGTGGCGGGAAGTCGTCATGGCGGCAGTTCGTCAGATACCCCGAGCACGCCCACCGACCCCCCCACCACTTACACGATCACGGGCGGACTCCTGGCTGGCCCGATCATCAAGCCCCTGACCGTCACCGCTTACGACGCGCAAGGTCATGAGCTGGGTCGCGTCAACACCGCCGCGAACGGTGACTACACCCTGGTCTTCAGTTCCCCTGCTTTCACCGGGGGAGTCGTGTTGCTGCGCGTGACCGACCCCACGCCAAATGACGCGAGCGCAGATTTCATCGATGAGGCGAACGGTCCTTCGCAAATCACCGACATGAGGGCTGTGGTGTATGTGAACCCGCCTGCCAGCAGCGGCACCAGCCTCAGTACCGGCAGGCCGCCGGTGTCCGTCACCCTTAACACCTACATCACGCCGCTCAGCACCCTGGCCGCCGAATTGATCGCGCCCTTGCCGGACACGTCGACCACCGACTCCCCCCTGGTCTGGAAACTGGACAACGCCCAGCTGGGCGCCGAGGCACTGAAAGCGCTGATCACGGGCCACAACCAGACCGTGGCCACTGTGTTCGGGTTGGGATCGGCGGTCGACCTCACCAGCGCCCAGCCGGTGGCCGTGATACACGCCGACAACTCGGCCAATGCCGCCAGCAACCTCTATGGCAAGGCGCTGGCGATGCTCTCGTTGGCGCAAGCCCAAGCACCAGGGTTAACGATTCAGACGCTGGCCGACGACTTGAGGCTGTCCGGCGCGACCCACAATGCTCAACCCCGATTCTCGGACGCGGTGACCACCGAATTGCAAGCCGCCAGTTTGTTCGCTGTCGAACAGCAACTCCTCAGCATGGCGGACGCATCCAAGATCCAAGCCGCCGTGACGGGCAGCCACACAGAAGCCGTCGTCGACTTCCGATTCTTGACATCAGAACGAAACCTGACGCCCACCCAGCCCCTGGACCCATCCCAGGCACTGGGGCAAACGGTGTACTCCATCACAAAGCTGTTCACCTCTGCGTCGATCACCCATCCGCAGCCCGACAACGGCCTGCTGATGTCCAACGTCAACACGGATGCCAGCCGCTTCGGATGGACGTTGACCGACACCACCCCCAACGCCGGGGATGCGAGTGACTTCACGCTGACCGCCGATGGCAGGTTGGTACTGAACAACACCGCCGCTGTGGCGCAGCGGGTTCAGGCCCCGGGGGGGCACACCTATCGCATCACTGTCAACGTCCGAGCAGAGGTCGACCCCAGGAACACGGCTGACCCGTCGGACGATATCTCGCTGTCGACCGCCCAGCAATTGACGCTGACGGTGAAGGACATCACCGCGCCCGTTGTGGCAACCACCCCAACGGGCCTGGCGTGGACGGTCAAGCCCCAGGCCGGTGTGTCAGTCGTCAATGGTGTGACGACGGTGGGACGGCAGGCCGCCCAAGCCGCGGCAGGATTTTTGCAGTTGTCCGGCCTGGTCCAGGCTGCGTCTGACCCGGATGTGCAAGTCGATGTGAAACTGGTGTTGACCCGCTCAGGTGGCCAGGGAGTCGCCACCCTCATGCTCACCGATGTGGATCTGGATAGTCTTCCCAGCCCGCGACTGACGGATGCCGATCTGCAGGCGTT
>CANFMY010000159.1 GCA_947448375.1 Comamonadaceae bacterium | reverse complement strand
TGCGATGCCCAACGTCCATTTCCGGGCACACCCGACCCGACCCAGATTTGTTTGAAATCGGGCTTTGACCCCAAGCGTCTCTATCAAGTGACCTTTGAAGCACAAGACCCCTATGTGCTGGGCATCGGATTTGCGGCGTGGCGCGATGTGGGTGCGTTTTTCAAACGGGCGCGAGCGGATGACGCGGGTACGCCCAATCCGCTGGCCGGTGTGGTTCAGCACAGCATCGGACGCGGGGTCTCGCAGTCTGGCAATTACCTGCGTGGGTGGTTGCATCTGGGCTTCAACCAGGACGAAGCGGGCCGGCAGGTGCACGACGGTTTGTGGCCCATCATTGCCGGGCGTCGCATCGCCCTCAATTTCCGGTGGGCTCAACCGGATGGGGTGTTGGAGTTGTATCAAGCGGGCAGTGAAGGGCCCCAGTGGTGGCTGCCACATCCGGACCCTGTGCGGGGTTTGCCCTCGGCGGGTATTCTGGATCGGTGCAACCGCACCCAGACGTGTCCCAAGATCATCGAGCATTTCGGTTCGGCCGAAGTCTGGGCACTGAAGCTGACGCCGGAATGGGTGGGCACGGATGCCAAGCATGATCTTCCCCTGCCAGCCAACGTGCGCCGCTACTACATCGCCAGCAGCAACCACGGCGGTGGGGCGGGGGGCTTTGACACGAGTCTGCCAGGTGCAGGCTTGCCGGCGGCAGGGCCGATGTGTCCCGGCAACAATTTTGGCCAGGCGGTGCTGCCTGCCAACCCTGTGCCTCACAAGGAAACGGTCAATGCCTTGCGCGTGCATTTCCGCCAGTGGGTCATGAAAGGTGTCGAGCCCCCACCCAGCCGCTACCCGCTGCTGTCGCGCAACGAATTGGCCGTGGCTGAGAAATCGGCTTTGGGCTTTCCGACATTGCCGGGATTGCGCAGCACGATTCCCGAGCGGGATTTCATCATGCCTGTGCACGATTACGACTGGGGCCCTGAGTTCAATGCGCTGGATGGCTCGGGCATCCCCAGCCTGGCGCCTCCACGCATCAAGCAGGTGTTGACCATGCTCGCCCCCAAAGTGGATGCCGATGGCAATGAGCTGGGCGGTGTGCCGGTGGTGTTGCTCGATGCGCCCCTGGGCACTTACCTGGGGTGGAATGTGACGGCGGGTGGCGACAAACCCTTCCACCAAAACGAGATTTGTAATTACGTGGGCGGCATGGTGCCTTTCGCGCGCACCCAGGCTCAGCGTCTGGCGCAATCCGATGCGCGCCTGTCACTGGAGGAGCGCTATGGCTCCCATGCGGGGTATGTGAACGCCGTTCGTCTCGCGACGCAGCGCGCCCAGCAAGCAGGCTTTCTGCTGCCTGAAGATGCCCTGCAGTTGATCGAGGCGGCGCAGCGCAGTCAGGTGCTGCGCTGACACGCCCCCTTCAGCCAATAGAAGTCACCAATGACCCCATGCCGGAGACCTCGACCCGGATCGTGTCGCCCCGCTTGAGCCACACCGGGGGTGAGCGGAAGGCGCCGATGCCCGCCGGGGTTCCGGTGGCCAACACGTCGCCGGGCTCCAGCGTCATGTACTGGCTGATGTAGTGAATCAATTCGGCCACCGGGAACAGCATGTCGTGCGTGTTGGCTTCCTGCATGAGTTCATCGTTGACCCAGCTGCGCACCCACAGGTCTTGCGGGTCGGCCACATCGGCGGCGTCCAGCAGGTAAGGGCCGAGCGGGCAAAACCCATCCATGCTTTTGGCAAACGTGGTTTGCGCCGGGCTGACATCGAACTGGAATTCGCGCGCGCTCAGGTCGTTCAAGCAGCAATAGGCGGCCACGTGCTTCAGTGCGTGCTCGCGTGAGACGGCGTGGGCATGGCTGCCGATCACCACCGCCAGCTCGGCTTCAAAGTCCATCTTCTTCACATCGGCGGGAATCGGCACGGTGGCCCCCGGGTCGCAGACAGAGGAGGGGAGCTTGGAGATGATGCGAGGCTTTTCAAAGGGCTGCACGCCGGTTTCCTTGGCATGGTCGGCATAGTTGCGGCCGATGGCCACAATTTTGCCGGGACGCGCCAGTGGGGCGTGGAGTTGTACCGCTGTCAATGCGTGGCCAGAGGTTGTCAACCCGCCTGTGCCCAGCGTTGATCGCAGCGCAGCACGCGCCTGCGGGCCCGCCTGCAGCCAACGCATCCAACCCCTTGTGGCGGGGTCGAGGCCGTGTGCATGGAGTTGTGCTTGGACGTCTGCGGGAATGCTCAAGGCGGCAATGGCGTCCTCGATGTCGATCACCTGATCGCCCACCACCAGGCCCGCACGTCGAGCACCGCCCGCCTGGCTGAAGCTCACGCCTTGAAATGGGGATCCGGTGTTCATGCGTAGGCCCCCGCCAGTGAGGGCAAGTCCATCAAGGGTTTGGCGTTACCCTGCGCATCGAAGAACAAATCGGCCATGACCTGAAAGCGCTTGATGAGTCGAGGTTCCTGCGGCGTGTAGTCGGCTACCGCGTTGTGGATGGTGCCCAGGTTGTCCCACATCAGCACATCGCCCTCGCTCCAGCGGTGGCGATACCGGTATTTGTCCTGCAGTTGATGGGCGAACAGATACGCCAAGGCCTGCTCGCTGTCCGTGGCAGACATTTCGTTGATGCGCATCGAGTAGCCAGGGTTGAGGTACAGCACGGGCTCTCGGGTGATGGGGTGTTGCATCACGACCGGGTGCGACACTGGGGGCTTGGCGGCGCGCTGCGCCTCGGTCAGCGGTTTGCGCAGGCTGCCGGGCTGGCTGCGCATCTTGTCCCAGAACTTGGCGAAATCATGCAGCGCCGTGGTGCCTGCGAGTGTTTGCTTCCACTCGGGGCTCAGGTCGCGGTAGGCCGCATGCATGTCACAAAACTCGGTGCAGCCCAGCGGTTCGCCATCGCGCATGGGGATGCGCAGGCCATAGAGCACATTGCTGAAGGCAATCATCTTGCTGTAGGACATGTCGGTGTGCCAGTCCTGTCCAGCATCCGACAGACCGATGGGTTTGCCGTTCTCGACGATATTGGACAAGGTCATCATTTCGGGAATGTCCGACTCCTGGTGGCTGGCTGCCACATTGATCTCCAGCGTGCCGAAGTTCGCGGAGAAATCGCGCTGCTGGCGCGGCGTCAGGTGTTGCTGGGGAAAACACAGCACGCCATGACGGCCCAGGGCCGCGATGAGGGTGAGGCGGTCCGCTGCAGACAGGGGGCGGGACAGATCCAGTCCCAGCACGCGGGCGCCCAGTCCCTGGGCGTTGGGTTGGAGGCGAAAGCTCATGGTGTTCTCTTTCGTGTCAGTAAGCCAATTCCAGCAGGGACAGAATCTCGGCGGGGTCGGTGACGGTTCGCGGGTTGAAATACAGGCCGCGCTCGCCCATGACCTGTTGGGCAACGGCCTGCAATTGATCGTGCGCAATGCCCAGATCACGCAAACGGCGAGCGGTTGTCAGGCGCACTTGCAGCGTTTGCACACACGTCACCAGGGTGTCGTGTGGTGAGCGATCCGGCCAGACGGCCAGCGCTTGATCCAGGGCGGCTTGCACATGCGGGGCATTGAAGGCCAGCACATGGGGCAGCATGACGGCGTTCGCCTCGCCATGACCCACACCGCAGCGAGAGCCAATGGCGTGGCAAATGGCATGGTGCAGGGCCGTGCGTGCGTTGGCGATGATGCGACCGGCCAGGTGGGCGGCCGTCATCAGGTCGGCACGCGCGGTCACACTGTCGGGTTGCTCCAGCACAGCCGGTAGCGAACGCACCAGCAGCGGAATGCTGTGCAGGCACAGAGCGTCCGTGATGGGCGTGCGCTGCAAGGAGTACAGACCTTCCAGCGCGTGTGCCAGGGCATTGAAGCCCGTGTGCATGAGCACCGACGGCGGCACTTCCAGATTGGCCACGGGATCGAGCAGCACCACGCGACTCATGGTGCCCACATCGTGCAGGATGAACTTGTGGCCGTGGTCGTCGGTGATGCCCATGCTGGGCGTCATCTCGGCCCCGCTGGCGGTGGTGGGAATGGCAATGACCGGATGCTTGGGCTGGAGCAGGGTGGGGGCCACCAGCGTGCTGGGTGGGGTGAACCGCACCGCGTACTGGGTGAGCTCGCCGCCTTCGGCCTGCAGCAAGGCGGTCGCCTGGGCCGTGTCGCAACAGCTGCCGCCCCCGTAAGCAATGAAGGCATCCACGCCTTGCGCCCGGGCGACCTGGGCAGCCTCGGTGACCCATTGCACCGAGGCATGCGAGGGCACTGGCGAGAGGACCACGGGTTGCCAAGGCTCGAGCAAGGCGAGCACCCGTTGATAACTGGGTTGGCTGCGCACGCTGGCACCGGTGATGAGCATGGGCTTGTGGATGCCCAGCGTCTTCAATTGCGCGGGCAACAGACTCAGCGCATCGGCTTGCATGAAGGTGGTGCTGTCGCGTTCTCGATGCACGAAACCGCGGACCTCGCGGTCCACCGAGGTCGTGGTCATCTGTGCGGAGGGGTTCAGGCCTGACGCCATGTCACTCATTCCTTGATCTGCGCCAGCTTGATCAGTTGCGACCAGCGCGCGTGGTCTTTCTTCAGCCACTCGCGATATTCCTGCGGCGAGGAGGCGACTTGCACGGCACCGAGCTGTTGCAGGCGTTGCTGGACGGCAGGTTTTTTCAGGGCGTCACGGATGGCAGTGGCCAGTTTGTCCAGCACCGGAGCCGGTGTGCCGGCGGGAGCCATGAAACCCACCGGACCCACATAGTCCTCAAACCCTGGGAAACCCACTTCGGCGGTGGTGGGTACGTTGGGTGTGTCGGGGTGACGCTTGGCGGTGGTGACGGCGAGCAGACGCAGCTGTTTTTGAGCCTCGCGTTCGGCCATGCCGATCATGGGGTAAAACATGAAATCCACCCGGCCCGCCATCACCTCCGTCATGGCCGGTGCATTGCCCTTGAACGGCACATGGATCATGTCGGTTTGCGACTGCACCGCGAGCAAGGCGGCCGCCAGGTGCGCGGATCCTCCGTTACCGGCCGAGCCGTAACTCACGCTGCCGGGCTGGCCCTTGGCCTTGGTGACCAGATCGGCCACGCTCTTGTAGGGGCTGTTGTAGCCCACCACCAGGTACTGGGGCAACACCACGGCCAGGCTGATGGGCGCGAAGTCTTTTTCGGGGTCGTATTTGACACGGCCCTGGCCCAAAATGGCGTTGACGTTGTGCGACAGCGTGTTGACGATGAGGGTGTAGCCATCGGCGGGCGAGCCGGCGACAAACTCGGTGGCGATGTTGCCGTTGGCGCCGGCACGGTTTTCCACCACCACACTTTGGCCCAGAGGTCCGGTGACTTCCTGGGCCACCATGCGTGCGATGACGTCGGTGGGGCCACCTGCAGCGTAGCCCACAATGAAGCGGATGGGCTTGTTGGGAAAATCGGTTTGGGCAAGTCCCGGGGCGGCCACCCAGGGGAGCAAACTCATCAGGGCGGTGCTCAGCAGTTGTCGTTTCAGCATGGGGGTCTCCTTGAAATCAGGGTTGTGCGTTTTCACGCAATGAACGAGAAGGGGTCAGCAGGTCGCGATGCCACTGACTCGCGTCCGTGAGTCCGCACAGTTGCAGCGTTCGCTGGTATTCGTCACGCAAAATCTCCAGGGCCCGTCGTGCGCCTGGCTCTCCGGCGGCGATGGCCCCATAGAGGGTGGCACGACCGCATAGCACGCCACGCGCGCCCAGTGCCATCGCCTTGGCCACATCGCCGCCATGGCGAATGCCGCCATCCATCCAGACTTCACAGCGATGTCCCACGGCCTGCACCACCTCGGGCAGGCAGTCCAGGCTGCCCAAGGCGCCGTCAAGTTGGCGCCCGCCGTGGTTGGAGACCACCAGCATGTCGACGCCGGCGTCCGCGGCCAGCACGGCGTCGTCGCCCCGCGCAATGCCTTTGACGATGAGCTTGCCCTTCCAGCGGTCTCGCACCTCGCGCAAGCGCGCCAGGTCAAAGCCCGCGTCATAGCCGCGTCCCACCGTGGAGGCAATGGCCGTGTTGGTGGCCAGGGCTGACGATTGGGCGCGTGCCATGCCGCGCAGGTTTTCCATCACGGGCATGCCGTGTTGCAGCAGTTGCACCAGCCACCCGGGATGTTGCAAGGCGTCTGCGATGTTGCGCGGACTGAACTTGAACGGAATGGAAAAGTGGTTGTGAAAATCGCGCACGCGCTTGCCGCCCACGGCCAGGTCCACCGTGATGATCAGCGCTTCGAAGCCGGCGGACTCTGCGCGTTGCAGCAATTGCCAGAAATAATCCCGCTCTTTCAGGACATAGGCTTGAAACCACAAGCGCCCGCCGGCTTGTTCGGCGATGGTTTCGATCAAGGTGGTGGCGCTGCTGGACAGGGCGTATGGAATGCCCGCCGCGCGCGCGGCCCGTGCCAGACCCAGTTCGGCGTCGGGATGGCCGAAGCGGCCGGCACCCGTGGGTGCAATGGCCAGGGGCAGCTGGGCTGGCTGGCCCAGGATGCTGACGTCCAGGCGCGGCTGACTGACGTCGCGCAGCACATGCGGGCGCCAGGCCCAGTGCGCAAAGGCCTGTCGGTTGGCGTTCAGGGTGAGTTCCTGCTCGGCCCCGCCATCGAAAAATTCGAAGATGAAGCGCGGCAGGCGACGACGCGCGAGTTCGCGCAGGTCCTCAATGACATAACAGTCTTGGAGACGACGTGGGGCGCTGCGGATGGCATCGGCACGGTGCATGGTGATATTGTGCAATCAAACGCCCCGTGAACCGGTGATTCGGTGTCGTCTCCTCGACTGTTCCGATGCTGGCCAGGAGAGGGCGGATGGTGCTGGGTCATCGGGGCAGGTGGAGTCACCTGCAGTACGCTGCCAGCCCATTGCAGCGGAGACTTTGCTGCACAATCTGGCATCAGGCATCGCGCAGCGGCTCGGGGGGTGACAGCAAGCCGGGCGATAGCAGGTCATGACAACAGGAGACATCACGCATGTCGTGCAACACAGAGCACACCATTTCCGTTTCCCGGTTGACGGGAAAACCGCGCGTCTGGCCCGAGGAGGGCTACACACGGACCCCGTACTGGGCCTACACGGATCCCGATCTCTATATCCTGGAGCAGGCGCGCATTTTTCGCGGCCCGGTGTGGAACTATGTGGGACTGGAAGCGGAGGTGCCCGAGCCTGGCAACTACAAGACCACCTTCATTGGCGATACCCCGGTGGTGCTGACCCGTGCCCAGGATGGCAGTTTGCACGCCATGGTGAACCGCTGCGCGCACCGGGGCAACCTGGTGTGTCGCGAGCCGTTTGGGTCAGCCAAGCGCTTGTATTGCGTCTACCATGCCTGGTCGTTCACCCTCGAGGGCGACTTGAGCAACGCGGCGTTCAGCCAGGGGCTGCGCGGCGAGGGTGGGCTGCCCAAGGACTTTGACAAGACCCAGCACGGCCTGCGCAAGCTGCGCGTGGAAACCCTCTGCGGTCTGGTCTTTGCCACCTTTTCGGATGAGTTGGAGCCACTCGAGTCCTGGCTGGGTGATGTGGCCCAGGGCATTCGACGCGTGCTGACCCGCCCGCTCAAGGTGCTGGGCTACGACACACAGCGCATCCATGCCAACTGGAAGACCTACCACGAGAACCCGCGCGACTCGTA
>CANFMY010000158.1 GCA_947448375.1 Comamonadaceae bacterium | reverse complement strand
TGGGCATGTTCTCGGCCAAACGCATTCCCAGTGCACCGGAGGTCCCCACCTTGGCCGAAGCCGGTGGGCCAGCCCTGGAGTCTTCCACCTGGGTCATGTTCCTGGCGCCTGCTGGCGCGCCCAAGGACATCGTGCAACGCGTGTCGCAGGAAACCAGCCGCGCCCTGCAGTCTGCAGACCTGCGGGCGCGCTTTGATGCGCTGGGGCTGGACCCGGTGGGCAGCACGCCGGAGCAAACCGGCGTGTTCTTGCAAGAAGAGATTGCCAAGTGGGGCAAAGTGATCACCGCCGCCGGCGTGAAGCCCGAATAAAAGACAGGGCAGCGGGCTGGTCACCCCGCTGCCCGCGTGTGTTCGCAAGCCTCAACGAGCCTGAATCCGCACCAAGTAATCGACCAGGGCTGAAATCTTCTGGCTCACATGCCATTCAGGCCCTCCCCGGTGCATGCCTCCATAGGGCATACCGCCATAAGGCATCCCCCACCAGGGGGCACGTTCCTGTTGCGCTTTGAACTCATTTCCCCAGATGGGCATTTCTCTGGAACCATGGGGACCAGGTTCGGCGCTGGAGCGGCCATCAATCACCTCCCAGACGCGCTGGTGAGGGAAAGTGCCGTGGTTGCGTTGGGTGATGGTGGTGAGGTCACTGGGCGCCTTGACCAGATAGACCTTCATGGGCCCATCCCCCTTGCCCGTGGCCCCGTGGCAACTGGCGCAGCTGTCCTGGTAAACGGACTTGCCCATGTCGTAGTTGATTTGGGCCAGGGACAAGATCGGGGCGACCACGAGACCCAGCCCGGCGAAGCACAGTTGCAAACGTTTCATGATGGGACCTTTTAAAAGCCGTCGTGACGCCATGTCATCGACATGAACACACATCCTGATCGCAGCCCCTGGGGCCGTCTGTTCGATGTCGCCCGCACCTCACCCGTCACACCCAGCCATGAGACAGACGAGAACTCCGGAGAACCCTGAAAAGCCACCAGCAGACACGGGAATCGTGGATTGTGTACAGTGCACCTCATCTGTCTTGAGAAATCACCATGTCTTTATTCAATTCCTTCATTCATGGCGAAAAGCTGTCCGAGTTCCTCATTGAAGGACACAACCCGGACGCCCGCCTCCAACTGCCCTCGGCTGACGTCGATGCCTTGCGTCAGCACATGCAAACCGGCGACGTGTGTCGCGCCTATGTGGCTGGACGAGTGGTGATGTCGGGCCGTGGTGTGTGGGTCATGACCGACCACAGCATGCTGGTCCTGGATGCGTCACAGCACCGCGTGACCCGGTTGGATGTGCGCCAGATCGATCGTTTTGAAGCCGTGCGCGGCCGATATGGCCACACGGTTCGACTGAACGTTCAAGGGCACCTTCACAGTCTGTATGGCGTGGATGCCGAACTCGCTCGAGCCATGCACCAAGGCCTGCAGTCTCTGGGGGTTTCCAGCACGTTTGAAGACAAGCCTGCTCGAGGCACTATTTGGGCAGCCTTCTCGGGTCCGCACCTCAGCGTCGAAGACTGCCTGAATGACGCCAGACAACGACTCCTGGCAGCTTGAGTGAAGACGCCGGGTGGGGTTAAAAATTACCCAACCCGGAGACGCCATATTGCATCTTGTCCACCACGGACTGAACGCCCGCAATGGACCAGACGGCATGCTTGATCACGTCGCGCTCTGCCCAGTTGCTGACTGTGCCTTCTAAGGTGACCTTGCCCCCCTCGACCTTGACCGAGATTTTCTGGGCATCCACAACAGCTTGCCGCTTGAGTGCCACGTCAATTTGATCTTTGACCAGCACGCCTGATACATGCGGCGTGAGTTCAATCTGGTTGGTGACGCCCTGGACGCCCAGGAGCTCGGTGACGATTTTTTCGGCAATATCGCGCTGAAAATTCCAGGCCAATTCGCCCCTCAGGGTGACCCAACCGTTTTCGACCATCACCTTGACGGCATCTTGGGGGATGGCTGCATTCCACCCCAATACCATTTGCGTCGAGCGCGCGATGTCTTCATCGGTTCTTTGGTGGTCACTCGGAATCGTCACCTCCATGTCCACCGTCAATCCTCGCACCCCCAACACACGTTGCGCGGCCTTTTCGGCTTGCCATTTCTCATAAAAACTGCCGACTCTGCCGCTCAGGCATACGATCCCGCCATTCGCGGTCACGCCGATTTTTTCAGCATTGACCGAAGGGTCTGCCGCCAATTCTTGGAGTACATCGTGTTGGAGTTGGCGATCATCGTTCATGGGAATTTCATCTGTCGACTGAGGGCCCCACCTTAGTCCCCGCTGGAGTCCACGTCGGTTCGGTGGGCGACCCAAGCATTCAGTCGCGCTCACCCAGGCCAATGTCAGCCAACGCACGGTGAAATTATCAGAAGAACCTATGGTGGACGCCACCAGGCTTTGGATTCCAGCCATCCCATTCATTCTGATTCTTTCTGAATAGAGACCGACCATGAAAACCGCCATTCGCCGCTGGGGACTGTCCGTCCTCGTTACCCTCGCACTGAGCCTGACAGGTTGCGGCTATAACCAATTTCAAAGTCAGAACGAGCAAATCAAGGCCTCATGGTCTGAAGTCATCAATCAATTCCAGCGCAGAACCGACCTCATCCCCAACCTGGTCAATGTGGTGAAAGGTCAGGCGGATTTTGAGCAGAGCACCTTGCTGTCGGTCGTCGAGGCGCGCACCAAAGCCACCGCCATTCAAGTCTCGCCGGCGCTGGTCAATGACCCCCAAGCTTTTCAGAAATTTCAGCAGGCGCAACAAAATTTGTCTGGCGCTTTGTCAAGACTGCTGGTCGTGTCAGAAAACTACCCGGCGTTGCGGGCCAATCAGGCATTCATCGAATTGCAAGCCCAGCTCGAGGGAACAGAAAACCGGATTGCAGTGGCTCGCCACCGATACATCCAGGCGGTTCAGGACTACAACGTGACTGTGCACTCCTTTCCCTCCAATCTCACCGCCATGGTGATGGGATACAAGGAAAAGGCCAACTTCTCGGTTGAGAACGAACAAGCCATTGCCAAACCACCCACGGTGAACTTCCCGCCCACGTCCGCCCCCGCCTCTCCTCAGGGGCCAGGTGTCCCCAAGTGAGCGCGCATGCCAAAGCCACGACGTGGCTCATCACACTTGCCACGCTGCTGCTTTTTCAGCCCGGCTGGGCTCAGGTGCCTGTCCCCGCATTGACGGGCCACGTGGTGGACCAGACCCACACGCTCACCGCTGACCAACAAACCAGGATCGAACAGAGCCTGGCGGCCTTCGAATCAAGCAAGGGGAGCCAACTGGCTGTGTTGCTGGTGGAGACGACCCGTCCCGAAACGATCGAGCAATACGCGTTGCGGGTGGCAGAGCAATGGAAGTTGGGGCGAAACAAAATCGACGATGGCGTGATCCTGGTCATTGCCAAAGCAGATCGGACTGTGCGGATCGAGGTTGGCTACGGTCTGGAGGGCGTCTTGAACGATGCCACAGCCAAACGCATCATTGAACGCGGCATCACGCCTCATTTCCGTCAACAAGATTTTGCTGCTGGCATTGTGGCGGGCACGGAGGACATGATGCGCGTCATCCAGGGTGAGGCTTTACCCGCCATCACCGGCACGCCATCTGAAGAGCCCCTCGATATCATGACCTGGATCATTGCAGCGGGTGTCCTGCTGGGATTTGTGTTGCGGGGCGTTCTTGGGCGCGTGCCGGGGTCCATCATGGCGGCGAGCATGGTGGGCGCGGCGACATGGTTCATGGTGGGGTTGTTGTCGATGGCCTTGATCGCAGGTGGGATCACGCTGATCACCACCTGGGTCGGCTTGTCCGCGCTGTTAGCTTCGCGCTATGGAGGGAGAGGCGGACCCGGCGGCGGATTGAGAGGGGGTGGCGGCGGATTTGGCGGGGGTGGGGCCTCAGGGCGTTGGTGACCTCCCCCCCCAGCGCGCAGCGTCAGAAGTTGCGCATCCCGGCAACGTCATACTGCAACTTGTCCACCAAGGCCTGAACACCAGCCGTCGACCAGGCTGCATGCTTGATCACATCTCGCTCTGCCCAATTGCTGACGGTGCCCTCCAGGGTCACCTGGCCTCCATCGACTTTGACAGAGATTTTTTGGGCATCCATGACCGCTTGTCGCCTGATGGCGGCGTCAATCTGATCTTTGACATGCTCGCCAGAAACATGGGGCTTCAGATCGATTTGATCGGTGACACCCTTCACCCCGATCAGCTCCGCCACGACTTTTTCAGCAATCTCACGTTGAAAATTCCAGCCCAACTCACCGCGGAGGGTGACCCAGCCGTTTTCGACCATGACCTTGACCGAATCCGCAGGGAGGGCGGCGTTCCAACCCAGGACCGTTTGCGCCGACCGCGCAATGTCTTCGTCGGTTCTTTGGCGGTTGCTGGGAATGGCGACATCCATGGCAACGGTCAATCCCTGCACACCCAGTACACGCTGCGCCGCTTTTTCAGCCTGCCACTTCTCATAAAAACTCTCGACCTTGCCACTCAAGGTCACGATGCCACCGCTCACGGAGACACCAATTTTTTCGGCATTCACCGAAGGGTCTGCAGTCAACTCATTGAACACATCTTGCTGCAGCTGTCGATCATTATTCATGGCATCACTTTTATGTCGTTGAGGTGTATACCCTATTCGCTGGTGAGCATGGCGTCGGTTCGCCAGATGACACAAGCACCCCTCACCACACCTGCAGACTTCTAACTTGACAAACCCACCCTCAAGCCGCGTGCAAGACAGCGAAGCGACCTGCCTGAACAGGGGGCTAACTGGAAGACTCCAGTGCCTGTCGCGTCATTTGATAGCCCGTTCCCATCAACTGCGTCAACGTTGGGCGAGAAAAATCGTATTCGCGCGATGAGGGTTCGTTTTCGCTGCCTTCGCGAACGATACGGGTAATGACGGTGGGGGCCTCTTCCCCCATCATCTGAATGTAGCGGGGTTGATGGCGCAAACGCTGGACTGATTCCGCTGGCAATTCGACCATCAATTCCTGAACCAGACTTTGAAAATCACGCACCATTTGCTGGGTGTGTACGTCATTACGTATGCGCTCGGAATACACAATTTCGTCTCGCCTTGACATCACTTCGAAGAGGTTGTTCGGCATCAACCTTCTTTTTCCCGGGAACAGGTCGATGATAAACACGCGTTTGCCGGCCGAGCCGCAGCGCTCCATGACTCGGTCCAGAGGCGAGTTGCTGACGATTCCGCCATCCCAGTAATGACGGCCTTTGATGGCGGTCCAGGGAAACGCCGGCGGCAGGCTCCCGCTGGCCAGAATATGCTCGGGCGTGAGGTCATCCACATAACTGTCAAACAACACCAGTTCGCTGCTCTCGATCTCGACAGCGCTCACCAACAGCCGCACGGGACTCGATTTGAGGCGATCAAAGTCAACGTACTTCAGGAGCAGTTTCCGCATGGGGCTGGTGTCGTACCAACTGGTCCAGTTGATGGGCCATTGATCATGCGTGATCGGCGCCTGCATCCAGCGCGGCATGAAAAACTGAGGCACCCCCCACGAGGCAACCTGACCACACGCCAGGAGCCGACGCATCGACTCATCCGGCACCATGACACCGGTGCTCGACAACTCGCCCCAAAACGCCTCCAAAGCCGCAACAGGCTGGTCAGGGTGACTGGCGATGATGGCGCCATTGAAGGCCCCGATGGACACACCTGCCACGATATCGGGACAAATTCGGGACTCGACAAGGGCTTTGACGGCGCCGCACTCGAAAGCACCCAAGGCACCGCCGCCTTGCAAGATCAAGATGGTCTGGTTCGGAATTTTTTTCAAGGTTGCCAGCGGATCCGACAGGCTGGGTTTGCTGGCTCGCAGATTGACGTGATATTTGATCAGGCTTTCGACCAGACGCGTCTCTTGCGTTGGGCGTCCCAATGAAAACAAGGCACGTGGCACATCATCCCGCAGGTAAAAAGCGGCAAAGGACCTCTCCTGCAAAGACCCCCGATCAATTCTCTCCAGGGCGTGATCGATCTCGCCCAATAGGTTGAAACTGTTCTCAAAGATTTGGCTATAAAAGTAGCTCACCTCTTCGTAGGGCTGTCGCTTGCCCAGCATATTGCGTGCAGCCAAGCGGCCTTGCTTGACCGCATTGTCCCAATGCTCAACACGGTGGTGACGCCCGATCACCGGGTCAAAGAAGTTCGCCACATCGCCCGCCGCAAAGACATCGGGGTGGCTGGATTGCAAGAAGCGATCGACCACGATGCCCTGGTCCATCTCCAGGCCACTGCCTCGCAGAAAGTCCGTGACGGGGACCACCCCCGCCCCAATCACCACCATGTCACACGGCAGCCGAAGGCCGCTGTGAGTCACGACGGCTGCTACCCGTTGCCGACCACGAAAAGACGCCGGGGTCTCGCCTAGCAGCACCTCGACGCCTCGCTGCTTGAAGCAATTCTGAAAGTAACTCGAGATGAGGGGGGTCTTGAACTGGCTGAACAGTTCATCGCGCTCCAGAATCGTGACCTCCAGACCTCGGCGTCTCAACGAGGACGCCACTTCCAGCCCGATGAAACTCCCCCCGATGACCACCACACGTCGGGCCGACTGAACGCTGCTGCGAATGGCCATCGCGTCAGAAAGAGAGTGTAAATAGTGCACCCCCGGCAAATCGACGCCAGGAATCGTCAAGGGCAAGGGCGTTGCGCCCGTCGCAATCAACAACTTGTGATACTCAATGGACTCGCCCGACTCTGTACGCAGGGTGTGATGGGGTGCGTCCAGGGTGGCGACACGGGTCGACAACCTCAACTCGATGCGAAGCTCACGAACCGTGGTCTCGTTGAACAGCGCAACTGGCGCTGGATTTTTGTCTTCCGTCAAAAATCGCTTGGACAGTGGCGGTCGCTGATAAGGCCAATGCGCCTCTTCCGAGATCAACAGAATGCGACCCTGAGCGCCCTCGTGCCGCAGGGTCTCAGCCGCCGTGGCGCCAGCCAGACCGGCACCCACGATCACGAACTCGCAGGGGGGCAACATCTTTCGCTTACGCATGACCGTCATACCTGACCTGACGACCTGTCAACGCTCTTTGAGTGCTTGCGACAAATTTTTCAATGGTCGCCACAGGTATTCCAGTACGGTTTTCTCACCGGTCTTGATTTCGATGGACGCCGTCATGCCGGGCAAGGTTTGAATTTTCTTACCGTGACGGTCCAGGCTCTTGTCGGTCACTCGTATCAGCACCCGATAAAAACCCTCTTCCAGGTCAACCGGGGCTTCGCCCGGCTTTCGGGGCTTGCTCTCATCTTTCAGCGTGTCGGGACTCAAATGCTCGACAACCCCTTCCAATCCGCCATACTTGCTGAATTCGTAGGCTGTCAGCTTCACCATGGCGGGCTGATTGACTTCCAGAAAGGCAATTTCAGAGGGCTTCACATAGGCCTCGACCAGCATGGCGTCTTGCACCGGGACAATTTCCATGATGTTCTGCCCTGACGCCACCACCGCACCCAGCGTGGTGACTTGCACGTTTTTCACAATGCCATCCATGGGTGCGCGAATCACGGTTCGTCGGAATGCGTCTTCTCGCGCCAGCGAATTTTCACGCGTCTGGGCCAGCTCGGATTCAATTCTGGAAAGTTCGGTGCTGGCTTCCGTTGCAT
>CANFMY010000157.1 GCA_947448375.1 Comamonadaceae bacterium | reverse complement strand
GACACACAGGTCACCGTCATTGCGCTGTATCCGGGTCGAGCGGCCGAAGAAGTGGAAAAACAAGTCAGTCTCCCCATCGAGGTGGCGCTGGCAGGGTTGCCCAACAGCATTCGTGTGTTCTCCCATACGCAGTTCGGCTTGTCCTTCACCGTGGTCACCTACAACGACAACGCCGATGTGAATCTGGCGCGGCAGCAACTGGGCGAGCGTTTGCGCGGCGTCGATCTTCCGCCGGGTGTGGAGGCCCGCATCACCCCCAACGCCACGCCGGTGGGCGAGATCATGCGCTACCGCTTGCGCGGCGACGGCAAGACCACCACCGAGTTGCGCACGATCGAGGACTGGACCGTTGAGCGCACCTTGCTGCAGGTGCCGGGCGTGGCCGATGTGGTGGCCATGGGCGGCTACATCAAGCTGTATGAAGTGCAGCCGGACTTGCACAAGCTGCGCGCCTTCAAGTTGACCTTGCAAGACTTGCAAGACGCCGTGGGCCGCGGCAATGCCAATGCGGGCGGCAGCTACATGGCGCAAGGTGCACAACAGTTCACCATCCGCGGCATCGGTCTCTTGAAATCGGCGGACGACATTGGTCGCATTGTGGTGGCCTCGCGCAACACCACCCCGATCCTGGTGCGCGACGTGGCGCACGTGACCATCGGTGCCGTGCCCCGGCTGGGCATCGTGGGTCAGGACAACGAGGACGACGTGGTCACCGGCATCGTCATCATGCGCAAGGGCGAGAACCCCAGTGTGGTGCTCAAGGCCGTCAAGGAGAAGATCGAGGAGCTCAATCAACACATCCTGCCCGCAGGGGTGAAGATCGTGCCGTTTTACGACCGCACCTGGCTGATGGGCAAAACCCTCTCGACCGTGTTCAAGAACCTGGTCGAGGGCGCGCTGCTGGTCTCGCTGGTGCTCTACCTGTTCCTCTCCAACCTGCGCGCGAGCCTGGCGGTGGTGGTGGTGATCCCGTTGTCGCTGCTGGCCACCTTTCTGGGGCTGAAGATCCTGGGCGTGCCGGCCAACTTGCTGAGCCTGGGCGCGATGGACTTTGGCATCATCGTGGACGGCGCGGTGATCGTGATCGAGAACATCATGCACCGCCTGGCCGAACGTGGCGAAGGCATCAACGAGAAGGAGCGCAAGTCGCTCATCCTG
Organism: Comamonadaceae bacterium; assembly: GCA_947448375.1. Lineage (GTDB taxonomy): Bacteria > Pseudomonadota > Gammaproteobacteria > Burkholderiales > Burkholderiaceae_C > Limnohabitans. Next base: position 6,528 of record CANFMY010000157.1, on the reverse strand, counting down.
CAAGCCACCAACGAGGTGGGCCGGCCCACGCTGTTCTCGATGCTCATCATCATCGCGGCGCACATCCCCATCTTTGCCCTGCAACGCCACGAGGGTCGCATCTTCCAGCCCATGGCGCTGTCGGTCACGGCCGCCCTGATTGGCTCGCTGGTGTTCTCGCTCACGCTGGTGCCACTGCTGGCGTACTGGATGCTGCGCAAGGGTTTGCCGCACGCCGATAACCGTCTGCTCACCTGGTGCAAGCGCCTCTACCTGCCGGTGCTCGAGTGGGCCCTGGACAAGCCGCGCAAGGTGATGTTGATCGCGGTGGGCGCTTTTGCGTTGTCGCTCCTGGCGGCCTCGCGACTGGGATCCGAATTTTTACCCGAGTTGAACGAAGGCACCTTCTGGGTCAACTGGGATATGCCCGCCAGCATCTCGCAACAGGAGGCCTCGCAGGTGCTGCGCAAGGCGCGCACGCAATTGCTCAAGGTCCCCGAGGTGCGCACCGTGGTCTCCAAGGCCGGGCAGCCCGAGGATGGCACCGACCCCAAAACCCTGAGCATGGCCGAAGTATTCGTCGATGTGAAGCCGGTCGAAGAATGGCGCAAGGGCCTGACCCGCGAACAACTCATCGAGGAAATGGACTTTCAGCTCACACGCATTCCGGGCATCGACCCGGCGTTCTCGCAGCCGATCCGCGACAACGTGCTCGAGTCGATCTCGCAGATCAAGGGGCAAATCGTGATCAAGGTGGCGGGCGACGACCTGGGCGAACTGCGCCGCACCACCGAGGCCCTGCAACGTGAATTCCGACAGGTTGCCGGCGTGCAGCGAGCAGAGATTGACCGCCTGGGCGAGTTGCCGCACATCCTGGTGGACATTGACCGCGAGCGCGCCTCGCGTCTGGGGCTGAATGTGGCCGACATCCAGGACGTGATCGAGACCGCCCTGGCGGGTCGCGCCGTCACCGACATCTGGGAGGGCGAGCGCCGCTTTTCGGTGGCCATTCGCCTGCCCCAGAGTCAGCGCACGCTGGAGCAACTGCCCAACACCACCATCCCCATACCCGGCGGCGGTTACACGTCGCTGGCCTCGGTAGCCAATATCCATCAGGCCGGTGGCGCCATGAACATTGCGCGCGAGGCCGGCCGGCGCACCATGGCCATCGGCGTCTTCATCAAGGGGCGCGACATGGGCTCGGTGGTGGCGGACATGAAAGCCCGGGTGCGCAAAAACGTGTTGATTCCGGCGAACTACACGCTCAACTGGTCCGGCGAATTCGAGAACCAGGAGCGCGCCATGCAGCGTCTGAGTGTGGTGGTGCCCATCTCGATGCTGCTGATTTTTGTGCTGCTCTTCAATGCCTTTGCTTCCGTGAAGTCCGCCTTGCTCATCCTGGTCAACGTGCCGCTGGCCTTGATCGGTGGCTTCATTGCGCTGTGGGTGTTCCACATTCCCTTGTCGGTGTCGGCGGCCATCGGCTTCATTGCGCTGTCCGGTCAGGCGGTGCTCAACGGGGTGGTGATGCTCACCGTGTTCCAGCAGTTGCGCAATGCGGGCATGAGCGTGGTCGAGGCGGTCAAGCAGGGCTCCGCGCAGCGCTTGCGCACAGTGCTCATGACGGCCATGCTGGCAGCGCTGGGCTTGTTGCCGATGGCCTTGAGCCATGACATCGGCTCGGAGACGCAACGCCCGTTGGCCCTGGTGGTGATCGGCGGTTTGGTGACGGCCACGCTGCTGACCCTGATTGTGCTGCCGGTGCTGTATGTGGCGTGGTTCTCCCCCAAGCCCCACCCTTCGGGGGGCCAGGCGCCCACGGCGTCTGCTTGAGCCGTGCGCATGCACGGAAGGGCTTGCCGGGCGGGTGAGCCCGATCGGCCCACACACACTCACCGTATATCGGTTGATGTCCCGCGCCAGCGCCGCAGCAGCAAGGCGTTGGCCATCACGCTGACCGAACTCAAGGCCATCGCCGCGCCCGCCACCAGGGGACTCAGATAACCCAGGGCCGCGAGCGGAATACCCGCGGCGTTGTAGGCGAATGCCCAGAACAGGTTTTGCCGGATCTTACGCACCGTGCGATCGGACACCTCCAGCGCATCGGCCACCAGTCGCACGTCACCTCGCATGAGCGTGATGCCCGCGGTGTTCATCGCCACCTCGGTGCCTCCGTCCGGATTGGCCATGGCCATGCCGACATCCGCTGCCGCCAGGGCCGGTGCGTCGTTGATGCCATCGCCCACAAACGCCACGACATGGCCTTGCGCACGCAAGCGAGCGACCTGCGCCGCCTTGTCCGCAGGCAGCACAGGGGCCAGCACCTCGTGTTCGTGCAACCCCAGTCGACGGCCCATGCTGTGCGCAGCGCCCGCGTTGTCGCCCGACATCATCCGCACCTGCAGGCCCCGTGCACGCAGGGCTTCAATGGCGTGCACCGCCTCGGGTTTGGGCTCGTCGGCAAACGCCAACAGCGCCAACACACGCAAGCCTTCGGGCAGCTGCTCGGCCAGCAAGGACACCGTGTGCCCCTGCGACATCGCCTGTTGGGCCGCCAGCACCCAATCCTGTGGCGCGTCAGCGCCGAGGGCGTTCGGCGTGTGGCCCGGCGCGTGCGGCGCATCCGCCACGCTGGTCATACCCGCGGCCTGATGCAGGCTTTGCATCCAGCTCAAGCTGCCCATCACCAACCGTCGACCCGCCACCAGGCCCTGTGTGCCACGGCCAGCAACAGCCACCACCTCGAGCGCCTCTTGCAGCACCAGCGCTTGCGCGCGCGCAGGGTCCAGCACCGCGCGAGCCAGCGGGTGCTCGCTCCCGGACAGCAGGCTGGCGGCCAAGGTCAGGCCGACGTTGGGGGCGAGCTCGCCGGCAAGTGCCTGGTAGTGGACCAGTCGTGGGCGCCCTTGCGTGAGCGTGCCGGTCTTGTCAAACACCACCGTGTCCACCTGATGTGCGATTTCGAGGGCTTGCGCATCCCGAATCAAAATGCCGCGTTGCGCCGCCACCCCGGTGCCCGCCATGATGGCCACCGGCGTGGCCAGTCCCAGGGCACAGGGACAGGCAATCACCATCACCGCCACGGCATGAATCAAGGCCGTGGGCACGTCGGCTCCCCACCAGCCCCAGGCCAGGCCCGTCAGCACCGACAGCACCAGCACCACCGGTACAAACACCGCCGAGACCTGATCCACCAGGCGCTGAATCGGCGCCTTGGCCGCCTGCGCATCCTCCACCAGCCGGATGATGCGCGAGAGCACCGACTCGGCGCCCACGGCGGTCACCTCGATCACGACGCGGCCTTCGCCATTCACACTGCCCCCGGTCACGAGCGCACCCGCCTGCTTCGCCACCGGCAAGGACTCCCCCGTCAGCATGGATTCGTCCACCTGCGTACTGCCTTCCAGCACGCGTCCATCCGCGGGCATGCGCTCGCCCGGGCGAACCGAGAGACGGTCGTTCACCATCAACTCCGCCACGGGCACATCCGCTTCGCCCAGGGCCGTGATGACATGCGCTCGCTCCGGGCGCAGCGCCTGCAGGGCACGGATGGCGGCCGTGGTCTGCACCTTGGCCCGCGCTTCCAGCCACTTGCCCAACAGCACCAGCGTGATCACCACCGCAGAGCCTTCGAAATACAAGGCCACATGCTCACCCGGCGCCGCACGCCACCACAACCAGGTGGACAAGGCCCAGCCCGCCGTGGTGCCCAGTGCCACCAACACATCCATGCCTGCGCTGCCGCTGGTGATCGCGTGCCAGGTGCCCCGGTAAAAACGCGCCCCCAACCCGAACTGAACCGGTGTGGCCAGCAAGAACTGCCACAGAGCCGGCAACATCCAGTGCCGACCGACCACATCGCCCAACATCGGCAGGAACAAAGGGGCCGACAGCAACAAGCCCAGGCCCACCGGCCAGAAGCCCTCCCAGGGCGACCCGGCCTCGGGCAAGCTGGCGGTGTCACGCGGTATGTAACCGGCCGCACGCACCGCGCGGCGCAGTTGCACGTCGTCCCCGGGTGTCTGCGCCCAGCGCACCTGCGCGGTTTCGGTGGCGAGGTTGACGGTGGCATCCTCGACGCCAGGCACGCGGCGCAAGGCACGCTCCACCCGCGTGACGCAGGCTGCGCAGGTCATGCCCTCGATACCGAGTTGGGTCGTTGCCGCCGTTTCCATCACGCTGGTTCCTTCGCACCTTTGTCGCCAGCGAATGACGATACCATTCTTGTCTTGCGGTGTCGTTGCGCCAAAGCAAGAAAGCCATCGGGCGTTTGGCGCGACCATCCCCTCATCACCCAGGAGGTGTTTTATGAAACAAGCGTTCAACGTGCAAGGCATGACGTGTGGTCATTGCGAAATGGCCGTCAAGCGGGCCGTGCTGCAACTCGACCCGTCCGCACAGATCGAGATCGACCGCGCCCAGGGCACTGTGGCCGTGGAGAGCCAACAGCCCCGTGAGGCCCTGGCACACGCCATTGCCGGGGAAGGGTATCAGGTGTCATGACGTCGTCGGTCACACAAGCACGCCGCCTGGAGCGCCTGGTTCGCGGGCAAGACACCTCGGATGGCGCGGGCGTCAAGCTCAAGCGCGTCCTCACCCACGACCTGCAGCAACGGCTCGACCCGTTTCTCATGCTCGATGCCTTCGGCAGCGACACGCCCGGTGACTACATTGCCGGGTTTCCGGATCACCCACACCGCGGGTTCGAAACCGTGACCTACATGATTGCGGGCCGCATGCGCCACCGAGATAGCGGTGGCCATGAAGGCCTGCTGGAAAACGGCGGCGTGCAATGGATGACCGCGGGACGTGGCCTGGTGCACAGCGAGATGCCCGAACAGGAAGAGGGGGTGATGGAAGGCTTTCAGCTGTGGCTGAATTTGCCCAGCCAACGCAAGCTGTGTGACCCGTGGTACCGGGATATCCCCTCCAGCGAGATTCCCGAAGCCCACTTGCCCGGGCACATTCGCGTGCGTGTCATCGCGGGTCGGTGTGCGGACGTGGCGGGCGCCATCACGCGCGAGCAAACCGAGCCCCTCTACCTCGATGTGCATTTTGACGGTGGTGATGACACGGGCCTCTTTTCCCACGCGTTGCCCGGCCATCACAACGCATTGGTCTATCCCTACCGCGGTACGCTGGCGGTGTGTGGCGCCACCGACACACAAAGCGTGCCGCAGGGGCACATGGGTGTGCTGCGCAACGAGGGTGATGGGCTGTCGTTGCGCGGGACAAGCGGCGCCCGCGCCATCGTCATCGCAGGTCAACCGCTGCGCGAGCCCATTGCGCAATACGGTCCGTTTGTGATGAACACGCGGGAGGAGTTGATGCAGGCGGTGGAGGACTTCCGCGCGGGCAAGTTCGTCTGACTGGCACAAGCCCGCCGAAGCGGGCTTGTCTGAGTCGTTTCGTCAAAAAAAGGGGCGGTGTGCGCAGGGGATTCTTCGCCGCCCTCTCGTCGGTGGTTTACACGTCGATGTTGGCCGCCCGCAAGGCGTTGGACTCGATGAAGTTACGCCGCGGCTCCACCTCGTCACCCATCAGCATGGTGAACACACGATCGGCTTCAATGGCGTCGTCGATCTGGACCCGCAGCAAGCGCCGCACGTTGGGGTCCATGGTGGTTTCCCACAGCTGCTCGGGGTTCATCTCGCCCAAGCCCTTGTACCGCTGACGCGCGGTGGCTTGTTCGGCCTGCGCAATCAGCCAGCGCATGGCCTGGCGGAAATCATTCACACGCTCCTGTTTGGCCTTGTCGCCATCGCCGCGTGACACGCGTGCGCCTTCGGACAACAAGCCCTTGAAGGTTTGCGCGGCCTCGGCCAGCGCGGCGTAATCGGCCCCGTGCACGAAGTCCTGGGTGATCACGCTGCTCTTGATGTTGCCGTGGTGGCGGCGGCTGACTCGCAGGATCGGCTTGTCGCTGCGCGCGTCGAACTCGCCGGCCACTTCGCTGCTGCTGCCGATCTCGTTGAGATAGGCCTGCATGGCGCTGGCCGAGACTTCGGCCTGCTCCACCGTGTCAAGGTTGAGCGCCACGCCATCGGCGATGGCGCGCAGCGCCTCGAGGTCCATGAATGCACTGAGACGATCGATGACGGACTCGGCCAGCTGGTGTTTGCGCGCCAACTCGGCCAGGGTGTCCCCGTCGAGTTTGCGAGATGCGCTGCCGCCTGTTTCGATGCTGGCATCCTTGAGCGCCACACGGATCAGGAACTGATCCAGCGCCGACGCATCCTTGAGGTATTGCTCTTCACGGCCGACCTTGACCTTGTACAGCGGCGGTTGCGCAATGTAGATGTGCCCGCGCTCGACCAGTTCGGGCATCTGGCGATAGAAGAACGTCAACAGCAAGGTGCGGATGTGAGCGCCGTCCACGTCGGCATCAGTCATGATGATGATGCGGTGGTAGCGCAGCTTGTCGATGTTGAAATCATCGGTACCCGACTTGCCCGACTCTTCCGAGGCGCGTCCGATGCCGGTGCCCAGTGCCGTGATGAGGGTGAGAATCTCGTTGCTCGTCAGCAGCTTTTCGTAGCGGGCTTTTTC
>CANFMY010000156.1 GCA_947448375.1 Comamonadaceae bacterium | reverse complement strand
GTCAGGGATTCGAACAAGGCAAAGTGCTGAAACACCATGCCAATGCCCAGGGACCGTGCCTGCGCAGGACTGGCGATGCGAACTTCGCGCCCTTCCCAGAGCATCAACCCCTCATCCGGCTGGGTGATGCCGTAAATCATCTTCATCAGCGTACTTTTGCCGGCCCCGTTCTCGCCCAGCACAGCATGGATCTCGCCGGGTTTTACCGCAAGGTGTACGTCCTGGTTGGCCACCACGGCGGGATAGCGTTTGCTGATTCCCTGCAGTTGCAGTCGGTAGGAGGAGCTCATGGGTGTCATGGCGACTGGAACCGCAATAAGCATGCCCTGATGACCCGCCCGCCTGCGCACCACATCCAGCCTCATCTTTGTGCATCGAGTCGCGCGATGCTCGCGAATGGTGCGGCCCGCCTCGATATGGGGTACCCGCTTGCCAGTTTTCGCCTCAGGCGAATGGTATGCAAATTGCACCGATGGATGTAGATGACTATCCGCCTGATCCCTCGTCGAGAGCCGCTGAAGTCCATGATGGTGTGGACGCCCCTCATGGCCCTGGGATTGACGCTGTGCGCAGGTTTGCTGGTTTTCTCGTGGCTTGGCAAGAGCCCCTGGTCTGCGTACCACGCCTTTTTCATCGAGCCCCTGAGCACACCCAATGGTGTGAGTGAATGGTTGCTCAAGGCCTCGCCCCTGTGTTTGATTGCGCTGGGGTTATCCATAGGCTACCGGGCCAATGTGTGGAACATCGGCGCGGAAGGCCAGATGTACATCGGCGGGGTATTCGCGACAGGCGTCGCGATCACCTGTCAGTCCTTTGATGACGTCTGGGTACTGCCCCTCTTGGTCATCGCTGCGGCGTTGGGAGGCGCCTTGTGGGGCGGTATCACGGCCTTGTGCCGGGCGCACTTCAATGCCAACGAAATTCTGGTGAGCCTCATGCTCACCTATGTCGCCAATCTGGTGGTGAAGTACCTGGTCTATGGCCCCTGGCGTGATCCCATGGCGAACAACTTTCCCATCACCATTTCGTTTGCCGACAGCGCCTTGTTCTCCACGCTGGCTGAGTTGGGGTGGGACTATTGGGAAGGGACTCGGCTGAACACCTCGATCTTCATCACCCTGGTCGTGATTCCCCTGACCTGGTTGTACCTGCAACGCTCGTTCTCAGGATTTCAGCACACCATCTTGGGCGAAGCCCCTCAGGCCGCTCGCTATGCGGGCTTTTCCGAGCGCCGCATCATCTGGACCTCGCTCTTGCTCGGAGGCGCGCTGGCCGGTGTTGCCGGGGCGAGCGATATTGCCGGTCCGATCGGGCAGTTGAATGACCGCTGGACACCCGGGTATGGCTTCACGGCCATCATCGTGGCATCGCTCGGGCGGTTCAATGCGGGGGGGATCGTCCTGGCGTCTTTGCTGATGGCGCTCTTGTACATGGGCGGTGAAGCGGTTCAGGTCAGCCTTCAACTGCCCAAAGCCCTGAGCGATGTGTTCATGGGCCTGCTGCTGGTGTTCTTGCTCAGTTGCGATGTTCTGGTGAAGTACACCTGGGCCTCTCCACGAGCCGGCCTGTCCGAGGTCAAGACATGATGGACTCACTCACCCCCTTGCTGGCAAGCGCCTTGAGTGCGGCAGTCCCCTTGATGCTGGCGTCCACCGGAGAGTTGGTTACCGAGCGCGGGGGAGTCCTGAATCTGGGGCTGGAGGGCATGATGCTGATCGGTGCGCTGAGCAGCTTTGCCACCATCACCCTGGGCGGTGGCGTTGCGTTGGGCATCTGCCTGGGCATGCTCAGTGGCATGCTGGCAGCCAGTGTGTTTGGCATCATGACCATCACGCTGCAAGCCAACCAGGTCGCGGCGGGGCTGTCACTGACCATTCTGGGCGCCGGGTTGACATCCGCCTTGGGGCGTCCCTTTGCCGGTTCCAGCATCGATACCGGCTTGGTTCCGCTGCCGATTCCCGGGTTGAGCCAACTGCCTTTGCTGGGCGAGTCGCTCTTCTCTCTCAATTTGCTGGCGTATTTCTCCCTGGTGCTGATCGCACTCGTAGGATGGGGCTTGTCTCACAGCCGATTGGGACTGCAGCTCAAGGCGGTCGGCGAGTCGCCGTCCGTGGCTCGCTCCTTGGGTCTGCCGGTCACCTCCATCCGCTACGGCGCTGTGCTGTTTGGCGGGGCCATGTCGGGACTGGCGGGCAGCTATTACGCCCTGGCGCAGTTCAAGATGTGGCAGGACAACCTGACGTCCGGCAATGGCTGGATTGCGCTGGCCTTGGTGGTGTTTGCCACCTGGCGCATCACACGGCTGGCCGCCGGAGCCTTGCTGTTCGGGGGCGTCACTGCACTGGGTTTGTATTTTCAGGCCGTCAACGTGAAAGTGTCGCTGTTTGCACTGTCAGGCCTGCCCTACGTGGCCACGGTTGTCGTCCTCGTCGTGTTGTCACGCAACCCGCTTCACATTCGCCGCCACGCACCTGCCTGGCTAGGCAAGCCGTATTTCGATCACGCATGAAGTTTCGATTTTTTCAACCCAGGAGTTCATCATGAGCCTTTCCATCCGTAAACGCAGTTTTGTCGCCGCCCTCGCGCTGGCAGGCCTGTCCATGTACTCACAGGCGGCCGATCCAGTCAAGGTAGGGTTTGTGTTCTTTGGAACACCGGGCGATGGCGGCTGGACCTTTGCTCACAGCCTGGCCGTGAAAGAGGCCCAAAAAGCGTTGGGCAACAAAATTGCCGTGACGATCGTGGAGGATGTGCCGGAAAACGCTGATGCCGAACGCGTGATTCGCGACCTGGCCAGCAAGGGCAATCAGTACATCTTCACCACCTCGTTCGGGTACATGGAGCAAACCCTTAAGGTGGGCAAGTCATTTCCCAAGGTGGAGTTCTATCACAACACCGGTTTCAAATCGTCCCCCAACGTGCACATCTACAACTCTCGGATGTATGAGCCGGCCTATCTGGCGGGCATCATCGCCGGGCGCATGACCAAGACCAACACACTCGGGTACGTGGCATCGTTCCCCATTCCTGAGGTCGTTCGCAACATCAACGCCTACACCATGGGTGCGCGCAGCGTCAATCCGAACGTCAAGACCAAGGTGGTTTGGATCAGCTCGTGGTACGACCCCGCCAAAGAGCGTCAGGCCGCCGAAACCTTGATTGGTCAGGGCGCCGACATGCTGTTGCAAAACACCGATTCAACGGCCACGATGCAAACAGCAGCCGAGAAAGGTGTGTTCGCATTTGGCTGGAACTCCGACATGTCGGCCGTATCGCCCAAAGCGCACCTGGCCTCGGTCACCCAATTGTGGGGCAGCTATTACGTCAAGGTGTTGACTGCAGCAGCAGAAGGCAAACCCTTCAAGGACAACGTCTGGGGTGGCATGAAAGAAGGCATGAACGGCTTGAGTTCGGTGAGCAAGCTGGTGCCGGCTGCCGTGCAAAAAGAAGTGGACGCCAAGAAGGCCGATCTGATGTCCGGCAAATTCAAAGTGTTCTCGGGCCCGCTGAAGTTGCAGGATGGCAGTCTCAAGCTGCAAGCCGGCCAGCAGATGACCGATCCCGAAATCGACAGCATCAAGTTCTATGTCGAGGGGGTTGAGGGGCAACTGCCCAACTGAGGGTTGTCACCTGCATCGCAGACACCGGGATGACATCCCCGGTAGCTGCGATGCGCAGCGCTCAACGGCTTGACGACAACAGTCGAGCGCTTTCGTGAGGGGCGTGGGCATTCAGCGCAAGCCCACGCGATCCCTCCAGTTTCTGTCGTATATGCTCCGCCACTGTGATGGGTTCATACCGGGGTGGGTGGTGTGCATCCGCACAACTGGGCAAGCAACTCACCACGGCGTCGGCATTTCCATCATGAAAGAACGCGGCTGATCGTCGACGCACCAGCTGCCCCTGCGCATTGACCGGGGGTCTGACACGGTGCAGGCTCGAGAGCCATCGATCGTTGGTCCAGCGTGCCATCAAGTCGCCGATATTGATCAGAAGATGTCCCGAGGCGGGCTTGGCCTCGTGCCAACGCCCTGCGCGGTCCAACACCTGCAACCCCGGCTCCACTGCGTCAGCCCACAAGACGGTCACAATGCCGTAATCGGTGTGCGCCCCCATGCCCATCTGGTCCGCCCTCAGGTCAGCATGCTGAGGCTGCATGGCATAGACATTGAGCCGCAGCACATCCAGCGAATGATCTGCAAGGGGTTCAAAGAAATCGGACGGCAAATCCAGCGCACAGGCAAACATGCGCGTGACCCGTCTGGCCACCCGTGCCATTTCACCGAACCAGGTGTGTACCCCCTGGCGAAAGCTGGCAGGATGGACCGGCCAGATGTTGACCGGATAGCTGATGGGATCCAACTGCAGTTCAGGAAAATCTGTCCAGGCAGCGCCCATGTTGAAAGCCTCGAACAGGTCCGGGGGGGAATCCACCCCCAGGCTGTAACTCAATCGCTCCGCCAATGGCGGGCTGTAGCCTCGGTTGATTCGGGGATCGGGCGATCGCCACTGTTCTTTCACAGCCAGGGGCAGCGAGAAAAAATCATCCATGGCCTGCTGCAGCTGCTGCAGGTGATGGGACGAGACGCCGTGACCTGCGAGTTGCATGAACCCGATCTGCCTGGCCGCCTGGTCCACTTGCTGCGCGACTTGCTGTTGGTCCTCTTGAGTACCACCCTCAAAGCGAGCCAGGTCAATCACAGGAATACTCATTCAGACACCTCGAATCGTCGTGCAAAACATCATGGAGGGGACACCACGGTGTCCAACGGCATCACCGTCACGCCCACCTCCAGCGTATGCTGTGCGCCGCCATGTATCACGCCCCTGACGGGCGAGACGTCGGCAAAATCGCGCCCCCAAGCCACACACACATAGTCTTCGCCAGGCGTCGCCAGCCCCGAACGGTTGTTGGTGGGATCGAGGTGCAGCCAATTCGATGAGGCTTGCAATCTGCCCGAGGGCCAGCCGGGGATATACAGCGACACCCAGGCGTGCGATGCATCGCTGCCAATCAACCGGGGCTGCCCTTCGGGAGGCTCGGTCAGCAAATAGCCGCTGACATACCGCGCTGCCAGCCCCAGGGCGCGAAAGCACGAGAGCATGATGTGGGCGAAATCCTGGCAAACCCCGCGTCGCAGCGACAGCGCCTCCAGCGCAGGCGTGTGGATATCGGTGGCGTGCGACACATAGGCGAAGTCGCGGTGCATGCGTTGCATCAAGTCGATGGCCGCTTCGTGCAGAGGGCGACCCGGCTCAAAGCTCTGATACGCGTAGGCCAAAAAATCGTCATGGGGCTGCACATGCCGAGAGGCATAGCAATATTCGTTGGCCGCATCCCACGGCTGACCTGTCCGATACTCGAAGTGCGAGCGGACCAGCTCCCAGGGCAGCGCCGGCAATTCATCGGTTGCCGTCAGCGGTCCCCGTGTAGCGACCACACTGTGCGCGCGGATCGACAGCTGATGGTGCGGCTGCACCAGCGAAAAGTAATGGCAGTGGTTGCCCTGATGGTCCACCACCGGTTGGCTCCAGGTGGGTTCAGGGTCGATATCCAGTTGCGCGCTGACCACCTCCTGGCATGGAGTGTTTCGAGGCATCAGATGTGCCATGTGTTGGGCCACACTCACGGGCGCTGAATATCCGTAGCGAGTGGTGTGAATGATCTCCAGGCGCATGCGATCAAACTCCGATACGGCCAACACGCTCGGCGTGGCTGAAGTAACGTGTTGCAATGGCATCCGACAACTGCCAGAGGGACTGACGAGCCTGTTGAAGCCGGTCGCGAAAGCCAGGGAGTTGAATCTCGGTCGCACTAGAAAAATCGGGCACCATCTGCGCCAGGGGATCCTGCGACTGCCGATCGACCTGACCGAGCTTGCTCAACCGTGACCGCAAGGATCGGCTGACCCAATGCAAGGCCCTGGGCTGCTCGCCATCCCACACCAGCAATTGGCACACATCCGACAGATCCGCCTGGTCGGCGTGTTCAGCCTGGAATGGCTGGGCGCAGTCGAACACTTCCAGCAACAAGGGCAGTTGTCTGGGCAGGAGCTCGGGGGTCAGCAGATCGAGTTCGCAGACCAGCATCAGCACGTCGAGCAAAAAGAACATGCGCTCCAGCAGCCGGCCAATGGTCAGCAACTGCCAGCCATCATCGCGGGTCATGCGATCATTTTGAGCACCAATGATGGCGGCCAACCAGTCGGCCGCCTCGTCCAGCGCAGTCAGTGCCAGGGCCCGCGTATGGTCCGGATCCTGGCCTGGCAAAGGGCGCCATCTTTTAAAGCCGTCGACCAGCTGCGTGATGGCCTGCCATTGCTGCGGGGAGAGACGTTCGCGCAAACCGGACGCGGTGCGTTGCATGGCTCTCAGGTTGTAGCCCACACTGGGGAGTTGCGTGTGGTCGTTCAGGCCTGCCAGCAAGGTGCGTTCAAAGAGTCGGCGTCTGGACTCCAGCTTGTTGACGTCAGCGGAGACCGCCGAGGGCACGCCGGCCGGCACCAGTCCATTGCGTTCGCACAGCAGTTGCAACCATGTCCAGGCTTTTCCCGTGGGAGGGTCCTCGTGGTGAATTTGGTGCAGACACAGGCGCGCCAGGCGTTGTGCGTTGTCGCTGCGTTCGGTGTAACGACCCAACCAGAAAAGATCCTCGGCTGAACGGCTGGTCACCAATCGGGACTTGGCCGCTGCTCTGGCAGGCGCGTCAGCATGCCCGGTCAAGACCTCTTCACGGGATGACTCGAAATCCAGCATCACCTGCGGGGAGCGAAGCACCCACACATCGGCGCTGCTGCCACCCCGTTGCATCGACGTGATTTCGTCCTGCATGGAAGCAATGCGCACCAGTCCACCGGGCAATACCTGCCACTCGTGTCGGCCGGTTCTGAGGGCGAACAGGCGTAGCACCATGGAGCGCGGTTGAATTTCCCGCTGGCGCCAGGTGGGCATTTGCGACAGGGGTTGATACGACTGCAAGGTGTAGCGGTGGGGTTCGCGTACGATGCGCCCCCGCCACTCGTCTCGCTGGGCACTGGAGAGCTCGCGACCCAATGTCGCCGAGATGGGATTGAGCCCTGCCGCTTCCGGGTAGGTGGGCTTGATCACGGTGTCGGCCAGTCGGGGCAGGATGGCATCCATGGCTGCTCGCTCGCCACACCACCACGTATCGAGAGAAGGCAGGCTCAGGGTTTCATGCAGGATGCGCTCGCACAGCGCAGGCAGAAAACCCAGCAGCGCGGGCGACTCCAGCCAGGCCGTTCCCGGGGGATTGCTCAACACCAGTTGGCCCGCTCGAACCACTTGCAACAAGCCCGGCACACCAAGGGTCGAATCCGGCATCAGCTCGAGCGGGTCGAGGTAGGCATCATCCAGGCGTTTGATGAGCACATGGATTTGCTCGAGACCCCGCAAGGTGCGCAAAAACAATTGCTGGCCACGAACCGTCAGGTCATGCCCCTCGACCAGCGTGATGCCCAGGTGACGCGCGAGATAAGCGTGTTCGAAATAGGTTTCGTTGTAGGGACCCGGCGTCAGCAAGGCCACATGCGCACGGTCTCCGGCGGGACTGGCCGCGCGCAAGGACTGCAACCACCTGCGGTACGTTCCCTCCAGCGAATGCACTTGCAGCTGGGCAAACGCCTGCGGGAACTGACGACTGATGATGGATCGATTTTCGAGCAGGTAGCCCAGGCCTGAGGGCGCCTGGGTGCGTTGCGAGATCACTGCCCAG
>CANFMY010000155.1 GCA_947448375.1 Comamonadaceae bacterium | reverse complement strand
ACCGCCCAGCGGCTTGCGGTGGCCTCGCGTTTGCGCCCCGGCATGTTCTTCAAGCCTGCGCTGCCCCGGAATGTCGAACCGCGCACCGGCTGGTCCATGGGCGAGCATGCCGAGGCCATGGCGCAAACCTGGGGAATTACCCGCGAGGCACAAGACGCGTTGGCACTCAGCAGCCATCGGCAACTGGCACAGGCCTACGAGCGCGGCTTCTTCACCGACTTGATGACCCCATTTGTCGGTGTCAGGCAAGACAACATTCTCAGACCGGACCTGACGCTCGAGCGGTTGGCCGGACTGAAGCCAGCGTTTGATCGCCAGATCGCACCCGCCCCCGGCACGCTGACCGCGGGCAACTCCACGCCACTCACCGATGGCGCCGCCACGGTGCTGCTGGCCTCGGAAGCCTGGGCCGCATCGCGCAATCTCCCCGTGCTGGCCTACCTCAGCTTCAGCGAGGTGGCGGCCGTGGATTTTCGCGACCAGCACGAAGGGTTGCTGATGGCGCCGGCCTATGCCGTGCCTCGCATGCTGGCGTGTGCCGGCCTCAGCTTGCAGGACTTTGATTACGTTGAGATGCACGAAGCCTTCGCGGCCCAAGTGCTGTGCACGCTGAAAGCGTGGGAAGACAACGAGTACTGTCGCACGCGTCTGGGGTTGCCGCAGGCCTTGGGCCGCATCGACCTGAACCGGCTGAATGTCAATGGCAGTTCACTCGCCACCGGCCATCCCTTTGCCGCCACGGGCGCACGCATTGTGGCCACGCTGGCCAAGCAGCTGGCCTTGGCAGGACGCGGACGTGGTTTGATTTCCATCTGCGCCGCCGGTGGTCAAGGCGTGGTGGCCATTGTGGAGCGATAAACCCATGCCCAGCTACAAAGCCCCCTTGCGCGACATGCGCTTTTTGATGAACGAGGTGTTGGACTATCCGGCCCATTACCAGTCGCTGTCGCATGCGCAGGATGCCTCACCCGATCTGGTGGAAGCAGTGCTGGATGCGGCTGCCACGTATTGCGAGGACGTGCTGGCTCCCCTGAACGCCTCCGGTGATCTGGAAGGCTGTCACTTTGAGGAGGGGCGCGTGACCACCCCGGTGGGCTTCAAGCAAGCCTACGACCAGTTTGTGGCAGGTGGATGGCAGAGCTTGTCCTTTCCCATCGAGTTTGGCGGTCAAGGACTGCCCATGTCGCTCAACCTGATCAAGAGCGAGATGATGGGCACCGCCAACTGGGCCTTCAACATGTACCCGGGCTTGAGCATCGGGTGCATCAACACCTTGCTGCAGTATGGCAGCCACGAACTCAAGCAGCAGTATCTGCCGCCACTCGTCGCTGGGCGTTGGACTGGCACCATGTGCCTGACCGAACCGCAATGCGGCTCGGATCTGTCGCAGGTGAAGACCCAGGCGCAGCCGCTGCCCGATGACCGTTACGCGCTCACGGGCACCAAGATCTTCATCTCCAGTGGCGAGCACGACCTGACCGACAACATCGTGCACATCGTGCTGGCTCGCCTGCCCGATGCGCCGGCGGGGACGCGGGGCATCTCCCTCTTTGTGGTGCCCAAGCACCACGTCAATGCCGATGGCAGTCTGGGCGATCGCAATGCGGTGACCTGTGGCTCCCTGGAGCACAAGATGGGCATCCACGCCAATGCCACCGCGGTGTTGAACTTTGACGGTGCGGTGGGCACGCTGATCGGCAAGCCGAACCATGGCCTGGAGGCCATGTTCACCTTCATGAACACGGCCCGCATTGGCACAGCCATTCAGGGTGTGGCCCATGCCGAGCTGTCGTTTCAAGGTGCGGTGGCTTACGCACAGGAGCGCCGCAGCATGCGCTCGCTCTCAGGCAAGAAAGAGCCCGATCAAGTGGCCGATGCCATCATCTGGCATCCCGACGTCCGGCGCATGCTGCTGACGCAAAAGGCCATTGCCGAGGGCGGACGCGCCATGATTTACGCAGCCGCCCAACTGGCTGATCGCATGTTCAGTGCAGCCTGGACGGGAGACGACGCCAACTACCAGCGTTTTGACGACGAGCTGGGTTTTTACACCCCCATCCTCAAAGGTTTTTTGACCGAGATGGGACTTGACGCTGCCAACCTGGGCATGCAGGTGATGGGCGGGCATGGCTATATCCGTGAACACGGCATGGAGCAGATCGCGCGGGACGCGCGCATTGCCACCTTGTACGAAGGCACCACGGGCATTCAGGCGCTGGATTTGCTGGGTCGCAAGGTGTTGCTGGGCAGCCGGGGTCGTTGTGTGCGTGATTTCACGGCAAAGATGCGCCAACTCGCCTGGCCCCATGTCTTGTCGGGTGGCGCCATCGGCAAGATGGCACGCACCCTGGTGCGCGGTGCCTGGCAATGGAACCTGCTGACCCTGCGTCTCATGTTCAAGGCCCGGCGGGACCGTGACCAGGTGGGAGCGGCCAGTGTGGACTTCCTGATGTGGGGTGGCTACCAGATGATGGCGTACTTCTGGGCCATGCAGGCTTTCAAAGCCGATGCCTTGCTGCGCAGCGGCGATGGCGCCGAGGGTGCGGATTTTTATACGGCCAAACGGCAGACGGCCGAGTTCTACTTTGAACGTCTGCTTCCGCGTGCCCAGGCCCATGCCCACGCAGCCCTGGCGCCGACCCGCTCGCTGATGCAGATGTCCAACGACCATTTCGGCTTGTCCCAGTGAGCGCCCCTTACACTCATCGTTCTGACCTGAACCATGAGCGAGCCGACCTTTCTCACTGCTGAAATGCTGAGCGCCCTGTGGGTGACGCTGAAACTGGCCACTCTCACCACCGTGGTGCTGATGCTGCTGGCCACCCCCGTGGCCTGGTGGTTGTCGCAAACCCCCTCGCGCTGGCGGCCTGTGGTCTCGGCCTTGGTGACCTTGCCACTGGTGTTGCCCCCTTCGGTGCTCGGGTTTTATTTGCTGGTGGCCCTGGGGCCTCAGGGGCCGCTGGGTCAACTCACGCAGGCCTTGGGATGGGGGGTGCTGTCGTTCACCTTCACGGGTTTGTTGATCGGCTCGGTGCTGTTCTCGCTGCCCTTTGCGGTGCAACCGATCGAGCATGCGTTTGCCAGCCTGGGGCGGCGGCCCCTGGAAGTGGCGGCCACCTTGCGGGCCTCTCCCTGGGATGCCTTCTTTTCGGTGGTCCTGCCGCTGGCTCGGCCCGGTTTGTGGACGGCCGCCATTCTGAGCTTTTCGCACACGGTGGGTGAGTTTGGGGTGGTGCTCATGATTGGCGGCAATATTCCCGGCGTGACCCGCGTGGTGTCGACGCAAATCTACGGACACGTTGAAGCCATGGAATACAGCCAGGCGCATGCGCTGGCTGCGGGCATGCTGGTGTTTTCGTTTGTGGTGCTTTGCGGCTTGTCCCTGCTCAGGCGGCGTGACATGCGGGTGATGCCATGAGGTCGTCCACGCCACTGCAGAACGCGCCAGGGGTGTCGGGTCTGGCGATTCAGTTGCAACTCGTGCGCGAATCCTTCTCGCTGGACGTGTCTTTGCAACTGCCTGCGCAAGGCATCACGGTGCTGTTTGGCGCTTCAGGCTCAGGCAAGACCACCTTGCTGAGAAGCGTGGCAGGGCTTGAGCCACAGGCACGCGGATCGGTATGCGTGGGAGAGGAGGTGTGGCAGTCTGACGAAGCGGGCATTCACCTGCCCACCCACCGGCGTGCCCTGGGCTATGTCTTTCAAGAAGCCAGCCTCTTCGAGCATCTGGATGTGCGACGCAACCTGATGTTCGGGTTGCAGCGCAGTGCTGCTCCGCATGAGCAGCGCGTGCTGACGGATGCCATCGAACTGCTGGGGATTGCCCATTTGTTGCAACGCTCGGTGGGCGAACTCTCGGGTGGCGAGCGCCAGCGTGTGGCGATTGCCCGCGCATTGGCCACCCGCCCGCGGCTGTTGTTGCTGGACGAACCGCTGGCTGCACTGGATCCGGCGCGCAAGCAAGAGGTGATGCCCTGGTTGGAGCGCTTGCGCGACGAGTTGCAACTGCCCATGCTCTATGTGACGCACTCGGTGGAGGAGATGACCCGGTTGGGCGATCACCTCGTGGTGTTGGAACAAGGTCGCGTGAAACGCAGCGGCCCTTTGGCAGACACCTTGTCGTCAATGGACACCCCTTGGGTGGAACCGCAAGAGCAAGGTGTACTGCTCGATGGCCGGGTGGTCGAACGCGATCAGAGCTGGCACCTGGCGCGCGTGGAATTCAACGGTGGCGATTTGTGGATACGTGACACCGGTGCGACGGTGGGGTCCCAGGTGCGCTTGCGCGTGTTGGCGCGGGATGTGAGTCTGACCACGCAAGCGCCTGCTCACACCAGCATTCAGAACCATTTTGAGGCGTGCATTGAAGCCGATCAACCCGATGCCCATCCCTCGCAACGGTTGGTGCGTTTGCGCGTCAAGGGCCGTAAAACGAACCCAGAAACCAGCAGTGTGGTGCTGGCCCGTATCACCCAGCGCGCCTGGAGTCAGCTGGGGTTGGCCACGGGCCAGTCGGTGTGGGTACAAGTGAAGTCCGTGGCGCTCGTGGGCTGATGGCCTGAGCACCACCGGCGAGAGTCCTGCACATCGTCCCGTAATTTAGTCAGGTCACTCAGGTCACCGGCGCCGGATTGAAGAGCACCAGCGCGTTGTGCAGCTTCCACTGTTCGGCCCAGGTTTTCTGTCGGCCGCTGGCCACGTCCAGCAACAGGTGGAACATCTCCCAACCCAACGCTTCGATGGTCACTTCGCCCTCGGCAATACGTCCTGCATTCACATCCATCAAATCGTGCCAGCGTCGTGCCAGGTCCGAACGGGTGGCCACCTTCACCACCGGACAAGCAGCCAGGCCGTAAGGTGTTCCTCGTCCGGTCGTGAAGATATGCAGGTTCATCCCCGCGGCGAGTTGCAGCGTGCCGCAGATGAAGTCGCTGGCGGGCGTGGCCGCGTAGATCAAGCCCTTTTGGGTGAGCTTCTCGCCAGGCGCCAGCACGCCCGAGATGGGTGACGAGCCCGACTTCACGATCGAGCCCATGGCTTTTTCGACGATGTTGGACAAGCCGCCCTTTTTGTTGCCTGGCGTCGTATTGGCACTGCGGTCCACGCTGCCACGCTGCAGGTAGGCGTCATACCAGGCCATTTCGCGAATGATCGCCTGGGCCACATCGGGCGTGGTGGCACGCGCGGTGAGTTGATCCACGCCGTCTCGCACTTCGGTGGTTTCGGAGAACATCACCGTGGCACCCGCACGCACCAGCAGGTCAGAGCAAAAACCCACGGCGGGGTTGGCGGTGACGCCCGAGAAGGCATCGCTGCCGCCGCATTGCACGCCCACCACCAGTTCGCTGGCCGGCACGGTTTCGCGCCGGCGTGCATTCAGGCGGATGAGGTGTGTTTCGGCCTGGCGCATGATGGACTGCACCATGTCCATGAAGCCCACGTGCGCATCGTCTTGCAGGCATACCACGTCCAGGTCGGTCTGCTCCCGCTGATCGGCAATCGGGATGGTCCCCGGTGGCAGCAAGCGCTCGGGTTGCAGCTTTTCGCAGCCCAGGCTGACCACCATCACTTCACCGCCAAAGTTGGGGTTGAGGCTCAGGTGACGCAGGGTGCGAATGGGAATGATGGCTTCGGGGGCATCGATGGCCACGCCGCAACCGTAGCCGTGTTCCAGTGCCACCACATCATCCACGTGAGGAAACTGGGGTAGCAACTCTGCCTTGATGCGCTGGACCGCAAACGAGGTGACGCCTGCCACACACTGCACGGTTTGCGTGATGGCCAGAATGTTGCGCGTGCCCACGCTGCCATCCGCGTTGCGATAGCCCTCGAAGGTGTAGCCTTCGAGGGGGGGCAGCGGTTGGCGCGCCTCCGTGCTGATGGGCAGGTTGTCGAGCCCGCGGGCATCGGGCATGCGCAGCAGTTTTTCGCTCACCCAGCAGCCTGCGGGCAAGTCTTGCACGGCGTAGCCGATGGTCACGTTGTAGCGACGCACCGGGGCACCCTGCGCGATGGGCGCAAGTGCCACCTTGTGACCTTGCGGCACATGCCCCGTGAGCGTGAGACCCGATGGCAACACGGTGCCGGCGGGTAGCCCCCCATCGTTGGCGACGATGGCCACGTTGTCCTGCGGGTGCATGGTGATGGTGAGGGGCTGGGCGTTGGCGGTAGGCATGGTGAGCGTGTTACAGGTCGGCAATGAAGCTTGCTTTATACCTCCAGAATACGGTTTGAGTGAGAATGGCCCCCTACCGCAGACTTGCCTGTTGTCATTCGACCCTTCACCACCATGATCGAACACCCCTTCATTGCCCAGGCCCGCGAGGCGGTGGGTGCGGCCCACGTCCTCACGCAGGATCTTGCAGCCTACGCCGTCGACTGGAAAGAGAAGTACCACGGCCGTCCTCTGGCGGTGGTTCGACCTGGCAACACGGCCGAGGTGTCCGCTGTGGTCCAGCTGTGCGCCCAGCATCGTCTGTCCATCGTGCCGCAGGGCGGCAACACGGGCATGTGCGGCGCGGCCACGCCGGATGACTCGGGTCAGCAGGTTGTCATCACGCTGAGTCGGCTCAACAAGATTCGAGCGGTCGATCCGGCCAACAACACCATGACGGTGGAAGCCGGCTGTGTGTTGCAAACCTTGCAGGAGACCGCCGAGTCTGTGAATCGTCTGTATCCACTGTCGGTCGGTTCTGAAGGTTCGTGTCAGATCGGCGGCAACATCGCCACCAACGCCGGCGGTGTGCAGGTGCTGCGTTATGGCAACACGCGGGACTTGGTGCTGGGCCTAGAAGTGGTTTTGCCCTCGGGCGAAGTACTGGACCTGTTGCGAGGTCTGCGCAAGGACAACACGGGCTACGACCTCAAGCATCTGTTCATCGGCTCGGAGGGCACGCTGGGCCTGATCACGGCCGCCACCTTGAAGCTGATGCCGTTGCCCTCGGCCCATGCCGTGGGCATGGTGGCGGTGAAATCGCCCGCTCTGGCGGTGGAGTTGTTGCAACACATGCGTGACAGGATGGGCGAGCGCTTTTCGGCCTTCGAGCTGATGTCCCATGCCATGGTGGCGCTCACGCGCCGGGTTTTTCCAGCTCTGCCGCAGCCCTTTGCCCAAGCCCACGACTGGTACGTGTTGATGGAAGTGGCCGATGGCGGTGCGGATGCGGCCCTCACAGCAGATTTTCAATCGGCCTTGGAGCAAGCGCTGGAGCGAGAACTGGTGATCGATGTGGTCATCACGCAGAGTCAGGCCCAGGCCCGAGCCCTCTGGGAGTTGCGCGACAACGTGAGCGAGGCACAACAACACGACGCCCCCAACATCAAACACGACATTTCCCTGCCGGTGTCCCAAGTGCCGCGCTTCATCGACGAGGTCAGTGCCGAGTTGGCTTCAAAGTTTCCAGGGTCACGTTTGTTTTGCTTTGGACACCTGGGCGATGGCAACCTGCACTTCAACCTGAGTCGACCCGAGGGAACCGACAACGCGCTATGGCTCAAAAAGAACGATGCGGTGAATGATGTGGTGCATGCTGCGGTGGCTCGCTTCAACGGGTCCATCAGCGCCGAGCACGGCATTGGTCAACAAAAGGTGGACGAGCTGCCGCGCTACAAATCTGCGCTGGAGCTCGAGGTCATGCGCGCCATCAAGCGGGCGCTGGACCCGCTGCAGTTGATGAACCCGGGCAAGGTGTTGCGCTGAGCGGGGAACCATGGGCGAGGCTGCATCTGCCCCGTGCAACGGCCATCCTGGAGGATGGCCACACGCGTCACTGAGGCTTGATGCCGGCTGTCTT
>CANFMY010000154.1 GCA_947448375.1 Comamonadaceae bacterium | reverse complement strand
GGTACGAGGTACCCCTGAGGGCTGGTTTGAAATCGATTCCACCTCGGTGGACACACCGGGCCCGGTGGAGTCGCACGTCAACCCCTATCTCATGGTGTCCGAGCAGGCGCAGGCGCGTGGCACCACGTGCGAGGCGTCGTCCGCTGCACCGACGACACCGCCAACCACTGCAGTGGCAACTGCGCAGGCAGCCGCACAGGCAGCAGCGCCATCAACCGGCGCAGGCCTCGAGCAGCCCTTGTCGTTTGTTCCGCCCCCGAACTGGCGTGGCAAAGGCGCCACCAAGCAGCCACCTCGCGAACGCTCGGTCATCCGCTTGCCCTGCTACGAGCAGGTCAAGTCCGACCCGGTGCTTTATGCACATGCCAGCCGAGTGCTGCACCTGGAAACCAACCCGGGCAATGCGCGTGCCCTGGTGCAGGCCCATGGTGACGGGCATCTGGCCCGCGATGTGTGGATCAACCCGCCGCCCATTCCCCTCACCACGGCCGAGATGGATGCGGTGTTTGACTTGCCCTACGCGCGCAGTCCGCACCCGGTGTATGCCGATGCGCAGGGTCGACATGATGGCGAAACCAAGATTCCCGCCTGGGAGATGATTCGTTTCTCGGTGAACATCATGCGGGGTTGCTTTGGAGGTTGTACCTTCTGTTCCATCACCGAGCACGAAGGTCGCATCATCCAGAGTCGCAGCGAGGCCTCCATCTTGCGGGAGGTCGAGGCCATTCGTGATCGGGTCACCGGATTCACTGGCGTCATTTCCGACCTGGGCGGGCCCACCGCCAACATGTACCGGCTGGGCTGTCGCAGCCCCGAGATCGAGGCGGCGTGTCGCAAGCCCAGTTGTGTGTTCCCTGGCCTGTGCTCCAACCTCACGACGGACCATGGACCCCTCGTCCAGTTGTACCGCAAGGCCCGCTCCATCAAAGGCATCAAGAAAATCCTGATCGGTTCCGGGCTGCGGTACGACCTGGCTGTGACCTCGCCTGAATACGTCAAGGAACTGGTCACGCACCACGTGGGGGGCTACCTCAAGATTGCCCCGGAGCACACCGAGAGCGAGCCCCTGTCCAAGATGATGAAGCCGGGCATCGGCACCTATGACCGCTTCAAGCAGATGTTCGACCGTTTCAGCGCAGAAGCCGGCAAGCAGCAGTTTCTGGTGCCGTATTTCATCGCGGCGCATCCCGGCACGCGAGACGAAGACATGATGCAACTGGCGCTGTGGCTCAAGAAAAACGGCTTCCGTGCGGATCAGGTGCAAACCTTTTACCCCAGCCCCATGGCCACGGCCACGGCCATGTACCACAGTGGCAAGAATCCGCTGCGTCGCATCACGCGCGATGCGGAGACGGTGGATGTCGTGCGGGGTGAGCGTCGTCGCCGATTGCACAAGGCTTTCCTGCGCTACCACGACGCCAACAACTGGCCGCTGTTGCGCGAAGCACTCAAGGCCATGGGACGTGCCGATTTGATCGGCAACGGCAAGCACCACCTCATCCCCACTTACCAACCCCTCACCACGGGCGAGTACACCAGCGCCCGTCGCAAGAACAGCACGCCGGCCTCAGGGCCCTCGGCCCCCCCCCGCAAGGGCAAGGTGCAAGCGGGTACCGTGCTCACGCAGCACACGGGACTGCCGCCGCGGGCTGGCACTGCGGGGGCCAAGGGTGCGGCCAAGAGCGATCCTGCCGCCTCCCGCTCGGGATCAGCCGCCCGCACCAAACCAGCACGCAAACCGCGTTAAGCGTTGCGTCATCGGGCTGGGCCCGAGCTCAAGCCAGTTCTGAAATCTCGATCAAATTCAGATCGGGGTCTCGCACATACACCGATCGAATTTTTTGTGTCGCGCCGGTGCGCATCACGGGGCCTTCGAGGATGGGCCATTGACACGCCTGCAGGTGGGCGATGACCTGTTCCAGCGGTTGTGAGGCGATGAAGCACAGGTCGAGTGCGCCCGGCACCGGCAAATGGGCCTTGGGGTCGAACTCGTGGCCTTTGACGTGCAAGTTGATTTTCTGAATGCCAAATCGAAACGCTTTGCGCGTCACCGGTGGCGTGCCGCCCACAAAGGACTCGAGTTGCATTTGCATGACGCGTGTGTAGAAATCCACGCAGGCGTTTTCATCGGTGGTGGTGAGAACCAAATGGTCCAGGTGATCGATCATGGTGGAAACCTCAATGCTGATGGAAAGTGCTGGGTGTCAGGGCAGGGTGTGCAAAGGGATGTCGTGCACTTGCGCCAGGGCATTGAGCTGGCGTCTGGTGTGTGTGGCAAAAAACGCCTGCAACCGTTGATGCACTGTCTTGCGCGTCATGTCGTGTGCGTGGGAGGCGTCAAGCCCTGCCGCCTGGCACAAGCGCGCCGCAAAATGGGGCTCCAGCGCTGCCACGGCCACACGTCCGTTGCGACAGACGTACACACGGTAACCCGCATGGGCACCACCCACCATGCCTGTGGCCGACGTCAGTCCCCAGCGGCGTGGCAGCGCCAGGTAGGCGGCCGCGTCGCTGAGCGCCACCTCGTGGTGCAGGCCTTGTCCTTGACGCCTTCCGGGTTGTTGACGCTCCAACAGACACTGCAGCACGGCTTCGGTGGTCAGCAGTGAGCCGCCCATGTCGGCGTACAGGGTGGGGGGCAAGTCCTGGCCGCTGACCAGGTCGCACGAGGCCAGGTACGTCAGGTCATGCCCGGGTTCCTCGGCCTGCGCACCTGGTGCACCCACGATGGTGACCATTGACAGCGCGGGATGCTGGGCGTGCAAGCTGGTCCAGTCGAGTCCCAGTTTGCGCAGGGCTGACGGACGAAACGAGGTCAGTAACACATCGGCCTGTGCCAGGTGGCGGTGCAGTTGACGTTGCCCGGCTGCACCTTTGAGGTCGAGGCAGAGGGTTCGAATGCCATGGTGCAAATCCTGGTAGGCCTGCGGCTCGTAGTGGCTCATGGGGTCGCCGCCCGCGCCGGGGGGGGCGCCGGCGGGTGCAGGCGGTTCGATCTTCAGGCACTGGGCGCCCATGGCGCGCAGGCGCATCAGTGCTGCGGGGCCGGGCAGGTTCAGGGCCAGGCTCACCACGCGCACGCCTTTGAGAACTGGTCGCAGGGACGGGACTGCAGGGACAGCAGGCTTGGCAGGCTTAGCGGGCTTAGCGGGCTTAGCGGGCTTAGCGGGCTTGGCGGAGTTGGCAGGGGCCGGTGGGTTGGCGCGGCGAACCGTGGCAGCCCCGCGGGCAGAACGAGAGGAAGTCAAACCGTCACTCCAGAGGTGCGCAGAGGAAATTCGTCAATGTCCCAGTATTTTCGCCAGAAAATCTTTCGTGCGATCGTGCGTGGGTTGTTCGAAGAACACGTGTGGCGGGGCTTCCTCGATGATCTGCCCCTGGTCCATGAACACCACCCGGTCTGCCACCGCGCGCGCAAACCCCATCTCGTGGGTGACACACAGCATGGTGATGCCTTGCTCGGCCAATTCCACCATCACATCGAGCACTTCCTGAATCATCTCCGGGTCGAGTGCGGAGGTGGGTTCGTCAAACAACATGATCTGCGGCGTCAGGCACAAGGCGCGCGCGATGGCCACACGCTGTTGCTGGCCGCCGGAGAGTTGCAGCGGGTATTTGTGGGCTTGCTCGGCAATGCGCACACGTCGCAGTTGCTGCATGGCGCGCTCTTGCGCCTCAGCCGGCTTGACCTTGCCGACCCAGATGGGCGACAGCGTGAGGTTCTCCAGCACGGTGAGGTGCGGGAAGAGGTTGAACTGTTGAAACACCATGCCCACCTGCCGACGCACCGCCTCGATGGAGCGGGTGTCATCGCGCAGTTCAACGCCGGCCACCGTGATGCGGCCTTCCTGGTGTTCCTCCAGTCGGTTGATGCAGCGAATCAGCGTGGATTTGCCCGAGCCGGAAGGACCACAAATCACGATGCGCTCGCCCGCGGCCACGCTCAGGTTGATGTCGCGCAACACATGAAACTGGTCAAACCATTTGTTGACCTGTTCAAACTGGATGATGGGTGGGGTCACGTCAGACTTTCAACGGTGCGTCACTTGCCGCTCCACCCAGAGGCTGTAGCGAGACATGGCAAAGCAGCAGACAAAATAAATCAGGGTGATGAACAGATAAGCCTCGAGTTTGAACGGGCGCCAGTTGGGGTCCCCGTTCACAGCCAGGCCCATCGCGCCCGAAAGCTCATACAGACTCACGATGGTGACCAACGATGTGTCCTTGAAGATGGCGATGAAGTTGTTCATGATGCCCGGCACCACATGGGCCAAGGCCTGTGGCAACACCACCAGTCGCTGCGTGGCCCAATAGCCCAGCCCGAGTGATGCTGCCGCTTCGAGTTGCCCACGCGGAATGGCCTGCAGGCCGCCTCGCACAATCTCGGCCAGATAGGCGGCCGAGAACAAGGTGATACCCGCCAGCACCCGCAACAACACGTCTGGCGTGGTACCCGGCGGCATCAGCAGCGGAAACATGAAACTGGCCATGAAGAGCACCGAAATCAGCGGTACTCCGCGCACCAGTTCGATGTAGGTGATGCAGAGGGCGCGCACCATCGGCCAGTCGCTGCGACGACCCAGGGCCACCAGCACCGCCAGCGGAAACGCACAGGCGATGGACAAGGTGGACAGCATGAGGGTGAGCGGGAAGCCGCCCCACTGGTCTGTCGAAACGGGCGTCAAACCGATGGACAGTCCCCACAGACGACCACCCATCAGCCCAAAAAACCCATTCAGCCCCAGCACCCAGGCCACCACCAGACCGCGGTGCCAACACTGGCGCATGCAACTCGCCACCAGCAACACGAGCAGACACAGCGTGGCCACCAGCGGTCGCCATTGTTCTGCATACGGGTAGCGTCCAAACAAGATCAACCGGTACTTTTCGCTCACCACACCCCAGCAAGCGCCCAGACCCCGTGCCGCCTGGCAGGCGTCGGCGTCGGGACGTACCACAGCGTGCAGCAGCGACCACGACAACAAACCGGGCAGCTGCCACAAGAGCAACACGGTGATGAGGGCGGTGATCACCACATTCAGAGGCGAGCCCAGCAGCTCGGTGCGAATCCAGTGGCGCAGACCGCGCGCGCTGTCGGGCGCGGCTCTCGGCGCCAGCAGAGCGCCGGTGGCGTGTGCCGCAGTGGAGGAGGGGGGCTCGCGCATCCTAGCGTTCCCGGATGGCCACGCGGCGGTTGTAGGCGTTCATGAGCGCTGAGGTCAGAAGCGACAACATCAGATAAATACCCATGATGATGGCAATGCACTCCACGGCGCGTCCGGTCTGGTTGAGTGCGGTGTTGGAGATGTTCACCAGGTCTGGATACCCGATGGCCACGGCCAGAGAAGAGTTTTTGGTGAGGTTGAGGTACTGGTTGGTCATGGGCGGCACGATGACGCGCATGGCCTGCGGCAGCACCACATGGCGCAGGGTCAGCCAGGGGTTCAACCCCAGGCTACGCGCCGCCTCCAGTTGGCCACGTGCCACCGACTGCACACCAGAGCGCACCACCTCGGCCACGAACGCCGAGGTGTACAGCGTGAGCCCCAAGGTCACGGCCAGAAACTCGGGCGACAAGTTGAGTCCCCCGCGAACCTCGCCTTCGACGATGGCAGGCATGTCCCACACCAGCGCGCTCGTCCACGCACCCTCATCCCAGGTGGGCCAGGGCAAGGACAGCCCCCCTTTGCTCAGATACAGGCCGCCCAGGCCGTGGAGCGGGGCATCGGCATCGGGCATCCACTCCACCAGCAGCACGTACCACATCAGCAACTGCAGCAAGATGGGCACATTGCGCAGCAGCTCGGTGTAGACATAGCACAGGCCGCGCGCCAGCGCATTGCCCGAGACCCGGCCAATCCCCACCAAGGTGCCCAGCAGCGTGCACAGCACGATACCCGTGATCGAGACCCGCAAGGTGTTGAGCAAGCCCACCAGGAACGCCCGCCAGTAAGCTTGATCGGAGTCGAAGGCGATCAGACTCTCGCCAATGTCAAAGCCCGCGGTGTCCAGCAAAAAACCAAAACCGCTTTGAATGCCCCGCGCCCGCATGTTGGCCAGGGTATTGGTCAGCAACCAAGCCACCAGCACGGCCAACACCACCAAGAGACCGACCTGGACCACCAGGGCCCGGGTGCGGCGACTGTGCCAACGCATGTGCGTGATCAGCGAATCGGCATGGCGTACTGCAGACCGCCTTTGGACCACTGCGCGTTGAGGCCACGTTTGAGCGCGAGCGGGGTTTTCTCGCCCACGTTGCGTTCGAAGATTTCGCCATAGTTGCCGGTGGCGGCAATCGCGCGGACCATCCATT
Source organism: Comamonadaceae bacterium (assembly GCA_947448375.1). Lineage (GTDB taxonomy): Bacteria > Pseudomonadota > Gammaproteobacteria > Burkholderiales > Burkholderiaceae_C > Limnohabitans. Next base: position 1,486 of record CANFMY010000154.1, on the reverse strand, counting down.
CACGGTCCAGGCCCAGCAGTTTGCCCGTGTCATCGGTTTTGCCCAGGATACGCCCGATGACAGGATCAGCGGTTTCGGCCTTGAGTTGCTCGAGGTTGGCAGCGGTGATGCCGTACTCCTCGGCTTCAATGAGACCGTAGATCACCCATTTGACGATGGAAAACCATTCGTCATCGCCACGGCGCACCAGGGGCCCCAGGGGCTCCTTGGAAATCAGTTCGGGCAGGATCAGGTGGTCCTTTGGATTTTTGGCTTCCTTGGAGCGAATGGAGGCCAGGCCCGACGCGTCGGTGGTGTAAGCCTTGCATCGGCCCGCGAAATACGCAGCGGTGGACGCGTCGAGTTTTTCGAACACCACCGGCTTGATGTCGAGCTTGTTGGCACGCGAGAAGTCGGTGAGGTTTTTCTCGGTGGTGGTGCCGGACTGCACGCACACCGTGGCTCCCTTGAGTTGCTTGGCGCTCTTGAGTCCTGATTTCGCCGGCACCATGAAGCCTTGGCCATCGTAGTAGGTCACGACCGTCTGGTTCAAGCCCAGGGAGGCATCACGCGTGAGCGTGAAGGTGGTGTTGCGCGACAGGACGTCAATCTCGCCCGACTGCAGCGCGGTGAAGCGCTGCGGAGCGGACAACGGAACGTAGCGCACCTTGTCGGGGTTGCCCAGCACGGCGGCCGCCACGGCGCGGCACATGTCCACGTCCAGGCCGGTCCATTTGCCCTGGCTGTCAGCGGCACCAAAGCCCGACAAGCCGGTGTTGACGCCGCACACGATTTGATCGCGCTGCTTGATGGCGTCCAGCGTTTTGCCGGCCAGGGCGGGCAGGGACAACAAGGCGCTGCCCAGGCCCAATGCCAGCAACGACATGCGAACCCAAGGGGTGGAACGAGAGATGAGTTTCATGGTGTGTCTTTGTAGTTGAATGGCGATCAGCCCATGCGGCAACCCGTGCCCGGGTCGGCCAGTGACTTGGCGGCCACGCCAACCACCTTGTTCTCACGGTTTTCCACGACGCGCAGGTACATGTCCTGCACCGGGTTGTGCGCTTTGCTCATGGTCCACTTGCCACGCGGGCTGTCGATGGTGGCGCCTTCCATGGCGGCGTACAGGGCCTTCTTGTTGGCAAGATCGCCTTTCACGGCGTTGGCGCCTTGAATGAGCAACAGGCCCGTGTCGTAACCCTGCACCGCGTACACATCGGGCTGCATGCGGAAGGTCTTGGCGTAGGCCAGACGGAAAGCCTGGTTACGCTTGGTGTCGAGCGAGTCGCTGTAGTGCATGGTGGTCATGATGCCGTCGGCGGCGGGGCCGGCAGCGTCCAGCACGCCTTCGGTCAGGAAGCCCGAGCCATACAGCGGAATCTTGCCCTTGAGGCCGGCTGCGGCATAGTCGCGGATGAACTTGGCAGCGCCACCGCCCGCGAAGAAACACGCCACGGCATCGGGCTTGAGGGCCGCAAGTTCAGTCAGCAGGGCCTGGAACTCCACG
>CANFMY010000153.1 GCA_947448375.1 Comamonadaceae bacterium | reverse complement strand
CGAGTTGGCCACCGTCCCGCATGCGGGCACACCGCAAATCGTGATTGAAACCAGCACCTTGCCTGTGGCGGACAAAGAGCGGGCAGCACAGGCCTTCAAGCAGCAGCGCCGCAGCATGCTCGACTGCCCCATCAGTGGCACAGCAGCGCGCATGAAAGATCGGGCCTGGACCATTTATGTGAGCGGCCCCCAGCGTGCGTGTCAGCAAGTGGCGCCCATCTTCCAGGCCTTCACCGACATGGCTCCCTACATTGGCCCACTGGGGGCGGGCACCAAACTCAAATTTGCCGCCAATCATCTCGTGGCCATCTACAACGTGGCGTATGCCGAATCGGTCAACCTGTGTCGCAAGATGGGCCTGGACCCCCGCATGATGCTCAAGCATTTCGGCAACAGTCCGGTGCTGGGCACCGGGGTGATGCGCCTCAGAATGCCTTTCATGATCGATCGCCAGTATTCGCCACCCACCATGAAGGTGGAGGTGTGGCAAAAGGACATGCAGGTGATTGGCGACATGGCCAAATCGGTGGACTGTCCCACCCCGTTGTTTCACACCACGGCCTCGATTTACACCGCGGCCATGGCCATGGGTCTGGCCCGGGAGGACACGGCTTCGACTGCCGAGGTGCTGGCCCTCATGTCTGGCGTGAAGGCGACTTCGCCGAAGCGGTCGCGCGCGACTGCGCCGCCATCGAGTTCGAAGAGCCCGGGTTTGAAGCGCCCGGCAACCAAGCGCCCGGCAACCAAGCGCACGGCCTAGATGCGCTCAACCCGTTAACGCTCGGCCGCAATCGCTTCCTTGAGCAGGGCTCTGAATTGAATCAGGGCGCTGTCGAAGTGCAGCGGCATCATCTCGTCTTCTGCGTTGGCCGACAGGTTGTGGAACTGCGCGGTGATCATGTCCCGATCTTCGTTGAAGGCCTCGATCAACGAATTGAAAATGATCTGCTTGATGGTTTCATCTTGCACCGTGGCCGGGTGCGATTGCTGGAAAAAATAGTGCGTGGACGTGTCGGTTTCAGGCGTGAGTGTCTGACAACTGTGCAGCAACACCGCGCGGCTGTTGTCATCGGGTGCATCGCCCACGGGGCGCCCGCCCGAATGCATCAACAGGGTGGACGGAAACAGGAAGTCGTAGACGAACCAGCGATCCAGGTTGGAGTCGAATTCGCGAAATTTGCGATAGAACGGAGAGGCGCCCACATTGGAAACGAACCGTGACACCTTGACGCCGCGCTGTCCCTGGTCATCGACTTGTTCAATGAGCGGGCGCGCTTGTGCAATGGCCGTGGTGCCGCCCAGTGTCTTGGCGTGGACATAACTCAAATGCGAGAAGTCCAGCAAGTTGTCCGCAATCAGCAGGTAGGGCGTGTCGTAGTGCATGTACCCGGGGATGTGGACCCAGTCGGGGTGATCGCAGGAAAAGTTGTCGGGCAGCTTGGCAAGGTCAGCCAACGCCGGGTCTCCCATCCACACAAACACCCATTTGTTCTTCACCGCTACGGGGTAGGTTTTGACACAGGCCTTGGCGGGTGCTGAGTCCATGCCGGGCACGTGTGTGCATTGACCCTGGGCGTTGAACAGCAAGCCGTGGTAGCCGCATCGCACACTGTCGCCTTCTCGCAGGCCTTTCGACAGCGGGGCGTGTCGGTGACAGCATTTGTTGGCCAGTGCCACCAGGGAGCCGCTGTGCGTGCGATACACCAGGATGGGTTCGTTGAGCACCTGGCGCGTGAACAACTCCGGGGAGTCGGCCGCCGGAATTTCATGATCCCAGGCAATGACGTACCAGCAGTTTCTCAGCCACATACAAGGTCTCCCTGGTCTGTCGCGTCAGGTCCAGGCTATTGTCGAGCTGCCTGCAACTTGCCGAGATCGGTTTCGAGTTGACGCAGTTTGTTCTGCAGGGCACTGATCTGCCCATTGAGCGCGCCGACATTGACAAACACCTCGTTCCCGGCCGGTGCGTTGAGTACACCGGCGTAGCCCAGCCAGGACGGTTCGTACACCTTGACGCGTGAGAAGCCCAGGTCGCGCAAGATGACGGCGGTCTCGGAGGCGCGAACGCCACTCTGGCAATAGACCACGGTCTCCTTGTTCGGATCGAGTTGGCTGTACAAGGCCCGCAGATCGTTTTGCTGCTTGAGCGCCATGCCTTCGCGGTGGCTGACCTGACGCGACGCCAGCTTCACGGCTGCTGCGGGGTCGACCCAGTTGCTTTCGTAGGGGATGCTGATGGCACCCTGGATGTGACCCCCGCGAATGGCGCGAATGTCCTCGCCCAAAAATTCCTTGGGCGTACGCGTGTCCACAATCTGTGCGCCGCCCGAGCGCACGCGCTCGATCACATCGTGGGTCCACAGCGTGCCCACGCGCTCTTGCGAGAGTTGCAGCGTGACCGGCGGGAGGGTCGCGACTTGTTGCGAAACGGATTTGCCCGCGGCTTTCCAGGCATCGATGCCACCGTGGTACACCTTGGCATGCGTGCCGCCGTAATACTCGATCATGCGTGCGGCGAAGTAGGCGTAGGGGTCACCCTGGGTGGCATAGACCACCACTTCCCGGTTCAGGATGTCGAGTCCGGCGCGGCCAAACAGCTGACTGGCCACGGCCGCGGACGGCGGGTCTTCGCGATGGGGGTCGCGAAACACATCGCCCACCGCGCCAATGTTGATGGCACCGGGCAAATGGCCTTGTGCGTAATCGGCCGGAGAGCGGGCATCCCACAGCACGGCCCCGCGAGCAACGGCTGGCTCGATGTCCGAGGTCTCCAGCACCAGACCGGCATGACCGATCTGGACCCCACACGCCAGCACCCAGGCGCACACGAAAGACCGCAGTTGCATGATGGAAAATCCTTGAAAGAGTTCGGTGAAGGCTATTGTGCCCGTTGCCCATGCGCCGTGCAGTCACCTGGAGTCAAGAACGGTGCAGTCGCCCAGGAGGCACCGGGTGGGCGCTGCTGGTCGGTAATATGTGCATCCCCCTTCATTGAATGCGCAGGAGACCCGCCATGAATCGTCGTGATCACATCCAGGCCATGGCCGCGGGCATTCTCGCTGCCTTCCTAGGCTCATCCCCCGCCCGGGCGCAAGGCCTCTCAGGTCGCACCTTGCGTTTTCTGGTGGGTTATCCGGTGGGTGGGGTGGCGGATTTCATCGCGCGTGCCTGCACCGAGGGCTTGGGTGCGAGCACGGGGGCCACGGTGGTGGTGGAGAACCGGCCGGGTGCTGCCGGCAATATCGCCATGGAGGCCGTGGCCCGTGGCACCCCAGACGGCTCGCTGCTGGGCATGTTCGGCAATTTGCAAGTCACCATGAACCCGCACGTGCCGCAACTGGCACTCAGAGGGGTGGATCCGATGCGCAGCCTGGTGCCAGTCATTGCTCTGGCCGACATGATTCTCATGCTGGCGGTGTCACCTCAATTTGGTGTGAAAACCCTGGACCAGTTCATGGCCAAGGCCAAGGAGCAAGGCCCCAAGGTGCGCTTCGGTCTGGCAGGCATTGGCACACCGCACCACCTGACGGCGCTGCTGTTGCAAAAGCATGCCGGGCTCGACATGACCTTGGTGCCCTACAAGGGGGGTCCCCCCATGATGGCGGATGCTGCCGGCGGCCACCTGGACGCCGTGTTCACCACCTTGCCGGTGGGCGGGCCCATGGTGGCGGCTGGCAAATTGACCTGGATTGCCACGGTGCCGGCCACGCCCATTCCCAGTCTGCCTGGGTTGCCCGCGCTGGCCCCGCTGCTCAATGGCGAGACGGTTCCCACCGGCAACACCGTGTTCGCACCAGCGGGAACGCCCAACGCTGTGCTGGTGGAGTTGCATGATGCCTTGCGCAAACTGCTGGACACCCCCGCGTTGATGGCTCGTCTGCGATCCAATGGTCTGGAGCCATCGACCATTTCGCGGCAAGCCCTGACGCAACATTTACGCGACGAGTCGGCCTACATGAAAGACTTTCTCGGCAAAGTGAAGATTGATTTTTCGACTTGAACGGAGCACCTGACTCATGATCATCGACGTCCACGGTCATTTCACGACCACGCCACCGCAGGTGGCCGATTTCAGAAAGCGGCAGGTGGCCGAGTTCAAGCGTTCGGGACAGGTGCTGACCGATCCGCCACCGGTCAGCGACGAAGAGATTCGCACCGGCATCGAGGCCAACCAGTTGCGCATCATGAACGAGCGTGGCGTGGACCTGACCATTTTTTCGCCGCGCGCCATTGGCATGGATCACCACGAAGGCAACGAGGCCACCAACATCGTGTGGGCGCGCTATTGCAATGACCTGATCGACCGCGCCTGTCGCCTGTTCCCCGATCGTTTTGTCGGCGTGTGCCAGTTGCCCCAAGCGCCGGGCGTGCGACCCGGGCGCGCGGTGATCGAAGAACTCGAGCGTTGCGTGAACACCCTGGGGTTCATCGGCGCCAACCTGAACCCGGACCCCAGTGGCGGGCATTGGAGCGACCCGCCCTTGTGGGACAAGGACTGGTGGTATCCGCTGTATGAAAAATTGGTGGAGCTCAACGTGCCCGCCATGATCCACGTGAGTGGCTCCTGCAACCCGCACTTCAATGCGGTGGCCACGCATTACATCAATGGTGACACCACCGCCTTCGTTCAGTTTCTCACCTCGGATATCTTCAAGGACTTTCCGACCCTGAAGTTCATCATCCCGCATGGAGGTGGCGCGGTGCCGTACCACTGGGGACGCTACCGCGGCATCGCCCTGGACATGGGCCTGCCGCCGCTGGAGGACAAGGTGTTGTCCAACGTGTTTTTCGATACCTGCGTGTATCACCAGGCCGGCATCGATCTGCTGTTGAAAGTGGTGCCCACGGCCAATATTCTGTTTGCGTCGGAGACGGTGGGCGCGGTGCAGGGCATCGACCCCCTGACCGGACATTACTTCGATGACACACGCCGTTACATCGAAGGCTCCGCGGTGGCAAACGAGGCCATGCGTCGCCGCGTGTACTCGGAGAACGCGCTGGGGGTCTACCCGCGGTTGCGTGCCCATCCTCGGTGCTGCAGCTGATGCTGAGGTCACACACGCCGCACCAGTCCCGGCGCTGCGATCGGGCACAATGAAGCGATGAAATTCAATCGTCGTCATGTCTCTCGTTGGATGGCTGCCATGCCATGGCTGGGTATCGCTGGCATGGCCCGTGGGCAGGCCCCTGCGTGGCCGACCAAGCCGGTGCGACTGCTGGTGGGATTTCCTGCCGGGTCCACGCCGGACAGCAGTGCGCGTGCGCTGGCCGATGGGCTGGCGGCAGTGCTCGGGCAATCCGTGATCGTGGAAAACCGACCCGGTGCGTCCGGCAACCTGGCGGCGGACCTGGTGGCCAAGGCGCAGGACGATCACACCCTGGGGGTGGTCATCAATGGCAACCTCACCTCGGCCAAAATGCTCAATCCCAACCTGGCCTATGACCCGGCGCGTGACTTCAGTTTCCTGAGCCTGCTGACCACCGCGCCCCTGGCCTTGGTCGCACGCGCCGATTTGCCTGAGGGAGCGGCGTTTTTGGAGGCCGCCGTGCAGCAAGGCGACCGCTGGAACTACGGTTCGGTGGGAGCAGGCTCGGTGGCGCACCTGGGGATGGAGCAACTCAAGCTCAAAGTGCCGGGCCTCAAGGCCGTGCATGTGCCGTACCAGGGCAACCCGGCGGTCATCACCGCGTTGCTGGGCGGGCAGATTCACATGGCCCTGGTGCCGCCGGGGCTGGCCATGCCCCACGTGAAGACGGGGCGCTTGCGCGTCATCGGCTTGACGGGCGGACGCAGCACGCTGGTGCCCGAGTTGGGGGCGCTGAGTGAAATCGGGGTGAAGAACTTCAACCTCGAGGTGTGGACCGCCCTGATCGGGCCCGCGCATCTTTCCAAGTCAGCGCAAACGCGGTTGGCGCAAGACGTGCCGGCTGTGGTGCGCAGTGCCGCCACACGGCAGCGCTTGTTCACCCAGGGGTGGAACGCCATTGGCTCCTCGCCGGAAGGCTTGCGTCTGCGCGTGGTCGATGAAAGCGCCATTCTGGGCGGCATCATCAAGTCGGCCCACATCAAGGCCGAGTAAGTCACACCACGACCGGGGCGATCGGTGCGGCTTCTGGCTGGCGTTCAGATCAGGCGCTAAGCCCAACGCCGAGCCCAACGCTCAGTCCACCTTCGCGCCTGACTCTCGCACCACCTTGCTCCAACGGGTGATTTCGGCGTCGATGTGAGCGCCCAGCGCTGCAGGCGTGGAGCCCACCGGGTCATAGCCACCGGCCATGATTTGTGCCCGCAGATCGGGCAGGGTGAGCACCGAGGCGATTTCCTTGCTCAGGCGCTCGACGATGGGGGCCGGCGTGCCAGCCGGTGCCAGGATGGCGTACCAGCCGTTGATGACAAACCCGGTCATGCCGGCTTCCATCATGGTGGGCACCTCAGGCGAGATCGCCGCGCGCTTCTCGCCCGTCACGGCCAGCGCGCGCAGGCGACCGGATTTGATGTGCGGCCAGGACGTCGAGATGCTGTCAAAGGTGAGGTCGATCTCGCCTGCGAGCATGGCGTTGACCACGCCAGCGCTGCCTTTGTAGGGCACGTGCGTCATCTTGATGCCGGCCTGGGTGCTGAACAACTCGGCCGCCAGATGCCCCGTGTTGCCGTTGCCCGCCGAGCCAAAGGTGAGCTTGCCGGGTGACGCCTTGGCCGCGGCAATCAACTCGGGAATGGTGTTGGCCTTGAGCGCGCTGCTGGCTGCCACGATCATGGGCAGGTTGGCCACCAGCGACACGGGTGCAAAGTCCTTGCGCGTGTCATAGGGCAGCTTGGGGTAGAGGCTGGCGTTGATGGCGTGCGCCGCCAGCACCAGAATGAGGGTGTGACCGTCAGGCTTGGACCTGGCCAGCGCCTGCGACGCCACAGTGCCACCGGCGCCCGCCTTGTAGTCCAGGGTCACGCTCTGGCCCAGGCGCTCTTGCAGTTTCATGGCGAGCGGTCGGCCCAGCAGGTCGGCACTGCCGCCAGGCGGGTAGGGGATGATCAGTTGAAGGGGGCGGTCGGGCCAGCCGGGTGTGGCCGCGGATGAAGCCGCGGGTGTCGGTGCGGTTTGTGCCCCCAGCGGACTGCTGACCGATACCGTGAAGGCCGCCAGGGCGGCCCATGCCAAACAGCGGCGATGCAAGCGAGCAGGTGTCATCGTTGTCTTCCTGTGTTTTCAATGGTTCAATTTTGTCGTGGGCATGATAGGGTAAAAACGTGCGGGTGACAGCCCGTGCAGCGACGGCATGCAACTCGCTCGTCCCCCGCGCACCAGACTCGACCTGGCAGCGGGGCATGGCACCCGGACCGCGCGAGCCCAGGTGTAAAATTCGACTCCAGCACCGCGCTTCGACGCGCTTTGCTCTATCAGCTGTTTGCTCCCGTCGGAGCCATGTAGAGGACTACCATGTATAAAAACCTCAAGGCCTGGTCACGGGCCTTTTTGTTGGCCATTGCTGCCCCGTTGCTGCTCAGCAGTCCGGTGGCGACCGCAGAGGCGCCCCCCCTCCAAGTCGGATTTGTGTACGTCACGCCCCTGGTGCCTTCGGGCTGGGTGGCGCAGCACGACGCCGGGAGACGAGCCCTCGAGTCTGCCCTCAACACGCCGCAGGCCAAGCGCCGTGTGGTCACGCGTTACGTGGACAACGTGGCCGAAGGCGCTGACGCCGAGCGCGTCATCCGCGAGATGGCACGTGAGGGCGTGGACCTCATCATCACGCCGAGCTTTGGTTACATGGAGCCCACGCTCAAGGTGGCGGCCGAGTTTCCGCAGGTGCGCTTCGAGTCGATCACGGGCTACAAACGAGCGCCCAACGTGGCCACGGCCAATGCGCGTTACTACGAGGGACGTTATCTCGCCGGGGTGGCGGCCGGGCGGGTCAGCCAGTCGCACATCGCCGGGTATGTGGCT
>CANFMY010000152.1 GCA_947448375.1 Comamonadaceae bacterium | reverse complement strand
GTCTGATCCACCCCGGCTACAACCTGCTGTCCGAGTCCTGGTTCGACATGTCAGAGGAGCCGTTGCGCATCGTGCAGCACACGGCACAAGCCTTGGGCATGCCGCTGGCCTCGCTGGAAATCGAACTCGGTCCGAGCCAGGTCGAAGCCGTGTTTGACGCCACCGATGCGCTCACAGCCGCCGACAACATGGTGCTGTTTCGCAGCGCCGTGCAACAGGCGTTGCGGCGTGCGGGCTATCACGCCACCTTCATGTGCCGCCCGCCCTTCGAGCAGATCATGTCCAGTGGGTGGCACCTGCACCAGTCGCTGGTGCACCTCGAGTCGGGCGACAACGCTTTCATGCGCGAAGCCCCGGCGCCCTTCAGTTCGATGCGTGAGGCAGGCCACACCCTGAGCGATCTGGGGTGTCGTTACCTGGCCGGTCTGTTGCACCATGCTCGGGGCATGACGGTGCTGTGCACCCCTACCACCAACGGCTTTGGACGGTTTCGTCCCAACGCCCTGGCGCCGCAATCGATGGTGTGGGGCTTTGACAACCGCGGCGCCATGCTGCGCGTGATTGGCGGTGCAGGCGATGCGGCCACCCGCATTGAAAACCGACTGGGCGAACCCGCAGCCAACCCCTACCTCTACATGGCGGCGCAAATCCACGCCGGCTTGTCTGGCATCGAGCAAGCGCTGAACCCACCACTGGCCACCGAATCGCCCTATGCGGCCGATGGCGACCCCGAGCTGCGAATTCCCACCAACCTGCGCGATGCCCTCGAGACCTTGTCGGCCGACACCGCCATGACGCAGGGATTTGGCGCGGATTTCATTCGGTACTACGGCGCGCTGAAGTTGCCGGAACAACAGCGTTTTGAAAGCGCAGAGGACCCCGTCGAATTTCAGCGGCGGGAGTATTTCAGTCGACTTTGAGACGTGGCTCTTGGCCACTGAAGACTTGTCCACTGACGGCCTGACCCTGTCGGTCCGGCAACCACACAGGCGGCGATGCCGCTCTCAAGCCTGGGCGCGCTGCGCACGATGCGCCGAGGCCATGCGCACCGTCAACTCAAACGCATTGCGCATGGCCTGCACATTGGCCACACCCTGACCCACTATGTCGTAGGCAGTGCCGTGGGCCGGTGTGGCGATGGGCACGGGCAAGCCACCGTGCACGGTCACGCCACGTTCAAAGCCCATGAGCTTCATCGCGATCTGGCCCTGGTCGTGGTACATGGTGACCACGCCGTCATAACCGCCCTCGGCCCGGATGGCGCGAACAAACGCAGTGTCGGCCGGAAACGGACCATCGGCCGGGTAGCCCAGTGCGGCAGCCGCTTGCACACCGGGGGCAATGATGCGCCCCTCTTCATCACCGAAGTTGCCGTTGTCGCCGTTGTGCGGGTTAAGTCCGCACACCGCCACGCGGGGCTTCGCAATGCCCGCCGCACACAGGGCTTGCGTCATCATGCGAATGGCTTCCACCACCTTGTCGCTCGTGAGCAGGCTGGGTACGTCTTTCAAGGCCACGTGCGAGGTCACGCGAGCTGTCCAGAGTTTTTCAAGCACGTTCAACTCGCCACACACGCCCTTGTACTTCAGCCACTCGGCAAACCAGCGCAATTCATCTTCCTGGTGCATGCCGCCCAGGCGTAACGCGGTTTTGTTCAGCGGGGCAAAACACAGCCCATCGGCAGCGCCACTTTGCATCAACTCCAGGCCCTTGGCCAGGCCTTGCATCATGTAACGTCCGTTGAGTTCTGTGGCCTGAGCGGGCGTAAACGCTGGCGCATGACGGCCCGACCACTCCACCACCTCGATACCGGCGGGTGCCTGCACCTGCCCTTCCTGGGCAATGAGCACAATGCGGGCTTGCTGCAGGCATTCTGGAATGGCCAGCAACTTGCCGATGAGCTCGGAACCAATGCCGGCCGGGTCGCCGGTGAACAACGCAATCGTGGGACGGGTCATGTTGTACCTCAATAGGATTTGGGCAAGCCTAACACCTTCTCCGCAATGAAATTCAAGATCAGTTGCGGACTCACCGGCGCCAGACGCGGAATCCACGATTCGCGCAGATAGCGCTCCACGTGGTATTCCTTGGCGTAGCCCATGCCGCCGTGGGTGAAGACGGCGTTTTCACAGGCGTGGTAACAGGCCTCGGCGGCCAGAAATTTGGCGCTGTTGGCTTCGGCGGCGCAGGGCTGCCCCTGGTCGTAGAGCCAGGCGGCCTTTTGCACCATGAGGTGGGCGGCTTCCAACTCCATCCACGACTTGGCCAGCGGGTGCTGGATACCCTGGTTTTGACCAATGGGGCGATCAAACACCTCGCGCTCGTTGGCGTAATGGGCAGCGCGCTTCAAGGCGGCACGGCCCAGTCCCACGGCCTCGCTGGCGATCAGGATGCGTTCGGGATTGAGGCCGTGGAGGATGTAGTTGAAGCCCTTGTCTTCCTCACCAATCCGGTCTTGCACAGGAATGCGCAGTCCATCGATGAACACCTGGTTGGAGTCCACACACTTGCGTCCGTGCTTGTCGATCTCACGCACCTCCACCGTGCTGCGGTCGAGGTCGGTATAGAACAGACTCAGCCCTTCCGTGCCCTGGCACTCTTCCACGGGTTTGGTGCGCGCCAGGAGCAAGATCTTGTTGGCCACCTGGGCCGTGCTGATCCACACCTTCTGACCGTGCACCACATAGTGGTCACCCTCACACACGGCTCGCGTCTTGAGTTTCAGGGTGTTGAGTCCCGTATTCGGTTCGGTCACACCAAAACAGGCCTTGTCCTGCCCGGCAATGAGCGGGGGCAACCAGCGCTTTTTTTGATCCTCCGTCCCAAAGACCACCACCGGGTGCAAACCAAAGATGTTCATGTGCACCGCCGAGGCGCCCGACAAGCCAGCGCCGGTGGCGGCGATGGTGTGCATCATCAACGCGGCCTCGGTGATGCCCAGCCCGGCGCCACCGTACACCTCGGGCATGGCAATGCCCAGCCAACCGGCCTGCGCCAAGGCTTGATGAAAGTCGTGCGGAAAACCGCCCTCGCGGTCTTTCTTCAGCCAGTAGTCGGCATCGAAGGGTTCACACACGCGCGCCACGGCATCGCAAATGCTGGTCTGTTCGGGTGTCAGCGCAAAGTTCATGATGTCTGTGTTCTCATGCCGGCCGAATCACCTTGTCCGGCGACTCTCCATAGGGCGGGCTGTAGATGACCAGCAATTTCACTGGCGTTTCACTGGTCACACTGAACACATGCATCACGTCCGCCGGAAAAAAGCAGGTGTCGCCAGGCACCATCTCAAAAGACTCGTCACCCACCGTCACTTGGGCCGTGCCTTCGAGCAGGTAGCACGACTGCTCGATGCCGGGATGCGCATGCGGCAAGGCCCCGCCGCCTTTGTGCAAGGTGCCGATCAGCATTTCCATCTGACGCGCACCCACCGTCTCGGGACCGATCAATCGCTGATTGAACGTGTGGTGATGGTTGGCCGGCTGATAGGCCGGCACATCGGCTTGCCGCACCCGATAGCGAGGACCGGGGCGTTGTGGGGTGTCAGGTGTCGTCATGGCAGGCTCCCTTCTTCAGCATGTCCTCGATGTCCGATGGCGAATACCCCACGCTGGCCAGCACGGCACGGGTGTGCTCGCCCAGTCTGGGTGCGGGGCTCAGGTGTCGGGCTGGCGGTGTCTGTGACCATTTGGTGGGGTGCCCCAGCGTGTGCAGCGTCCCTTCGGTGGGATGGACTTCTTCCTGGACAAAGCCGGTGGCACGCAACTGCGGGTTGCTCAGCAAATCGGCCGGGCTGTTCATGGGCATGTTGGGCACGTCGGCCTGATCGAGCAGCGCCCGCCATTGCGCGGTGGTGCGCAACTTCATGATGCGTCCCACCTGCTCGTACACCGCATCAATGTGCTGGGCACGCGCACTGTGGGTCATGAAGCGCGGGTCGCGTCCCAACCCCTCGGACTCGCCCATCGCGGCGAAGAAGTTCTGCCAGTGTTTGTCGTTGTATATCAGCACGCACAGCAAGCCGTCCTGGGTGGCATACGGTTTGCGGTGCGGCGTGAGCAAGCGGGCATAGCCCGGCTCCCCTCGAGGCGGCTCGAAGGTCAGCCCTGCCATGTGGTCACCCAGGATGAATTGCGCCATCGCTTCGAACATCGGCACCACCACGGCCTGCCCCAGCCCGGTCTGGCTGCGCGCGTACAAGGCGGTGGTCACGGCATACACGGTGTGCAGGCCGGTCACGCGATCCGACAAGGTGGTGGGCGCGTAGGCCGGTTGAGGGTTTCCATAGGCCTGCATCAACCAGGGAATCCCGGTCGCACCCTGGATCAAGTCATCGTAGGCCGGGCGTGCAGCATCCGGGCCCTCCTGATCAAAACCGACACAGCTGACATGGATCAGGCGCGGGTTGCGTGACTTCACGCTGTCGTAATCGAGTCCCAGACGCGCCAGCGCTTGCGGTCGCACATTGCTGATGAGCACATCACAGCCTTCAGCAATGCGCAAGGCGGCCTCGCGACCTTGGGGATGCTTGAGGTCCAGCCCCACGCTGTGCTTGCCGGCGTTGGCATTGAGGAAGATATGGCCCATGCCGGGATGGTGCATCGGTCCCACATGACGCATGTTGTCGCCCTCGCGCGACTCGACCTTGATGACCTCGGCGCCCAACTGAGCCAGGATCTGGGTGGCAAACGGGCCCAGGATGACGGTGGTGAGATCCAGGATGCGCACCCCGGCCAACGGCCCTGCGGGAGCGCCTGGGGTACCGTGCGGGGTGTTGCTCATTCCGCCCGAATGCCGGCTTGGCGAATCATCATGGCCCAGTGCCCCAACTGGTCCGACACATAGCGCGAAAACTCATCGGGCGTCTTGCTCGGCCACACTTCAAAGCCGATTTGCTTGAGTTGGGCCTGCACCTCTTTGTCCGCCAGCACAGCCTGCAGCTCGGTGTTGAGTTTGTCCACCACCTCGCGGGGCACCCCCGCAGGACCGAAGATGCCGTTCCAGGAGGTCAGGTCAAATCCCGGTATCGATTCCGCGATAGGCGGCACACCAGGCAAGGAGGACAAGGACTGCTTGGTGGTGACGGCCAGCACCCGCACGCCGCCCGCCTTGATCATGCCCATGCTGGAGCCCACATCGGCCACATACATCTGGATCACGCCACTGATGAGGTCGGTCAGGGCCTGCGGGCTGGACTTGTAGGGCACGCCCAGCACATCCACCTTACCGATGCGCTTGATGGTTTCGGACGCGACCAGCGACGTGCTGTTGGGCGTGGCGTAGGACAGCTTGCCGGGGTTGGCGCGTGCATAGGCAAGCCACTCGCCCATGGACTTGGCCGGCTCCTTGGCGCTCACCATCAGGGCAAAGGGCAACTCGCCCACACGCGCAATGGGCGTGAAGTCCTTGATCGGGTCGTACTTGAGGTCCTTCACCAGGCTGGGGTTGGCCGAGTGGGAGGTGTTGGTGGTCATGAGCAAGGTGTAACCATCCGGCTTGGCCTTGGCCACAAAGTTGGCGGCGATCTGCCCATTGGCGCCTGCCTTGTTGTCCACCAGCACCGGTTGGTTCAGCCGCTCGCCCAGCTTCTTGACCACGATGCGCGCCACGGCATCGGTGCCGCTGCCAGCGGCAAACGGCACCACCAGACTGATGGGGGCACTGGGGTAGGCAGCCTGGGCCCAGGCTGTCGCGACCATCATCGTGGCACCGAGTGCCGTCATCCAGCGAATCATGGGGTTCATCCTGTCACTCCTGCAAACGTCAATTCAGAGCACGGTGGGTGTGCCGGCTGGCGCCCACTCAATCGATCTTGATGTTGGCTGCGCGAATCACCGAACGCCAGCGATCGACGTCCTCGCGCATCCACTTGTCCATCTCGTCGGGTGTGTTGCCCACCGGATCGGCACCCGCCTCGGCAAACTTGCGGACCATCTCGGGCGTCTTGAGAATATCGGACACCATCTGTGACACTTTGCGGGTGATGGCCGGGGGCGTGCCGGGAGACGCCACCATGCCAAACCAGGTGACGGCCACCACGCCGGGTACCAGTTCGTTCAAAGCCGGCAACTGCGGATGCGCCGGCAAGCGCTTGGGACTGGTCACCGCCAGCACACGCAGTTTGCCGTTGCGCACATGGGACATGCCGGCCGCCACGTTGCCAAACATCACCTGCACATGGCCGGCCAGCAAGTCGGCCACGGCCGGTGCGTCCCCCTTGTAGGGCACATGCTGCAGTTTCAAGCCGGTTTTGAGTTTGAACAACTCGGCGGTGAGGTGTGATGTGGACCCGTTGCCTTGCGAGGCATAGCTCAACTTGTCCGGATTGGCTTTCAGGTACGCCAGAAATTCCGGCAAGGTGTTGACGGGCAGCGAGGGATGCACAAACAGCGCATTGGGCACCGTGGCAATCACCGTGATGGGGGCGAACTTGCTGGGGTCGTGGTTGAGCTTGGGGTACAGGCTCGGGTTGACGGTGAGTGAGGGGGGCGGGGCCGCCAGCCAGGTGTAGCCGTCGGGCTCGGCGTTGTAGACAAATTCGGCGCCGATGTTGCCCGCCGCCCCGGGGCGGTTTTCCACCACCACGGGCTGGGCCAGACGCTGGGCCAGGGGCTCGGCGATCATGCGAGGCAACACATCGGCCGTGCCGCCCGCCGGATTCGGCACGATCATGCGAATGGGTCGGGTGGGCCAGTCGGGCGAAGGGGTTTGTGCTTGCACGGTCAGCGCAAGCCCTGCCCCGATCAAGCCCATGAGCAGTTCACGACGAAATAAAACAGGCTGTGACACACGCATCTCCTCAAATGGGAATGACCATGAGCGTCTCGACGGCTCGGGAATCGAAAATCATGCGCCGTTGCGCAAACCGGGGCGCATCGCCCCCCACATCAATCAGATCATGACATTCACCGCTGGCAAACAGCAGGCTGTCGCCCATCAACTCCAGCGTGCGCACCACCGCAAAGCTGGATCGCACTTCCAGCAAGCCTGACGCATCCTGCCCCATCACCTGAATGGCACTCAGCACATGGCGATAGTTTTGGGGCTGGTAGATGTTGGCCAGGCGCATGGACTTGATGCGGTCGCGCAATTGGGCGGCGCTGTGCGCATCGATGATGGCCATCGGCAGTCCACGGTCGTGGTTGAAGCGCGAGGTCACGGTGTAGCGACCGGTCGGCAGCATCAGGGTGGCAATTTCCTCGACGCGGTTCTGATCGATGGCATGGGCCCATTCAGCCAGCAGGTAGGACACTGTGTCCGCATGCTCACGGTGCAAGGTCAGGCGTTCCTGAAAGGAGGGCGTGGTGGAAGAGTTGGCATCCTGCATGATCACAGCCCCATGTACTGACGGTAGTGGTGCCAGAAGTTGCGAATGGCCCGCTCGGACAGCTTGCTTGCGCCACCACTCTCCAGGGTCTTTCCGCCCATCTCGATGAAGGAGGCGCCCTCCTCGCCGTCGGCAAACGCGCGCTGCATCATCTCGCACACGGCAGCGTCCTCGACCGACACCATGCCTGCCGATCCCACCAGGTTGACTTGGGTGAGTCGCAGGCGAGTCGTCTCCTCGTCGTCGTCCTCGAAACCGAAGTAGGTCCACACCAGATCCGATTGGTCCACTCCCCGTGGAATGAGTTGACGGGTGGCCAGGCTGTTGGCGATCTGATGCAACACGAACGAGGGGCAGGTGTTGAGAATCTGCACACTCACGCCATCGCCAACTTCATCTTTCCACTTGAGAATGCTGGGGTCTTCCAGGGTGAGTTGATCGTTGTGCGAGCGCAATTCACTGGCGGTCTTGTCGTAATCCGCCGACTTCTTTTCTGTCCCGGCCTTGGTGTAGAAATACACATGCCGGCCCGACTTGTCCAGCACCATGCCGGACTCTTGCGACATGCGCGACAAACCGAAGGTGCCGTAGAAAGTGTGCAGGATGTTGGCGTGGTACGAGTCGCGCGGGTTCTCGTGGTAGG
>CANFMY010000151.1 GCA_947448375.1 Comamonadaceae bacterium | reverse complement strand
ACCCAGTCGCGCACGGCCTGTGAATCGGCAAGATCCAGGTCCTCTCGTGAGGGGGCTTGCACGTGAGTGGATGCGCCGTCGTGCGTCCATAGGCGTCGCCATTCGGTTCCCACCTGACCAGTGCCGCCCAGCAGCAAGATGTTCAAGGGCGGGCCGTGCTCAGCCATATTGGGCCGCCACCCACTGGCGGTATTGCCCACTGGTGACGTCCTCCACCCATTGGGCATGGGCCAGATACCAGTCAATCGTCTTGGTGATGCCGGACTCAAACGTTTCGAGAGGTCGCCAGCCCAGTTCACGCTCGATCTTGCGCGCATCTATGGCGTAGCGACGATCGTGTCCCGGGCGGTCTTTCACGAAGGTGATCTGGCGGGTGTACGACTGGCCATCGGCGCGCGGCCGCACGGCATCCAGCCGGTGGCAGATGGTGTGCACCACTTCCAGGTTGGGTTTTTCGTTCCAGCCACCGATGTTGTAGGTTTCGCCTACACGTCCGGCCTCGAGCACCCGCAGAATCGCGCGGCAGTGGTCCTCCACGTAAAGCCAGTCACGCACCTGCTGGCCATCGCCATAGATGGGCAGGGGCTTGCCCGCCAGGGCATGGTGGATGACCAGGGGAATGAGTTTTTCCGGAAAGTGATACGGCCCGTAGTTGTTGCTGCAATGGGTGGTCAGCACCGGCAGACCGTAGGTGTGGTGCCAGGCCCTCACCAGATGATCGCTGGCGGCCTTGCTGGCCGAGTACGGGCTGTTGGGCTCGTAGGCGTTGGTTTCTGCAAAGGGAGGGTCGGTGGGGCTGAGCGTGCCATACACCTCGTCGGTGCTCACGTGCACAAACCGGAAGGCCTCACGTTGTTCGGCGGCCAGCGACTGCCAGTAGCCGCGAACCGCTTCAAGCAACTCGAATGTGCCCACCACGTTGGTCTGGATGAAGTCCCCCGGGCCGTGAATGGAGCGATCCACGTGCGATTCGGCGGCAAAATTCACCACGGCGCGCGGCCGGTGTTCGTTGAGTAAACGCTCCACCTGTGCGCGGTCGCCAATGTCGCCTTGCACAAACACATGCCGCGGGTCTTGCTGAAAGATGGCCAGATTGGCCAGGTTGCCCGCGTAGGTGAGCTTGTCCAGGTTGACGATGGTCTCATTGCTGGCGGCCAGCGCGGTGTGAACAAAGTTGCTGCCAATGAAGCCAGCGCAACCGGTGACAAGCAAGGTCATGTGGATCAGCCGTTTTAAAAAGACGAAGGCTTATTCCTCGGCGGCCTTTTCCAGCACCACCTGACGCACCATGTCGCGTAGCAATTTTTTCTCCTGGAAACTCAAGGTGCGCTCGAGTTCTTTGCGGACTTGCAAAAGCAAGTGACGATCGACTTCCTGGGGAATGCCGCGGCTGTCCTGCAACTCTTCGCGCAGGTCCAGACGAATATCCTCGGGTTCCTCGTCCCACCAGGTTTTCACCACACCTTGCAGTTTGGTTCGAACCACTTCCGGATCGGGTGCCTCGACCTCATGCCCCATGGGGTGCAGCGAGGGGCTGTCCACTGAGGCCTGGCGTGAGGTCAACAAGTCACGAATGGCTTGCGAGTGCATGACGATGCGTCGATCGGCTTGTTCGAGCATGCGCGTCCAGCCCGGATCGGTTTCGAACAGCTTGGGCAAGTTGCGCGACGACTCGTCACACACCACATGCACACTCACGCCATGCAACTGGGCCTGGTCGATCAACGGGGTGAGTCGTTCGTCGTCGCTGACCAGCAGGATGTGCTCGCAGGCCCGATGGTTCACCAGCTGGGTGAGGTCGGTGCTGATGGTGCGCAGCATGGAGGCGCCTTTGTCTTGCTGGTGGTTCACCAGCAGACGCACCACCTGGTCGTTCGGGTACTGACCATCATGCTGGTCGGTGTACCAGTAGATGCGGCGCAGATCGCAATTCAGACCCCACTGTTGCAGCAGGGCGGTGAATACGCCGTGCAAGGCATGACGGTTGAGCTTGTCGTCGCCTGCCGCTTCGCTGTCGGTGGCCAGCAACCAATTCAGGAAGCGTCCATCGACCAGGGCAATGCAGTCCTGATGGCGCTCATGTCGAAGGGCGTGGTTAGGGTGGTGAGGTTCGCGTTTCAAAATAAATACTCGTGTAGGTTGAACAAACGTGGGTAGAAGGCCCCATAGCCCATCGGTAGCACCTACGCATTATAGGAGGCACCTTGCTGAGATGAGTCAGGGCAGAGGAAGGGCTGTCACATGCGGCGACTCCTTTCAGTCGGGGGATTGCAAGACGGCGATCAACTCCACCGCTTGCGGGTCGGCGAAATCTGCCGGTGTGACATACCCGCGATCACCGATCGTCAGTGACACGCCGGCTTGAGCGAAGCAGGCCGCCACGTATTCCGAGCAAATGAATTCCTTCAAGGAGGTTTCCTTGCGGTGTGCCACGGGGGCTTGCAGTGAATTGCCCAGAATGCGGGCTGCGATGCGAACGATTTCCTGCCGGCTGTAGGGGCTCCCGAACTGGTCAACTGCAAATTGCAACATGCGCTGGATGCTCTGGGCAGACGATACGGTGGCGAATGTGCGATGACGCACCACCACCAACCCGCCCGGGTAAGGTCGATCCTGCGCGTCATGGGCGAGGTAGCGGGACAGGGGAACGGCGCGCACACCAAAGGTTTCCACACTCTCAAAGAGCAGGATGCGGTCAAGGGCATCGAGCCGCACGATCAGGGCCACATGGCTCCACAGGCTGTCCGTGGCCTGCTGGATCAATTCGGAAAACACCCCGCTGCCGCTGCACAGCAAAACGTCGCCGGTGTTCAAGCGCGCACGCAGGGCGTTGTCGTAGGGCAGCGCGGGAGCGCTGGGGAAGGTCTGAGGGGTGAGGGGCATGCGGCCATCATGCGATGACCTCTAGGCCAGGGGAAGGGATTCAGGCCGCTGAGGACCGTGATCGCTAGCGTGAACAGATCACACCGGCCTGCGGGTCAGAGCGATTCGCCCAGGCTATAAGTTTTCAGCGGAGCGCCACTGACTTGCTCGTCGGTCTTGCCAAAGCGGCGCACCCGGGTGCCAAACCACGTCAGGGCCGCATCCAGCGCCTTGTCGTCGAAATCCGGCCACAGGGTGTCCGTGAAGTAGAACTCGGTGTAAGCCATTTGCCACAACAAGAAGTTGCTGATGCGCGACTCCCCGCCGGTGCGGATGAGCAAGTCCGGGTCGGGCATGCCTGCGGTGCTGAGGTGCTCGGCGAGATCTTGCTGGGCAAGCGCCGACAGCGGCGTATCCGGGTTCGCCGCCTGCCAGGACTGGACGGCATTCAGAATGTCCCATTGACCACCATAGTTGGCCGCCACGGTGAGGTTCAGGCGGGTGTTGTGTGCCGTGGCTGACTCGGCGTCCTCGATCAGACGCTGCAACGGCACATCGAAGGCCTCGCGGTTGCCAATGACGCGCAGGCGCACGCCTTGCTCGCGCATCTCCTTGACCTCACGGGTGAGGTACTGGATGAACAGCGACATGAGGGCCGAGACCTCATCGGCCGGGCGGCGCCAGTTTTCCGTGCTGAAGGCAAAGATAGTGAGGAACTCCACCTCCCGATCGGCGCAGGCCCGAACGATGCGCTTGAGCCCACTCGCGCCCATCAGGTGCCCGGCTTGTCGCGGCAGACGACGACGCTTGGCCCAACGGCCATTGCCATCCATGATGATGGCCAGGTGTCGTGGAGAGGCAGACATGACGGGAGGAGGTGGTCGATGCAAATTGAACGGAGTACTATTTTATCCAATGGATTCTCAGGGGACTTGTTGGGACGACCATGGTGTTTCTATTATTCATCAAATTGCAAAATGTCGTGTGCCGACGATCGAATTGCTGACAAGCCAAGGCGGAAGAATCCGTTCCATCAGCACCGTGGTGCGCAGTTTGCCGCCGCGCATTGGTGTGCACAACGCCCTGCTACGTGTCAGGTCGGCCGATCACTCCACCGTCAGCGGAATGGGAAAAGAGCTGGGCAACTCAGGGGTGTCAAAGGCGAGGTCGCCCTCGGGCACTGGAACGCCATTGGCCATCAGGCCGGCAAAATCAAAAGCCTGGCGGTCCATCAAATGCGAGGGCACGATGTGTTGCAGGGCGTTGGCCATGTTGTCGAGCCGCCCCGGGTACTGTTTGTCCCAGGCACGCATCATGTCGCCCACCTGTTTGCGCTGGAGATTTTCCTGGCTGCCGCACAGCGTGCAGGGAATGATGGGGAACTGTCGATGGTCGGACCAGCGCACGATGTCCTTCTCGGCCACATAGGCGAGGGGACGGATGACCAGATGGCGGCCATCGTCACTTTGCAGCTTGGGCGGCATGCTTTTGAGCTTGCCGCCAAAGAACATGTTGAGGAAGAAGGTTTGCAGGATGTCGTCGCGGTGGTGGCCCAAGGCGATCTTGGTGGCGCCCAATTCATCGGCCACACGGTACAAGATGCCCCGGCGCAAGCGTGAGCACAGACTGCACAGGGTCTTGCCCTCGGGAATCTTGTCCTTGACGATGGAATAGGTGTCCTGGTTTTCGATGTGAAATGGGATGCCCAGACGCGACAGGTACTCGGGCAGGATGTGCGCAGGGAAACCCGGCTGCTTCTGATCCAGGTTGACCGCAATCAGTTCGAAATCCACCGGGGCGCGCTGCTGCAACTTTTGCAGGATGTCCAGCAGGGTGTAGCTGTCCTTGCCGCCCGAGAGGCACACCATGACCCGGTCGCCGGCCTCGATCATGTTGTACTCCACCACGGCCTGGCCGACCTGGCGGCACAGGCGCTTTTCAAGCTTGTGGGTCTCTCGCTGAAGTGTGTCGGGGGTGGGCATGGTCGTATTGTCGCAGGGGTGGACCTGGGGTGTAATGGCGTATTGTCCCCGATGACGTGGGTTTAACGGCCCGCATTTTTGCCCTTTTGAGACCTGGTGGAGTCCTGCATGCAGACAATTCAACGCTATCGTCGAGCGCTCTTGAGCGCCCTGGTGGGCCTGTCCCTGGGGGCCAGCGCGCAAGAAGCCTGGCCATCCAAGCCCATCCGCCTGGTGGTGCCCTTCACGCCGGGGGGCGTGACCGACACCAGCGGCCGTCTCATCGCCGAGCACCTGAGCAAACGGCTGGGTCAGCAGGTGGTGATTGACAACAAGCCAGGAGCCTCGGGCAACATCGGCACGAGCCTGGTGGCGCAGGCCACGCCTGACGGCTACACCCTGGTGCTGGGGTTTGACGGCACCTTGGTGATCAACCCGCATGTGTTTGCCAAAGTGCCGTTCGACACGCTGAAAGATTTTGCGCCGGTGGGCAAGATCGGCGATGCGGTGCTGATCCTGGTGGCCAATCCGGGTGTGCCGGCCAGGTCCTTGCCTGAGGTGATCGCCTTGTCCAAAAGTCAGTCAGGGGGCCTGTCGTACGGCACCTCGGGCACAGGTGGCACGCCGCACATCGCCGGAGAATTGCTGGCACAACGCACCGGAGCTCAACTGACCCATGTGCCCTACAAGGGCGGCGGGCAGGCCATGACCGATGTGCTGGGTGGCAGCATTCCGCTGGTCTACACCGCCGTCGCGGGGGCGCACGGGCATGTGAAGTCCGGCAAGCTGCGTGCCATTGCGGTCTCGAGCGCGCAGCGCACACCGGCCTTGCCGGACGTGCCCACCTTCATGGAAAGCGGTGTGTCCGACTTCGTGGTCAATTCCTGGGTGGGCCTGCTGGCCCCGGCCAAAACCCCCGCGTCGGTGGTGCAACGCCTGAACACCGAGTTGAATGCCGTGCTGAGTGATCCGTTGGTGAAGGACAAACTGCAAACGCTGGGTATCGATGCCAGTGCGGGCACGCCGGAGCAGTTTGGCGAGCAACTCAAGCGCGATCTGGGTCGCTACGGTCAGGTCGTGAAGGCGGCCAATATCCGCCTGGAGTGACGCAAGGGCAGCCAGGCCTCACCACTGCCCGGTTTCCATCCGGATCGCCACTTCGCAATCCGCGAAGATCTCCAGCTTGGCAATCTTCACCCGAACGCCGAGCACGCCGTGCAATTGCATCAATCGGTGCGCCAGTTTGCCGATCAGGGTCTCGAGCAGGTTCACATGCTCGGCCGTGCACTCGCTGATGATGATCTGGCGCACCTTGCGGTAGTCCAGCACGTGGGTGATGTCGTCGTCGTGCGGCAACAGCGGTTGGGTGCCCAGGTTCAACTCGGCGTCGACCTGAATCGGTTGGGGGTGGCTTTTTTCGTGCTCCAAAATCCCCAGATTGGCGTCAAAGCGCAGGCCGGTGAGGGTGAGAATTTGCGTGCCCTTGGCTGCCATGGTCATCCCCACGCCACACCAGGTTTTGCACGAAACGTCTGGACGCCAACGGCCTCGCAATCGGGGTAGACGTCGGGCTTGCGGGTGGAGACGCTGGCCGCGGCCACACCCGGGTGGGCCAACAGGGCGCTCAGGATGTCGTCCCCCAGGGTTTCCTGCAGGTTGATATGACCTTGCGCCACGCGCGCATGCACCACCTCGCGCACGAAGTCGTAGTCGACCACTTCTTGGATCTGGTCCTGCGCGGGAGTGGTGTTGTCCAGCGGCACATACAACTCGATGTCGAACACGATGCGCTGGGGGGCGACCTGTTCGAATTCGTGGATGCCGATGCGTACCGGCACACACAAACCCTGCAGAAACAGCCGTCGGTGGTGACGCAACAAAGATGGGTGGTTCATGGCGTTGCCCCGCTCATGACGGCCTCGGTCACGAACATGATGTCGCGGGGCGAAGGCACCAGGTGCTGGCCATTGTCCACCCGGATGGTGGTGCCGGTGATGCCGGCATTGCCTGCCAGAAATACCACGCTGTCGGCCACGTGTCGCGGGTTGAGGGGACGGCGCATCAGATTGGCCTGGCTGGCCTTGTCGAAGTTGTCCTGCGACTGCGGGCCGCTCAGGTACATCAGACCTGGGGCCACGGCGTTGACGCGCAGGGTGGGGGCCAGGGCCTGTGCCTGCAGACTGACGGCGCGTTCGAGTGCCAGCTTGCTCAGGGTGTAGCTGAAGTAGTCCGGGTTGAGGTTGAACACCTTCTGGTCCAGCACATGGATGACGCTGGCCTGTCCGCTGGGATGTGGGGTGGAGGGGGCAGCCTCATGCAGGTGGGCCAGCCAGCGGCTCAGCCGAAGCGGGGCCATCAGGTTCACCTGTAACTGTTGCAGCGCCTGGGCTTCGTCCATCTGGCGGGCATCATCGGGTTCGAACAACGAGGCGTTGTTGACGACGCAGTGCAAGTGGGCGCCGGTTGTCTGGATCGTGGCGTCAAACAACTGGCGGCAGCTGGCCTCGTCCTCCAGGTCACCCTGCACCGCCAGAGCGGCACCACCCTGGGCACGGATCGATGCGCACACGTCTTGTGCGGCGTCCTGCGAATGTCGGTAATGACAGGCCACGCCCCAGCCGGCTTGCGCAAAAGCCAGCGCGATTTCACGTCCAAGGCGGGTCGCACCGCCGGTAATCAAGGTCCAAGCCATGGGGCGATTGTCAGCGAAAATCGCTTCATGTCTGCGCTTCATGCCCTCTTGCACCGTTCCATTGCCCAATCCCAGGGCTGGATCGGCTTTGATCGCTTCATGGCCATGGCGCTCTACGCGCCGGGCATGGGGTACTACTCGGGGGGCTTGCCCAAGTTGGGCACTACCCCACAGGGGGGCAGTGACTTTGTGACCGCGCCCGAGCTCTCGCCCTGGTTTGGTCGCACCCTGGCCCGTTCGGTGGACGAGGCCTTGACCGTGAGCGGCACCGATGAGGTCTGGGAGTTCGGGGCGGGCACGGGGGCGCTGGCCCATCAGTTGCTCTCCACCCTGGGGTCTCGGGTGCGTCGCTATACCATCGTGGACTTGTCGGGTGACCTGCAGGCGCGTCAGCGTGCGGCGTTGCAGGCTTTTGGCGAACAGGTGCAGTGGGTGTCGGAATTGCCCGCGCATTTTTCGGGTGTGGT
>CANFMY010000150.1 GCA_947448375.1 Comamonadaceae bacterium | reverse complement strand
GACTTGTTTCCTGGGGGTTGCCGGTTCATCACAGACGGACACAGTCAAGTTGACGTTGATGGCGGTCAGGTTGATGTTGAGCAGCAAGTTGGTTGCATCAA
The DNA here is from genome assembly GCA_947448375.1 of Comamonadaceae bacterium. GTDB lineage: Bacteria > Pseudomonadota > Gammaproteobacteria > Burkholderiales > Burkholderiaceae_C > Limnohabitans. Next base: position 7,891 of record CANFMY010000150.1, on the reverse strand, counting down.
ATAACCAAACGCCACCGCTTCGGGGGTAAGTGGATGCGTTGCGTTTGAGGCCATAGGTGAATTGCTCCGTCATCTGGCTGATAACGGCGTCCACAGCGGGGTTGAGGGGCGAACCAACTTTGGCCTTTTGAGCGAAAGGACTGTTGCTGATGTCGATCGGGTTGACCAGGATGATGCGTTTGAACGTGCCATTCTGATACAACTGGTTGGCGTAATCCATGTACGCTTGACCGCGTGCGAAAGCCACATCTTTCAGGCTGGCTACGCTACCGCTACCAGTGCCATTGCCGGCCAAGTATGTTTCGGCAAGTTCGAGAATGTCGCCCAGGCCTACGCTCATCACCAGCAGGTCATCAGCACGGGTGCTGAAACCGGAGAGCTGGGCCTGAATATCGGCCAGCTTGGCATCGGAGGGTGCTGGAACATCACCGCGGCGAGACATCACGGGGGCTGCGGTTCTCAACATGATGATTTTCGCCGTGGTGCTTGTGCTGTCACCGAGCGTGGGTGCCCAATAGCCGCCAGCGAACTGCTTCAACCAATGGTCGTAGATACCATTTGAATTGGCGCTGTCTTCGATGACCGTCAACCGGTTGTCATATGCCGACAAAGCAGGTGCGGGAAGCGTGACGCCCAAACTCACTGCCGGATTTGCGTCAAGGTAACTCATCGCGTCCCCCGCAGAAATGATCCGCGACGGAATGAACTCATCGTACTTTTTACTGGACCCACAGCTGACCAACAGCGTCGAGAGCAACAAGGTGGCCACAGTTTTCAGGCCAAGGCCTGTCGTCCAGGACCGGGTGGGTTTCATCATGGGGGTTCTCCAGCGCATCGGGCTAGTTTAACGTTCTAAAGGGGGTGTCGGGCGCGGGCGCGTCGCGTGCAGGGATGGCCTTGTCCGGTCAGGCGGCCGCCCGGGTCAAGCGGTCACGCACACCGTCCCAGTCAGGGCTGTCGGGCGGGGTCTCCACCAGGATGTCGCTCACCCCCAGTTGATCGAAAGCCCGCAGCTCGGCAAACAGCACGTGGGCGCAATCGAACGCGCTCTCAGGCATGGGTCGCAGCACGACACCCACGGGCGCGCGCAAGGGCGTGCGGGCCCACACGCCGCAAGGAGAACGCGAGTCATCCGCGACCAGCGTGTCCAGCCGGGCTTGCAACGCCGTGTGTGTCAGCAAGTGCACGCGTGCCATGGGGGCGTAATGCGACGCCAGGGTGCCGGAAGCGCGGGGTGTGGCCGCGGGCGCGGTGTTGAGCCGAGCAAACGCCTCGGGGGTGAGCACGGGTTCTCCTGCTGCGGCCGACAAGGTCTCTGGCGACAACATGCCCGGTCGCAACAACACGGGCTGTCCGCGTGTGCAGTCGATGATGGTCGACTCGATGCCCACGTCGCAAGGACCGCCATCGAGCACCAGCAACTCGCTGCCCAACTCATCTTGCACGTGTGCCGCGGTGGTGGGGCTCACCCGGCCAAAGCGATTGGCACTGGGCGCCGAGATACCGTGCACGCCCAGGGCCTGGGCGGCTCGCATCACTGCCTGGGCCACCGGGTGGCTGGGGCAGCGAAGGCCAATGGAGCCTTGTCCTCCGGCCGAGGCCTCGGCCACGCCCGCGCGACGCGGCAGGATCAAGGTGAGCGGGCCGGGCCAGTGGGCGGCCATGAGCCGACGGGCAACGGGCGCAATGGGGTCGGCGTAGCGCTCGGCCTGCGAGGCATCGGCCACATGGACGATCAGCGGGTGGTCGCTGGGGCGACCTTTGGCGGCGAACACCCGGGCGACGGCCAGCGGGTTGTCGGCATCCGCGCCCAGCCCGTACACGGTTTCGGTGGGCAGGCCGATGAGCTCGCCTCGGGCCAGCGCCTGGGCGGCGGCCTCGATGGCAGCGGGGTCGGAGCCAGGCAGGATCATGATGGAGTGTGAGGGGACATGATGCACAAACGGGGCGTTGAGGCGGCCAGAGAAAGCGTCAGAGAGGTGCTCAAAAAGCCGACAGTGTCTGTCCTCAGAACGCCGCAATGCCCAGCGCCGCCGCCGCTTGCAAGGCGGTGTGCCGGACCTGGGCCGCGTCAGTGCCGGTGAAGGTGAGGTGTCCCATCTTGCGACCCGCGCGTGCATCCGATTTGCCATAGAGATGAAGGTGACTGCCGGGCAGGGCCAGCACGGCGGCCCAATCGGGTTCGCGTGCTTCACCGCCCCCATCCGGGCTGTGGTTGAACCACAGGTCGCCCAGCAGGTTGAGCATCACCGCGGGACTGTGTTGGCGCGGTGGGGTGAGTGGCAAACCGGCCAGGCAGCGCACCTGCAACTCGAACTGCGAGATGTCACAGGCGTCCATGCTGTAGTGCCCGCTGTTGTGCGGACGCGGTGCCATTTCATTGACCACCAGGGCGCCCAGCGCATCGCGCACGGGCCCGGCCTCGAGGAGGAAGAACTCGACACACAGCACGCCCACGTAGTTCAGGCCATCGGCCACCTTGCGGGCGGCGTCCAGCGCCTGTTCGGCCAGCGCTGCGTCGAGGTGGCCGTCAAAAACCTCGGTCACGGCCAAAATGCCCTGACGATGCAAATTGCGCTGCACCGGCAGATGCACGCACTGGCCGTCGCGGCCACGCGCCACGATCACCGAGCATTCGGCGGCCAGGGGCAGCATCTGCTCGAGCACGCAAACCACGGGCTGGGTCGACGTGCCTTGCAATTGCACCCAGCCGGCTTGCAGTTCCTCGCGTGTGCGAACCCGCACCTGACCTTTGCCGTCGTAGCCCAGGGTGGCGGTTTTGAGGATGCCGGGCAGCAGGCTGTCGGGCACCTGGGCCAGGTCCTGGGCCGAGCGCAGCACGGCGTGCGGCGCCACCGGCACCTGGCAGCGGGTGAAGTGGGCTTTTTCCAGGGCGCGGTCCTGCGCGATCGAGACGGCGTCGGCAGCCGGTGAGACAGGGCGTGAACGAGCCAGCGCGGACAAGGCTTGTGCGGGCACGTTCTCGAATTCGGTGGTGATGCCATGGGCTTGCTGGGCCAGCGAGCGCAAGCCCGTGTCGTCCAGGTAAGCGCAGGGCAGATGCGTGTCGCTGGAGCGGCCGGCCGGGCTGTCGGCATCCGGGTCGAGCACCACGGTGCGGTAGCCCATGCGCTGGGCCGCGTGCACAAACATGCGACCGAGTTGCCCGCCGCCCAGCACCCCCAGGGTGCTGCCGGGCATCAAGACGTCGGAGGGGGGCATGGGCACGGCGCCCGAGGCCTGCTGGGTCATGCCGACGCCTGCACCGGCAGCGCCATCTGGCGGGCCTGCTCGGTCTGGTGGTGGCGGAATGCATGCAAACGCTCCCGCACAGCGGGGTGGTCATGGGCCAGCAAAGCGGCTGCAAACAAGGCCGCATTGGCCGCACCCGCGTTGCCGATGGCGAAGGTGGCCACCGGAATGCCCTTGGGCATTTGCACGATGCTGTGCAGCGAGTCCACGCCCTGCAGGTGCCGGCTGGCCACCGGCACGCCGAGCACCGGGACCACGGTTTTGGCGGCCAGCATGCCTGGCAAATGTGCGGCACCGCCCGCACCCGCGATGATGGCGCGCAGGCCACGGCCCTCGGCAGCCTCGGCATAGCGGAACATGTCGTCCGGCATGCGGTGGGCCGAGACCACACGGGCCTCGAAGGGAATCTGGAATTCCTGCAGAATCTGGGTCGCGTGTTGCAGGGTTTCCCAGTCGGACTGGGACCCCATCACGACACCCACGAGCGGTTGGGTCATATGATCGGCCTGTGGCGGGCGCCCGAGAAGGGTGCCCTGAGAGTTCGAATTTTAAGGTTTTGCCCGGAGTTGTTCCCCATGATGGATGTGACAGTCGAGAATTTTGAGACCGAGGTCATTGCGGCCTCCATGAACACCCCGGTGCTGGTCGATTTCTGGGCGCCCTGGTGCGGGCCCTGCAAGTCGCTGGGGCCTGTGCTGGAAAAGCTCGAGGCGGACTACGGTGGCCGCTTCAAGCTGGTCAAGATCAACTCGGACGACGAGCAGCAACTGGCCGGTGCGTTTGGCATTCGCAGCATCCCCACCTGCGTGCTCATGCAGGGGGGGCGCCCCCTCGATGGGTTCATGGGCGCCCTGCCCGAGGGCAAGGTGCGCGAGTTTCTCGACAAGCACCTGCCCAGTGCCGACGACCTGGAGGCCCAGGCGGACACCGAGGAGGCTGAAGAGTTGATGGAGTCGGGCGATGTCGATGCCGCGCTCGCCAAGTTGCAAGAGGCCCTGGCGATCAACCCGGCCAACGACGACGCGCGGTACGACTATGTGAAGCTGCTGATTTCGCAGGGCGACCTCGCCACAGCCGAAGCGGCTCTGGCCCCGGCGCTGGCGCAAATTCCGATGCAGTTGCGTTTTGATGCCTTGCACCACTGGCTGCTGTCGCTGCAATTTGCCACCACCGACGAGCGCGCCCAATGGACGCTCGAGCAGTTCGACGCCGCCATCGCCCAGAACAAGCGCGACTTTGACACCCGCCTGGCCAAGGCCCGTCTGTTGATGGCGGCGGGCGACTGGCCGGCGGCCATGGAGGAATTGCTCGAGATCATCATGCGCGACAAGGCCTGGAACGACGAGGTCGCGCGCAAGACGTATGTGGCCATCCTGGAATTGTTGACGCCTCCGCCCCGGCGCAACACCGAGCAGGAAACCGGCAAGACCGCTGGCGGCATCGAGCTGGCCGGCAAGACCCTGGCCGAGCAGGACCCGCAGACGGAGATGGTGTCGCGTTATCGGCGCAAGCTCAGCATGGCGCTGAACTGAGTCGCAGTGCCTGTGCGGGCACCCGCCCTCACGGCACCAGCCCGTGATGCCAGGGGGCGTGACGGCTCCGGCCTTGCCCGTTCGGGCCAGACGGCCCATCAGCCCTGCAGGCGATCCCAGGCTTCCTGATATTTCTTTGCGGTCTGCTCGATCACCGACGTGGGCAGACGTGGGGCTGGGGGTGTCTTGTCCCACGGCTTGCCGTGCACCTGCGCCGTCTCGAGCCAGTCGCGCAAAAACTGCTTGTCGAAACTCGGCGGGTTGCTGCCCGGCGCGTAGGTGTCAGCCGGCCAGTAGCGGGAGGAGTCGGGCGTCAGCACCTCGTCCATCAGCACCAGGGTGCCTTGAGCGTCCAGGCCAAACTCGAACTTGGTGTCGGCGATGATGATGCCGCGGGTGGCGGCATAGTCACGAGCCGCTTCATAGAGTGCAATGCTCACGCGGCGGATCTCGGCGGCGCGCTCGGCCCCGATGATGTCGACCACTTGCTCGTAGGTGATGTTTTCGTCATGCTCGCCCACCGCGGCCTTGGCAGCCGGGGTAAAGATGGGCTCGGGCAGGCGGCTGGCGTTGTGCAGGCCCTCGGGCAGCGGCACGCCGCACACCGATCGGTTGTCCTGGTACTCCTTCCAGCCGCTGCCGGCCAGATAGCCGCGCACCACGGCTTCCACCGGGATGGGCTGCAAGCGTTTGACCAGCATGGCGCGGCCGCGAATCTGCTCGGCCTCGGCTGGCGTGACCACGCTCTCGGGTGCGTCGGCCGTCAGGTGGTTGGGACACAGGTGTCCCAACTTGTCGAACCAGAACAGCGCCATTTGCGTGAGCAGGGCGCCCTTGCCCGGGATGGGCTCGCCCATGATGACGTCAAACGCGCTGATGCGGTCACTGGCCACCATCAGGATGCGGTCGTTGCCCACCGCATAGTTGTCGCGCACCTTGCCGCGCGCCAGCAGCGGCAGGGATTGCAGGTCGGAGGTGTGCAGGGCTGTGGTCACTCAGTTCACCACCTGGGCCAGCGCGCCCTGGGCGTAATGGCCGGCCATGATGCTCAGGGACTCGCCCTTGATCTTGCCGCCCTGGCCTTCACAGCCGAACTCGAGGTAGCGCTGCTTGCACACCGCCTTGGCGGCTTCGCGGGCGGGCTTGAGCCACTCGCGGGCGTCGAACTTGTCCGGGTTCTCGTGCAGGAACTTGCGCACCGCGCCGGTCATGGCCAGGCGGATGTCGGTGTCGATGTTGATCTTGCGCACGCCGTACTTGATGGCTTCCTGGATCTCGCTCACCGGCACCCCGTAGGTCTGCTTCATCTTGCCGCCATACTGGTTGATGATGGCCAGCAATTCCTGCGGCACCGAGGAAGATCCATGCATCACCAGGTGGGTGTTGGGAATGCGCGCGTTGATTTCCTTCACACGGCTGATGGCCAGCACATCGCCGGTGGGGGGGCGGGTGAACTTGTAGGCGCCGTGACTCGTGCCGATGGCAATGGCCAGGGCGTCGAGCTGGGTTTCCTTGACGAAGCGGGCGGCTTCTTCCGGGTCGGTCAGCATCTGGCTGTGGTCGAGCTTGCCCACGGCGCCAATGCCGTCTTCCTCGCCTGCCTCGCCGGTTTCCAGGCTGCCCAGGCAGCCGAGTTCACCCTCGACGGTGACGCCCACCTGGTGGGCCATCGCCACCACCTGGCGGGTGACGTTGACGTTGTAGGCAAAGTCGGCCGGTGTCTTGCCGTCTTCCATGAGTGAGCCGTCCATCATGACCGAGCCAAAGCCCAGGTCGATGGCGCCGGCACAGATCTTGGGGCTGGTGCCGTGGTCCTGGTGCATCACCAGCGGGATGTGCGGATAGGCCTCGGTGGCGGCCTGGATCAGGTGTTTGATGAAGGACTCGCCGGCGTATTTGCGGGCGCCCGCGCTGGCTTGCAGGATGACCGGTGCGCCCGTTTCATCGGCAGCGGCCATCACGGCCTGGACTTGCTCGAGGTTGTTGACGTTGAAGGCCGGAATGCCATAGCCGTTGGCGGCGGCGTGGTCGAGCAGTTCGCGCATTGAAACGAGAGCCATGATGGGTCCTGGTGCTGAATGGAAGAAAACCCATCGATTTTAGCGAGCCCAGCCTGCCCTGAGCCTGACAGCGTGTCGCCTCAGGCGACCTGGGAGATCTTCAGCATGTTGGTGCCGCCGGGCGAGCCCATGGGCTCGCCGCAGGTGATGGCGTAGACGTCGCCGGTCTGCACGATGCCGCGCTTCTTCAGATGGTTCTCGGCCTGCACCAGGGCGGTGTCGCGGTCGGCGCTGGTGTCCATCAGCAGAGGGCTCACGTTGCGGTACAGCGCCATCTTGCGCTGGGTGCTGAGTTTGCTGGTGAGGGCGTAAATGGGGATATGGATGCGCTGGCGGCTCATCCACAGCGCGGTGGAGCCCGACTCGGTCAGCGCCACCAGCGCCTTGGCGCCCAGGTGATGCGCGGTGAAGAGTGCCCCCATGGCAATGCTCTGGTCGATGCGGTTGAACGTCAGGCCGCTGAAATCCGCGTCGAGCTCGACGCGTTCGGCGGCTTCGGCCGCCACGCAGATCTGGGCCATCTCGATCACGGTTTCGAGGGGGTATTTGCCCGCCGCGGTCTCGGCGCTCAGCATGACGGCATCGGTGCCGTCGAGCACGGCGTTGGCCACATCGCTCACCTCGGCGCGTGTGGGCACCGGGTTGGTGATCATGCTCTCCATCATCTGGGTGGCGGTGATGACCACCTTGTCGTGTGCGCGTGCCAGGCGGATCATGTGTTTTTGCAGCGCGGGCACGGCGGCATTGCCCACCTCGACCGCCAGATCGCCGCGCGCGACCATGATGCCGTCGCTGGCGCGCAGGATCTCGTCGAGATGGGGGATGGCCTCGGCGCGCTCGATCTTCGCGATCAGGCCCGGCCGGTGCTTGTACTCGGCAGCCGCCACGTTGGCGAGCTGGCGCGCCATTTCCATGTCGGTGGCGTTTTTGGGAAAGCTCACTGCCACGTAGTCGGCCTGGAAACTCATGGCGGTCTTGATGTCCTCCATGTCCTTGGCGGTGAGGGCCGGTGCGGTCAGCCCACCGCCCTTTTTGTTGATGCCCTTG
>CANFMY010000149.1 GCA_947448375.1 Comamonadaceae bacterium | reverse complement strand
GCAGACGCTCTTTTTCGGGCGGCAGCGTGTCGTTGACGAGGTAGGGCTTGATCGAGTGGTACTGCTTGAAGAACTGGGTCATGTCGACAATGAGGTCGCGGATGACCGGCAGGCCCGGCAGCGGCTTGAGCACGATGGTGCCCGGGAGGTCGCGCATGTTGGTCAGGCAGGCCAGGCCATTCTTGCCGTTGATGTTCATGGCGTCCGAGCCACACACCCCCTCGCGGCAGGAGCGGCGGAACGACAGCGTCGGGTCCGCCTGCTTGAGCTTGACCAGCGCGTCGAGCAGCATGCGCTCGTGACCATCGAGTTCAATCGAGAGGGTCTGCATGTAGGGCTTGGCGTCCTTGTCGGGATCGTAGCGGTAAATCTGGAACGTGCGTTGCATGGCGTGTCTTTCTTAGAAAGTGCGGACCTTGGGCGGGACGGAATCCACGCTCAGTGGCTTGAGGTTGACCGGCTTGTAGGTGAGCGAGTTGGAGGCGCTGTGCCACAAGCTGTGCTTCATCCAGTTGGCATCGTCGCGACCCAGTGGTGCGACCGGATCGTCGGCCGGACGCTCGTAGTCGTTGACGGTGTGGGCGCCACGGCATTCCTTGCGGGCTGCTGCGGACTCCATGGTGGCTTGAGCGGATTCGATCAGGTTCTCGACCTCCAGTGCCTCGATGCGCGCGGTGTTGAACACCTTGGAGTGGTCGGCCAGGCCCACCGCATTGACACGCTCGCGGAGCTCGGCGATCTTGCGCACGCCCTCGTCCATGCTGGCCTGGGTGCGGAACACACCGGCGTGTTGCTGCATGGCGGCGCGGATGTCGTTGGCCACCACTTGCGCATACTCCCCCTTGCTGGCCGACTCCAGGCGCGCCAGGCGGGCCAGGGTTTTGTCAGCTGCATCGGCGGGCAGGGGCTTGTGCGATTTGTTCTTGAGGTTGAAGTCGACGATGTGGTTGCCCGCCGCGCGACCGAACACCAGCAGGTCCAGCAACGAGTTGGTGCCCAGTCGGTTGGCGCCGTGCACCGACACGCAGGAGCATTCGCCCACCGCGTACAGGCCGTTGATGGGTTCGGCGTGGTTGGTGGCGGTTTGCAGGACCACCTGGCCATGGATGTTGGTGGGAATGCCACCCATCTGGTAGTGGATGGTCGGCACCACGGGGATCGGCTCCTTGGTGATGTCGACGTTGGCAAAGTTGTGGCCAATCTCGTACACCGAAGGCAGGCGCTTCATGATGGTCTCGGCACCCAGGTGGTCGAGTTTGAGCAGCACGTAGTCTTTGTTCGGACCACAGCCACGGCCTTCCTTGATTTCCTGGTCCATCGAGCGCGACACGAAGTCACGTGGGGCCAGGTCTTTCAGGGTCGGGGCGTAGCGCTCCATGAAGCGCTCGCCATTGCTGTTGAGCAGAATGGCACCTTCGCCACGGCAACCTTCGGTCAGCAGCACGCCCGCACCGGCCACGCCGGTGGGGTGGAACTGCCAGAACTCCATGTCTTCCAGCGGGATGCCGGCGCGTGCCGCCATGCCCAGGCCGTCACCGGTGTTGATGAAGGCGTTGGTGGAGGCCGCAAAGATGCGGCCGGCGCCACCGGTGGCCATCAGCACGGTCTTGGCTTCCAGGATGTACAGGTCACCGGTTTCCATCTCGAGCGCGGTCACGCCCACCACGTCGCCTTCGGCGTCGCGGATCAGGTCCAGGGCCATCCACTCCACGAAGAAGCTGGTCTTGGCCTTGACGTTTTGCTGGTACAGCGTATGCAGCATGGCGTGGCCGGTCCGGTCTGCCGCGGCGCAGGCGCGCTGCACCGGCTTTTCGCCGTAGTTGGCGGTGTGGCCGCCAAACGGGCGCTGGTAAATGGTGCCGTCAGGGTTGCGGTCAAAGGGCATGCCCATGTGCTCCAGGTCATAGACGACCTTGGGCGCTTCACGGCACATGAATTCAATCGCGTCCTGGTCGCCGAGCCAGTCGGAGCCCTTGACGGTGTCGTAGAAGTGGTAGTGCCAGTTGTCCTCGGACATGTTGCCCAGTGACGCGCCAATGCCGCCTTGCGCCGCCACCGTGTGCGAGCGGGTGGGGAAGACCTTGGAGAGCACGGCCACGTTGAGCCCGGCACGGGCGAGTTGCAGCGAGGCACGCATGCCGGAGCCGCCGGCGCCGACGATGACGACGTCAAAGCGGCGACGTGCGATGGATGTACTTGACATGTTTTAGAGCCTCCACAGAACCTGAACCGCCCAGCCGCCACACGACAGCAACCAGACGATGGTGAAAATTTGCAGGACCAGACGCAGGCCCACCGGCTTGACGTAGTCCATCCAGATGTCGCGCATGCCGACCCACACGTGGTAGACCAGCGCCACCACGATGGCGAAGGTCAGGGCCTTCATCCACTGCGCGGAAAAGATGCCGGCCCACAGGTCATAGCTGACTTCGCCGCGCGAAAACAGCACTTGAACCAGGATGGCGGCGGTGAACAGCACCATGAGGGCGCCGGTGACACGTTGGGCGAGCCAGTCGCGCAAGCCGTAGTGCGCGCCGGTGACGATGCGTTTGGAACCGTAATTGACGGACATGTGAGGAATCCTTGTTGAGTAGGGGGACAGCGCCAGGGGCGAGTCGCTCAGGTTCAGTACAGGCCAAACAGCTTGGCGCCCAACACCAGCGTCAGCCCGATGCTGAGGGTCAGGGTGACGATGGCAGACGTGCGGCCGAACTCCTTGCTCACCGCGTGGTGCACGTCCATGTAGACGTGGCGCACGCCGGCGATCAGGTGGTGCAGGTAGGCCCAGATCAGGCCCAGGGCCACGAGCTTGATGAACCAGCCCGGGAACACACCCAGGCCGATGTTGAAGGCGGCCTTGAATCGGGCAAAGGAATACTCGGAGGACACGGAGGTGTCGAACAGCCAGATGATGAAGGGCAGCAGCAGGAACATGATGAAGCCGCTGATGCGGTGCAGGATCGAGACGATGCCGGCCGCGGGCAAACGGTAGGTGGGCAGGTCCTTCAGGGCGTTGATGTTGCGGAATTCAGGCCGCTTTTTGGCAAGTTCTGTCATGGAGGGATCTTTCTGGTCTGCACCTGCAGGCACGAGGACAATTACGCAGGTAGCGCGCAAAATTCTATTGCAACCGCACAACCTGACATGAGGGTTTCAGTTATTTCCCTAATTCAGGCTGTTGCGGTAGTGACGTGTGTCGGTTCGGTAGAGGCCTCGACGCCATTCCATGGGGGTGTCATGGTACGTGTAGGCCACCCGCTCGACACTCAGCAAGGGGGTCGCGCAGGTGACCCCCAGCCACCGGGCCTGCTCTTCGTCAGGATGAACCGCTCGGATTTGCTCGTCGGCGCGCACCATGCGCACGCCAAATTCGGTTTCAAACAGGGCGTACATGGCCCCGCGGTGGCCGCGCAGGCGTTCTGCGGTGAGGCCTTTGAAGGGCCCGCCGGGCAACCACAGGTCTTCCAGAATGGTGGGCACCCCGGAAAAACTCAGCACTCGACGCACGTGCAGCACGGGCTCGCCGCTGCGCAAACCCAGCGCGCGCGCGACGTCGGCGCCCGCGCGCACGCGCTTGCAGTCAATGATGGTGCGCTGGGCCGGTTCCTGTCCCGGGGTATCCCGACCGTCGGGCACCAGCTTCAGGAAACGGTACTGCACCTGCTCTTCCGAGTGGGTGGTCACGAAGGTGCCCTTGCCCTGGCGGCGGGTGAGCAGGTTCTCGGTGGCGAGCTCGTCGATGGCTTTGCGCACCGTGCCCTGGCTGACCCGGTAGCGGGCGGCCAGCTCCATTTCGCTGGGAATGGCCTCGCCCGGTTTCCACTCGCCGGATTGCAGGCTCTGCAGGATCAACCCCTTGATCTGCTGGTACAGCGGGCTGAAGGCGGGCACGGCAGACGACGGCGTCAGATCGGCGCCTGCGGCAGGTTCGGTGAGAAAGACGGGGGTGGAGGCCATGCGCTAAGTCAAACGGTCAGCGGCTTGCGCGCGATGCGTCAGGCCGATGTCAACGCGCGATCATATCTTCTATAAGACATAAGACAGGTCACGTCAGGGTTTTCGAGGGTAAACTCCTGCGTCTGACAATTGTCCCCACCCTTTTCATTACCCACTGGAGTTCCCCCCATGAGCAAGAAGCCTGTTCGCGTCGCCGTCACCGGTGCCGCCGGTCAAATCGGTTACGCCCTGCTGTTTCGCATTGCCTCCGGCGAAATGCTGGGCAAGGACCAACCCGTCATCCTGCAATTGCTCGAAATCCCGGACGAAAAGGCCCAGAAAGCGCTCAAGGGCGTGATGATGGAACTCGAGGATTGCGCCTTCCCGCTGCTGGCCGGCATGGAAGCCCACGCCGACCCCATGACCGCCTTCAAGGACACCGATTACGCCTTGCTGGTGGGCTCCCGTCCCCGTGGCCCCGGCATGGAGCGTGCCGAACTGCTGGCCATCAACGGCGCCATCTTCACCGCCCAGGGCAAGGCCCTGAACGCCGTGGCCTCGCGCAACGTGAAGGTGCTGGTGGTCGGCAACCCGGCCAACACCAACGCCTACATCGCCATGAAGTCGGCCCCGGATCTGCCGGCCAAGAACTTCACCGCCATGCTGCGCCTGGACCACAACCGTGCGGCCTCGCAAATCGCCGCCAAGACCGGCAAGGCGGTGGCCGACATTGAAAAATTGTGCGTGTGGGGCAACCACTCGCCCACCATGTACGCCGACTACCGTTTCGCCACCATCAAGGGCGAATCCGTCAAGGCCATGATCAATGACCAGGAATGGAACGCCAACGTGTTCCTGCCCACCGTGGGCAAGCGCGGCGCGGCCATCATCGAAGCGCGTGGTCTCTCCTCCGCTGCTTCCGCGGCCAACGCGGCCATCGATCACATGCGTGACTGGGCCCTGGGCACCCATGGCCACTGGGTCACCATGGGCATTCCGTCCCAAGGCTGGTACGGCATTCCCAAGGACGTGATGTTCGGCTTTCCCGTCACCTGCGAAGGCGGCGAGTACAAGGTGGTCGAAGGCCTGTCGATCGACGAGTTCAGCCAGACTTGCATCAACAAGACCCTGAAAGAACTGCAAGAAGAACAGGCTGGCGTCGCCCACCTGGTCTGACAGGACAGCGGCATGACCCATCCACGCGAGGTCCTGCTGGGGGCGCAGGCCGGGGCGGTGAGCCTCCCGGTCTGTGACCACTACAGCGGCGTCGAGGTCCGCATGCGCAAAAGCCTGCAATTGCAGGCCGAGATGCTGCAGGAATTCGGCACTTGCGTGTTCGATGTCACCCTGGATTGCGAGGACGGTGCGCCCGTGGGCGGCGAAACCGAGCACGCTGCGCTCGTGACCGAACTGGCCCTGCAGGCCGACCCGTCTGCCCGTGTCGCGGTGCGGGTGCATCCGGTGGACCATCCCTGCTTCGAGACCGATGTGGTGACCATCGTGGGCCAGGCAGGCGAGCGCTTGCGCCATGTGATGGTGCCCAAGGTCGAGTCGCCGGCCGATGTGGCCGCAGCGGCTGCAGCGCTGGACCGCGCCGGCCATCCCGAGTTGCCCTTGCATGTGTTGGTGGAGTCACCGGCGGCGGTGCACCGTGCGTTTGACATCGCCGCGCACCCGCGTGTGCAGTCCATCAGCTTTGGTCTGATGGACTTCGTCTCGGCGCATGCCGGTGCCATTCCGGCCAGTGGCATGGGCGTGGCGGGACAGTTCACTCACCCGCTGGTGGTGCGCGCCAAGCTCGAGATCGCCAGTGCCTGCCACGCGCACGGCAAGGTGCCCTCGCACTGCGTGGTCACCGAGTTCAGCGACACCCAGGCCATGCGCCACGCCGCCGAGCGCGCCGCACGCGAGTTGGGCTTCACGCGCATGTGGAGCATTCACCCGGCGCAAATCCGCCCCATCCTGGAAGCCATGGCCCCTGACGCCCAGGCCATCGAGCAGGCGAGTGCTATCCTGCTGGCTGCGATCGACGCCCAGTGGGCACCCATCAGCCACCAGGGCCAATTGCACGACCGCGCCAGCTATCGGTTCTTCTGGCAGGTGTTGCAACGGGCCTTTGACACCGGGCGTGTGTTGCCGAGCGAAGTCCGGGCGTTCTTTCAGACATCCTAGGAGACGATGATGATGCGCATGACAGGTCGTGTGGTGGTGTGCAGTCTGCTGTGTTTGGCAGGCTGGGCAGGTGCCCAGTCCGCTGCGAATGGTGGCGGCGCGTCGGCCGACCCCTCCCGCGCTCGTGCCGCCAGCACCGCCAAGTCTTCGAGCACGGCTGCCGCCAAACCTCGTCGCGAGGCTGCCCGCAAACCGGCCGCTGCCGTGTCCACTGCCGCTGCGGCTGCGGCTGCGTCCGCCCCTGCGGAGGTGTTGCCTGCGCTCGAGTCGGACCTGATGACCGTGGCCGAACAGGTGCACCTGGGCCAGATCGCCTGCGAAATGGGACAGACGGTGGTCATCACCACAGACGAAAAATCCCCCGGGCGTTTTTACATGCACCACAACCGTCAGACCTACCACCTGGCGCCCGTGGTGTCCAAAACAGGCGCGCTGCGCCTGGAGGACTCGCGCAAGGGCGCGGTCTGGATCCAGCTGTCCAACAAATCGATGTTGATGAACAGCCAACTCGGCCAGCGTCTGGCTGACGAATGTCAAAGCCCGGCCCAAGCGGCTGTGGCTCAGGCCATGAAGCTGGCGCCACCGGTCCATCTGCTCGAGGGCGGACGTGACGTGGCACGCCAATAATTTTTTTGTATTGCCATCTACCAGGAGAGTGACCCATGTTGAAAGCCTACCGTGACCATGTGGCCGAGCGCGCCGCCCTCGGCATCCCGCCGCTGCCGTTGACGGCCCAGCAGGTGGCCGACGTCATCGAACTGATCAAGAGCCCGCCCAAGGGCGAGGAAGCCTTCCTGGTCGACCTCATCACCCACCGCGTGCCCCCGGGCGTGGACGATGCCGCCAAGGTCAAAGCCTCGTTTCTGTCAGCCGTGGCCCATGGCGACGTGCCGGTGACGCTCATCAGCAAAGCCAAGGCCACCGAACTGCTCGGCACCATGGTGGGCGGCTACAACGTCAAGCCCCTGATCGACCTGCTCGATCACGCGGACGTTGCCGGCGTGGCCGCGGACGGACTGAAGAAAACCCTGCTCATGTTCGATGCCTTCCACGACGTGGCGGACAAAGCCAAGGCGGGCAACGCCAAGGCCAAGGAAGTGATCCAGAGCTGGGCCGACGCCGAGTGGTTCACCAGCCGACCCGAAGTGCCCAAGAGCATCACCGTCACCGTGTTCAAGGTGCCCGGTGAAACCAACACCGACGACTTGTCCCCCGCGCCCGATGCCTGGAGCCGCCCGGACATTCCGCTGCACACCCTGGCGATGCTCAAGAACACCCGCCCCGACGCGGCCTTCAAGCCCGAGGAAGACGGCAAGCGCGGCCCGATGCAGTTCATCGACGACTTGAAGAAAAAGGGCCACCTGGTCGCCTACGTGGGCGATGTGGTGGGCACCGGTTCTTCACGCAAGTCCGCCACCAACAGCGTGATCTGGGCCACGGGCCAGGACATCCCCTTTGTGCCCAACAAGCGTTTTGGCGGCGTGACCCTGGGCGGCAAGATTGCCCCCATTTTCTACAACACCCAGGAAGACTCCGGCGCGCTGCCGATCGAAGTGGATGTGTCCAAGCTCGAGATGGGCGACGTGATCGAGGTGCTGCCTTACGACGGCAAGATCACCAAGGACGGGGCCACCGTGGTCGAGTTCCAGCTCAAGAGCGAGGTGCTGTTTGACGAAGTGCGTGCCGGCGGCCGTATCAACCTCCTCATCGGCCGCAGCCTGACCGGCAAGGCCCGTGAGTTCCTGGGGCTGCCCGCTTCCACCCTGTTCCGCCTGCCCGTGGCCCCGAAGGATTCGGGCAAGGGCTTCACCCTGGCCCAGAAGATGGTCGGCCGCGCCGTCGGTCTGCCTGAAGGCCAAGGCGTGCGTCCTGGCACCTACTGCGAGCCGAAGATGACCACGGTGGGTTCGCAAG
>CANFMY010000148.1 GCA_947448375.1 Comamonadaceae bacterium | reverse complement strand
GCGAGGTGGCCGGCCATGGGGTAGCCCATGACGCCCAGGCCAATGAAGGCCACCGAAGTGGAGGGGGTCGAGTCGTAGGTGCGGGGGTTGATGCTGGACATGGCGAACAAAGTTGGGCTATGACAGAGGGTGAGGGAAGGGGCGCCGAGCAGAAGTCAGTGCCACGGCACGTCATCATAGAGGGCTCGATGTCGGTGCGCCAAGTTCGGGTCATTTTCATCAGGGCGTGGGCCTTGAAGCGGCCTATGAAGCCGCTGATGAAGCCGCGGACGAAGCCGCCATCGAAGTGGCCATCGATCCTGCCAACCGCCCCGCCAGGACGCCTCGCTGCCAGGCCTGCTGCAGGGTTTGCATGCCGTGAGCGGCCCCGGTTTGCATAGCATTGTCGATCTGCGACAGCTTGTCCTCGCGAATCAGGTGCCGGATGGCCGGTGTGCAGCACAGTACTTCGTGAATGGCGATGCGGGGCCCTTGCAAAGAGGGCAGCAACTGCTGTGACACCACGCCCAGCAGCGACAGGCTGAGCTGGTTGCGGATAGACGGTTTGTCTGCGGGTGGAAACACATCGACCAGCCGGCTGACGGTCTGGGCAGCGCTGCGGGTGTGCAAGGTGGCGAGTACCAGGTGGCCGGTTTCCGCCGCCGTGAGGGCCAGCCGAATGCTGTCGAGGTCGCGCAACTCCCCCACCAGGATGACGTCCGGGTCCTCGCGCAAGGCGGCGCGCAGGCCAGTGGCGAAATCCGGGGTGTGGCGGCCGATTTCTCGCTGGTGCATCTGGCATTGAGCAGATGGGTGGACGAACTCGATGGGGTCTTCCAGCGTCAGGATGTGGCCATGCCGGGTCAGGTTGAGGTGTTGCACCAGCGCGGCCAGGGTGGTGCTCTTGCCGCTGCCGGTGGCGCCCGTCACCAGCACCAGGCCGCCGGCGGCGTCCAGCCAGGGCATCACGGCGGGCGGCACTTCCAGCTGGGCAAGATCCGGCAGGTGGTCAGGCAGCAGGCGCAGGACCAGGCCCGCGCCATGCAGATGCTCGAAGGCATTGACCCGGCAACGGCCATGGGGCGGCAGGTTCAAGGCAAAGTCTGCGTCGGTGCCGGGGTGTGCGATGTCAGCGCCATGCAGAGCCTCGCGGCGCAAGGCGAAGGCCTCATCCGGCGATAAGGCGTGGTCCGACAGGACGCGCATCTGGCCCTCTATTCGCACGCGCGGAGGCTGGCCAGCCGACACGTGCAAATCGCTGGCCTTGGCGGCGCGCGCCAGAGCGAGCCAGTGCAGGAGGGGCTGAGGGTGGCAGGGCACAGGCGGGTGGGCGGTGGGGGTTACAGTCGAGGCATTATGGAAATCCTGGCGCAGCACTATCAAGACGTTTGTGATCGCATCACGCGGGCCGCGCAGGCCTGCGGGCGCGATCCGTCGTCGGTGCGTTTGCTGGCCGTCTCCAAAACCTTCGGGGTGGACGCCATCCGCACCGTGGCGGCGTGCGGTCAGGTCGATTTCGGCGAAAACTACATCCAGGAAGGCGTTGACAAGATTCTGCTATTGCGCGCCGAGCCAGCCACGGCGGGCCTGGTCTGGCATTGCATCGGCCCCATCCAGAGCAACAAGACCCGACTGGTGGCCGAGCACTTCGATTGGGTCCACAGCATTGACCGCCTGAAAACTGCCCAGCGGCTGAGCGAGCAGCGGCCCGCACATCTTCCGCCGCTGCAGGTGTGCCTGCAAGTCAACATCGACGGCGGCGCGACCAAATCGGGCGTGGCGCCGGACGACGTGCTGGCGTTGGCCCGTGCGGTGGGAGCGTTGCCGCGCCTGCAACTGCGCGGGCTGATGACCATTCCCGACCTCGCACCCGACGATGCGGCCATGCTGGCGGTGCATCAACGCACGGCGCTGTTGTGGCGAGAGTTGCAGTCGAGCCTGCCGGATCAGACGCTGGACGTATTGTCGATGGGCATGACGGCGGATCTGGAAATCGCCATTCAAGCCGGGAGCAGTCTGGTGCGCGTGGGAACGGCGATATTTGGACGTCGTTGACAGACGTTGGACAACGGACGTCGGACAGCGAGCTGAAGAGACTGCAGAGGCTGAAGAGGCCGCTAGGCTGCCTCGCAGCGCCCGGCGTTGAGCCCTGTCAGCCCGGCCTGCGAACGCTCAGAACCGCTCCAGCGTGGGATGCGGCAGTTGCCCCCCGCGCACCACCACACGACCATACTCGGCACAGCGATGCAGCGTGGGAATGACCTTGCCGGGGTTGAGCAACGCCAGCGGATCAAAGGCACGCTTGACGGCAAACATCTGCTCGCGCTCCTCGGGGGTGAACTGCACGCACATGCTGTTGAGCTTTTCAATGCCCACGCCGTGCTCGCCAGTGACGGTGCCGCCCATGGCCACGCTGGTCTCGAGAATGTCGGCGCCGAAGGCCTCGGCACGGTGCAACTGATCGGGGTCGTTGGCATCGAACAGGATGAGCGGGTGCAGGTTGCCGTCGCCGGCGTGGAACACGTTCAGGCAACGCAGCTGGTGCTTGTCTTCCAGGGCCGAGATGGCTTCCAGAATATCGGCCAGGCGCTTGCGCGGAATGGTGGAGTCCATGCACATGTAGTCGGGGCTGATACGACCTGAGGCTGGAAACGCATTTTTGCGTCCGCTCCAAAACCGCAACCGCTCGGCCTCGCTCTGACTCACCGCGATGGCCGTGGCGCCGCAGCCGCGCAGCACCTCGCTCATGCGCTCGATTTCCTCGGCCACTTCCTCGGGTGTGCCATCGCTCTCGCACAGCAAAATGGCGGCGGCTTCCAGGTCATAGCCTGCGTGGACATAGTCCTCCACGGCTGCCGTCATGAGCTTGTCCATCATTTCCAGCCCGGCCGGGATGATGCCGGCGGCAATCACGGCCGCCACTGCGTCGCCCGCCTGGCGCACATCGGCAAAGCTGGCCATGATGCAACGTGCGAGTTGCGGCTTGGGCACCAGCTTGACAGTGACCTCGGTGGTCACGGCCAGCATGCCTTCCGAACCCACCACCAGGGGCAGCAGATCCAGCCCCGGCGTGTCCAGGGCATCGCTGCCGAACTCCACCGGGTCGCCCTCGATGGTGAAACCCTTGACTTTCAACACGTTGTGCAAGGTGAGCCCGTATTTCAGGCAATGCACGCCGCCCGAGTTTTCTGCCACGTTGCCCCCAATCGTGCAGGCAATCTGGCTCGACGGATCCGGGGCGTAATACAGGCCCAGCGGCGCCGCCGCCTCGCTGATCGCGAGGTTGCGCACGCCGCTTTGCACCACGGCCGTGCGGCTGTAGGCGTCAACCGACAGGATGCGGTTGAACTTGGCCAGCGACAGCGTCACGCCATCGCCATGGGGCATGGCGCCGCCCGAGAGGCCCGTGCCCGCGCCGCGCGCCACCACCGGCACTGCCAGTGCATGGCAGACACGCAACACCTGCTGGACTTGTTCGTAGTTTTCCGGCAAGGCCACGCACAGGGGGCGTTGCCGGTAGGCCGTCAGGCCGTCACACTCGTAGGGCGTGGTGTCTTCGGGCGTGAACAGCACGGCGTGTGCGGGCAGGTGGCGGCGCAAGGCGACCACCACGCGCGACTGCCGCTCGGCGCGATCCAGGGCCTGCTGCTGGGTGTGGGAGGCGGGGGCGTTCATGATCACCACTGTACGCCAAACGGCTTGTCCATGGAGCCCGCTCGGGCTCGGTCGCCCCGCAGGCTCCACGGGGTATCCACGGCGGCCTCGGCTGCTCGCCCCGACGCCCGGGTTATTTGAAGATGACGGTTTTATGCCCGTCCAGTAGCACGCGGTGTTCGCTGTGCCACTTGACGGCGCGCGCCAGCACCTGGCTTTCGGTGTCGCGGCCCAGGGTGGTGAGGTCTTCCACGGTTTTGCTGTGGTCCACCCGGGCCACGTCCTGCTCGATGATGGGGCCTTCGTCCAGGTCGGCCGTCACGTAATGGGCGGTGGCGCCGATCAGTTTCACGCCACGCTCGTGGGCCTGGTAGTAAGGCTTCGCACCTTTGAAACTGGGCAGGAAGCTGTGGTGGATGTTGATGGCACGGCCTTGCAACTCGCGGCACAGGGCGTCCGAGAGGATTTGCATGTAGCGCGCCAGCACCACGAGCTCGGCCTGTTCGGCGCGGATGATCTCGAGCTGGCGCGCTTCCGCCTGCTCTTTGGTGGCAGCGGTGACGGGGATGTGGTGAAACGGAATGTTGTAGCTGGCCGCCAGTTGGTAGAAGTCCCGGTGGTTGCTGACGATGGCGCGCACGTCCAGCGGCAGCAGGCCGCTCTTGCAGCGAAACAGCAAGTCGTTCAGGCAATGCCCCTCGCGGCTGACCATGATGACGCAGCGCATGGGGGCGGTGGCGTCGTGCAGCGACCAGCGCATGCCAAAGCCCTGGGCCAGCAGCCCGATCTGTTGCTGCAGTGCAGCGATGTCGAGTTCGCAGGCAAAGGCAACCCGCATGAAGAACAGCCCCGTGTCACGGTCGTTGTATTGCGCCGCCTCCTCGATGTTGCCCCCGCGCTCGAGCAGGAAGCCGGAAACGGCGTGCACGATACCCGTGCGGTCAGGGCAGGAGAGGTTCAGAATGTAAGAGGACATGCCGTGATTGTAATTTTCGATGCACAATTGGCTTTTGCCCCGTGTCGGGGCCCGGGAGATGTCATGGCTTTTCACGATTTTCAGCTCGACAACCACTGGTTGCCCTTCACCCCCAACCGCCATTTCCGTCAGCAGCCGCGTGTGTTCGTGGCGGCCCAGGGCATGCACTTCACCACGCACGATGGACGACAGGTCATCGACGGCATTTCCAGCCTGTGGTGTGTGGGCGCCGGTCACAACCGACGCGAGCTCAACGAGGCCATCAAGCAGCAACTCGACACCCTGGATTACGCCACCGCTTTCCAGATGGGCAATGACAAGGCTTTCCAGGCTGCCGAGGCCATTGCGGCGCTGGCCCCGGGCGACCTCAACAAGGTGCTGTTTTGCAACTCGGGCTCCGAGGCGGCGGACACGTCCCTGAAAGTGGCGCTGGCCTATCACCGGGCCCGCGGCGAAGGCCATCGCACCGTCTTCATCGGGCGTGAGCGCGGCTACCACGGCGTCGGGTTTGGCGGCATGAGCGTGGGGGGCATTCCGGCCAACCGCAAGGCGTTTGGCACGTCCTTGCTGCCGCGCGTGGATCACATGCCCTTTTTCCACAACCCCGAGCGCAATGCGTATTACAACGGGGTCGAGCCGGCAGCCGACGAGTCCTACCTGAACGAGCTGGAGCAGCGCATCCTGCCACTGCACGACCCGAGCAACGTGGCCGCCATCATCGTCGAGCCGGTGGCCGGCAGCGCGGGGTGGTTCATGCCTCCGCAGGGCTACCTCAAGCGCTTGCGTGACATTTGCACGCGCCACGGCATCCTGCTGATTTTTGACGAGGTCATCACGGGCTTTGGGCGACTGGGCGTACCGTTCGGGGCGGATTTCTACGGCGTGGTGCCCGACATGCTGAACTTTGCCAAGTGCGTGACCAACGGCATCATTCCCCTGGGAGGCGTCGTCTGTCGCGACATGATCTATGACGCGATGATGGGGGTGGATGCGCCCGAGCACGGCATCGAGTTCTTCCACGGCTACACCTACTCGGGTCACCCGGTGGCGTGCGCGGCGGCGCTGGCCACCATCGAACTCTTCAAGCAGGAAGACCTGTTTGCCCGCGCTGGCGCGATGGGGCGCGTGCTGGGCGACGCCATGCACTCGGCCTTCAAGGGCCTGCCCAACGTCATCAGCATTCGCACCCACGGCCTGGCCGGAGCTGTGGAGATGAGCCCGCGCGCGGGAGCCGCGGGGCGGCGCACCTATGACATCTTCCTGGATTGCTTCGAGCGCGGCGTGCTGGTGCGGCCCTCGGGCGAAAGCCTGGTGCTGGCCCCGCCCTTCATCGTCGAGCCGGCGCACATCGACCAGATGGTGAGCACCGTGGCCGACTCGATTCGCCGCCACGCCTGAGAAACGGCGTCACTGTATCGAGCCCTCCTATGACTGCCTTCAACCGTCGTACCTTGCTGAAGCACTCGGCTGCACAGGCCGCCTGGCTGGCTGCGGGCAGTCCCCTGGTGGCCTTGGCGCAGGACAAGTACCCCAGCAAGCCCATCATCTGGGTGTGCCCGTACGCTGCCGGTGGCAATGCCGACTCACGCTCGCGTCAGGTGGCCAAGGTCATGTCCACGCTGCTCGGGCAGCCCATCGTCGTGGACAACAAGGCAGGGGCGGGTGGCAATATCGGGACCGAGGCCATTGCGCGTGGCAAGCCGGATGGCTACACCATCGGCATGGGCAACTTCGCACCCCTGGCGGTCAACCACGCCTTGTTCAAAAAGTTGAACTTTGACCCCTTCACGGACATCGTGCCCATCGCGTTGATCGAGCGAGGACCGCTGGTCTTGATGGTTCGGGACGATTCGCCCTACAAGTCGGTGAAAGACATCGTGGCAGCCGCCAAGGCGGCGCCGGGCAAGCTGAGCTATGCCTCAGGGGGTATCGGCGGGACCCACCATTTGAGTGGTGCCTTGTTTGAACATTCGGCGGGCGTCGACATGATTCACGCACCGTACAAGAGCGGCGCAGCCGGTGCCACCGATCTGATGAGCGGACAGGTTCACATGATGTTCGAGCAGATGTACAGCGCCATGCCCGCGATCAAGGGCGGACGTTTGCGTGCACTGGCCATCACCAGCAAGACACGCTCACCGCTGTTGCCCGACGTGCCGACCATGGCCGAACAAGGCTACCCGGCCGTGGAAGTGTTGAACTGGCAGGGCATTGTGGGGCCCAAGGGCTTGCCCATCGAGATCGTTCGTCAGCTCAACGCTGTCTGCAACAAGGCGCTGCAGGAAGCCGATTTGCGCGAGAAGATCATCAGCCAGGGCAACGAAGTGGCGGGTGGCACACCTGAGCAATTCGCCGCGCTCATCAGGGCCGAGGCGCCGCGCTGGGCCAAGGTGGTGCGCGACGCGAAGATCGAACCTGAATAACGCCGCAGCCGCCTAGCGCTCAGTGCACCAGCACGGGCTGCTGAGCCAGGCCGCTGTACTGATCCAGTGTGGCTTCCACCTCTTCCTGGGTGGGGCTGTTGTGCTGCCAGGCTTGCAGGTGCTGTTGAAACAACTCGGCCCAGGAGCCATCCAGGTACACCTCCTTGCCCGAGCGCTTGTCGACGATTTCGAACCCGTGCCTGGGCATGGCGGGAACCGGGGACTGCGCGTCAGCGCCCGTGGTGTCGGGCGAGTCGTGTCCTGGGGCTTGCAGGTGCACGACCACAAAGGATTCGGAATCGTAAAGTGTGTTCATCACTGCGCAGATGGGGCGGTCGCCCGGGTCTTCAAGTGAGGATGCTGGCGTGATCAACCTGTCGGCTCCAGGCGTCGCAAGACCTGGTCGGCCACATCGCCATTGGGATGCGTCACCCGCAGGCGAACGGGCAGATACCCCATGGACGGGGCAAACCACAGGTCAACCTGCTGGTCGTAGGGCTGTCGGGGCTGACGCGTCAGCCGCACCGCAGCGATGGGCCCCAAGGGCAGTTGCAGTGTTTCCGCCGCGTCCACCCGAAAAGTCCAGGGCTCGGCCTCACGCGCCGACACGATCTGCAGGGTGATGAGCGTGCCGGTGGGGTAGCGCTGCGGGGCACCCGCCAACAGGGACGCCAGCTGCAAGAAGAGGCTGAGTCGGTCCTGAGCGCCGGGCTCCAGGGCGGCGGAGGGGGTGTTGGCGCTGAAGCTGATGAGCCCTTTGTCGCGTTCAAAATGCGCCGCTTGCTCGCTTCTTACCTTGTCGCCAAACCGGGTGGGCATCAGACCGCCCGCGCCAATCTGCCCCTGGCTGGTCTGCACCCGGGAACCCAGCAAAGGCATGCCGATTTCGTAGCGGGACTGGTACTGCCGTCCGTCTTGTTGCCAGGTCAACTCACCGCTCACGGTATAGCCAAACCCCTTGATCTTGCCCAGGACGTCAAACTGCAAGCGGGCAGAACCGGGTAACTTGACCGGCGGCTGAGCCTTACTTTCTGATG
>CANFMY010000147.1 GCA_947448375.1 Comamonadaceae bacterium | reverse complement strand
CCAGAATCAACACATCGTGCTGGTGGTCAAGGTTCATGGGTCAGGGGTGATGAGTGCGATGCGTCTGTGCGGTGAACTTGGCCGGAGAACTTGGCAGAGGAATATGGCAGAGGAACATGGCAGAGGAACATGGCAGAGGAACATGGCAGGTGCAGGGCCAACGCAAGTCCTCCTGTCATTTAACCCGACAAGGCTTGCAGGCCTTGTGTGACACGCCGCAAAAACCCGGGCAAATGCGCCGAGTCGATCCAGCGCACCACGACCACGGCGTCATGCTCGGGCTCCACCCACACATAGTTGCCTCCCGCACCCACCATGAACACACTGCGCTCGGACGCTCCGGGGAAGTGTGCGCAACCCGGGTTGAGCCAGGTCAGCATGCCGTAAAAGGGCGCCAGCGCGCCGGGTTGCCCCATCCGATCAATCCAGCTCGACGGGATGAGTTGCTGCACTGCGCCGTGGCGACGCACGGCTCCGCGGTCCAACAGCAACTGGCCCAGACGAGCCTGGTCCAACGACGAGATGGCCACCCCCCCGCCCCAATGCGATCCGCCCGGCACCGACTGCACGCGTTGAGCCGCGTGGCCATCGCGGGCGGGCAGGTCGACCCACGACTGGTCGTAGCCCACCCAGTCAATGTCTGGCGAGCAGCCCAGCGGGTCCAGCACGTGCTCGCGGAACACCTGCGGCAACGGACGACCAAACAAGTGCAACAGCGCCAACGAGAGCTGGTTGATCCGCACGTCGTTGTATTCCCAATAGGTGCCCGGTGTCTGCAGCGGACGCGCCGAACCCTTCACGCCGGTGACGGGTTTGGGGTCGTGCGCGACCTGGCGGTAGCGGTCCACCAGGTCGTCAAGCCCCAGGCAGTTGCCCTCCCATTCGCTCACCTGGGTGAGCAGGTGCATCCAGGTGATGGGACGGTTGTGCGGGCTGTCAAATCCGATGCCGGGCAGACGCGCCACCACGGGCTCGTCGGCGTCGGGCAGCAGGCCTTGCTGTTGTGCCACACCGGCCAGCAACGCGAGATAGGTTTTGGCGACACTGAAGGTCAGATCGGCGCGCGCCGGCTCGCCCCACTGTGACAGCACCTCGCCGCGACGCGTGATCACGCCGCTCACACCGCCTCGGGGACGCACAGGCCCAAACAGCCGGTTCCAGGGCGGGGGATCGTCGTGGTGCACGCCCCAGCGCTGGGGTTCGGCATGGGGGTCACGGGTCCAGTTCACCTCATGCGATTGGGCATGGGCGATGGCGTCGGCAAATGGGGAAGATGAGTCACTCATGGTGCAGGAACTGTGCCGTGTTTGCGGAATAATCATTGTCAAACCGGAGACCCGATTTGACTGCCACAGCCACTGTAACTCGAACCCTTGAACACCTGCCGGCGCTGTACCGCTGCATGGCCCGTATCCGCGCATTTGAAAATGCCGCCGAAATCCTGAGTCAGGGCGGTGTCAGCGCCTACAACAAGACCGCCGACGGCTCTGCCAAAGTGCGCGGGCCCCTGCATCTGTCCACCGGGCAGGAGGCGGTGCCAGCCGGGGTGTGCGCGCACCTGACCCCGGCAGACTACCTCACCTCCACCCACCGCGGTCACGGTCACACCCTGGCCAAAGGCGCCGACCTCGGTCGCACCATGAGCGAGCTGTACGGCAAGGCCAC
This sequence comes from Comamonadaceae bacterium, assembly GCA_947448375.1. Classification (GTDB taxonomy): domain Bacteria; phylum Pseudomonadota; class Gammaproteobacteria; order Burkholderiales; family Burkholderiaceae_C; genus Limnohabitans. The sequence goes on along the minus strand of CANFMY010000147.1, from coordinate 6,478 downwards.
CGGCTTCAATGGCGGCAAGGGTGGGTCCATGCACATCGCCGATTTTTCGGTGGGCATGCTGGGTGCCAACGGCGTCGTGGCCGCTGGCCTGCCCATCGCCGTGGGCGCAGCGCACGCGCAAAAGCTGCAAGGTCGACCTGATATCACGGTGTGTTTCTTTGGCGACGGCGCCATCAACCGCGGTCCCTTTCTGGAGGCGCTCAACTGGGCGTGCGTGCATCAACTGCCGGTGCTGTTTGTATGTGAGGACAACCGCTGGAGTGCCACCACAGCCAGTGGCCCCATGGTGGCCGGCCCCGGCGCGGCGGCCCGCGCCGCCAGCCTGGGCCTTCAGTCCGTGCAGGTCGATGGCAACGATGTCATGGCGGTGTTTCAGCAAGCCGGCGAACTGGTTCAGCAGATTCGAGCCGGTGGGGGACCACGCCTGTTGCATGCGCACACCTACCGTGTGAAAGGACATGTCTCTGTGGATCTGGCAGCGTACCGCGACCCCGCCGAACTCGAGGCCGCGCTCAAGACCGATCCGATGCGTCGGGCCCGCGAGGCCTTTGTGGCGGCGGGGGGCAACGCCGAGCAGCTGGACCGCCTCCAGGCCGAGGCCGAAGCCGAAGTGGCCCAGTCGATGCGGGATGCCGATGCGGCTCCCTGGCCCGACCCGGCCGCTGCTTACACCGACATTCAAACGACCGGAGAAGGACAATGGTTTTGAGCCGCCAACGCATGAGTTACAGCCAGGCTGCGGTGGCGGCCCTGCAGGCCGAGATGGCCGCCGACCCCCGCGTGGTGGTGGTGGGCGAGGACGTCGGCCGCGGCGGCATCTTCGGGCAGTACAAGGGCTTGCAGGAGCAGTTCGGTGCCACGCGCGTCATCGACACCCCCATCAGCGAAGCGGCCATCATGGGCAGCGGTGTGGGCATGGCGCTGGCCGGCATGAAGCCCGTGGTGGAAATGCGCGTTGTCGACTTTGCGCTGTGCGGGCTCGACGAGATCGTCAACCAGGCCGCGAAGAACCGCTACATGTTTGGCGGGCAGGGCCGGGTGCCGTTGGTGGCACGCATGCCCATTGGCATCTGGGATGCGTCGGCCGCCCAGCACTCGCAGTCGCTCGAGGCCTGGTTTGCGCACCTGCCCGGTCTGGTGGTGGTGTGTCCGTCCTCACCGCAGGATAACTACAGCCTGTTGCGCGCTGCGCTGCACTGTGGCGATCCGGTGGTCTACATGGAGCACAAGACGCTGTGGGGCGTCGAGGAGGACGTCGATACCTCCGTGCAAGTGCCGCTGGGCAAAGCGGCGCGTTTGCGTGAGGGACAGCACCTGACCCTGGTGAGTTGGAGCCGCCAGGTGCAGGTGTGCCGTCAGGCCTGCGAGATGCTGGCAAAAGAGGGCATCGAGGTGGATCTGATCGATCTGCGGACCCTGTGGCCGTGGGATCGCCAGACGGTACTCGAGTCGTGTGCCCGAACCGGACGTTTGCTGGTGGCGCATGAGGCCATCCAGGTGGCAGGTTTCGGGGCCGAAATTGCGGCCACGGTGGCGGAAGAACTGGGCATTCCCCTGCGCCGTCTGGGCGCGCCGCGCATTCCGGTGGGGTATGCGCCGGTGCTGGAGGCGCAGGCGCGTGTCAGCGTGGACGCCACGGTGCAGGCAGCTCGGCGCTTGCTGGGGCGTTAACGGCGGCTGTTGTCGTCGTCTGGCGTGAGGCATCGTCGACAAGGGAAAACCCCTACCGCACCCCACGGTGGCGATGCTCAGAATCCTATGCAATGTCTTTCATAGAGGGCCTCATGCAGGGGCCCGCACAGGAGCGCACGATGCAAAAAGTCCTACACATCAACGCCGACAAGTGCACCGGGTGCTTGCAGTGCGAGATGGCCTGTTCTTTCGAGAACTATGGCGTCTTTGCCACCGCCAAGTCCCGCATCAAGGTGTTCGATTTTCATGAGACGGGCAAGAAGGTGCCTTACACCTGCACCCAGTGCGACGAGGCCTGGTGTCTGCATGCCTGTCCGGTGGAAGCCATCACGCTGGACAAGGCCACGGGTGCCAAGGTGGTGAGCGAGAGCACGTGTGTGGGTTGCAAAGTCTGCACGATTGCCTGCCCGTTCGGCACGGTGAACTATGTGCAGGAAACCGGCAAGGTACAGAAGTGTGACCTGTGCGGCGGCGATCCGGCCTGTGCCACGGCCTGCCCCACGGGGGCCATCACCTACATCGACGCGAACTGGACGGGTCTGGATCGCATGAAGCAATGGGCCGACAAGCTGGGCAATACGCCCGCTGCCGCCTGAGACCGAACCCCACAGGAGAAACGACTATGGCATGGGCTGGAAAAATCCTTCGCGTCAACCTCACCCAGGGCACCGTCACCACTGAGCCGCTCAACCGCGAATGGGCGCGCGAGTATGTCGGCTCACGCGGGCTGGGGTCCAAATACCTCATCAACGAGATCGACCCCAAGGTCGACCCGCTGTCCCCGGACAACAAGATCATCTGGGCCACGGGCCCGCTGACGGGCACCATGGCCTCTACGGGGGGTCGCTACACCGTCATCACCAAAGGACCGCTCACTGGCGCCATCGCCTGCTCGAACTCGGGCGGCTACTGGGGCGCCGAGCTCAAGATGGCCGGCTGGGACATGGTGATCTTCGAGGGCAAGTCGCCCAAGCCCGTGTTTCTGTGCATCCAGAACGATGTGGTCGAGCTGCGTGACGCCTCGCATCTGTGGGGCCAGAGCGTGTGGCACACCGAGGAGGCCATCAAGAAATCGCTGCAAGACCCGCTGGTGCGCGTGTCGTGTATCGGCAAGGCCGGCGAAAACCATGTGCTGTATGCCTCGGTGGTGAACGACATGCACCGTGCGGCGGGTCGCTCCGGCGTGGGTGCGGTGATGGGCAGCAAGAATCTCAAGGCCATTGCCGTGCGAGGCACGATTGGCGTGGGCAATGTGCGCGACCCCAAGGCCTTCATGCAGGCCGTGGCCGAGAAGAAAAAGATCCTGGCTGACAACGCGGTCACCGGACAAGGCCTGCCCACCTACGGCACCCAGGTGCTGATGAACGTGATCAACGAAGTGGGCGCACTGCCCACACGCAACCACCGCGATGTGCAGTTCGAAGGCGCCAAGGACATCTCCGCTGAAGCCATGGCCACGCCGCGCGAGTCCGATGGCAAGAAGCACCTGGTGACCAATCAGGCCTGCTTTGGCTGCACCATTGCCTGCGGTCGCATCAGCAAGATGGACCAGAACCACTTCACCATTCAGAACAAGCCACAGTACTGGGGTGCTTCGGGTGGCCTGGAATATGAAGCGGCCTGGGCGCTGGGGGCGGCCAACGGCGTGAACGATCTGGAAGCCCTGCAATACGCCAACCTGCTGTGCAACGAAGAGGGCATCGACCCCATCAGCTTCGGTGCCACCGTGGGTGCGGTGATGGAGCTTTATGAAATGGGCGTCCTCACCCGGGAGCAGATCGGCATCGAGGCCCCGTTTGGCTCTGCTGCTGCGCTCGCCTTCCTGGCCGAAGAGACGGTGAATGGTCGCGGCTTTGGCAAGGAAGTGGGGCAGGGCTCCAAGCGCCTGACCGCCAAGTACGGGCACCCGGATCTCAGCATGAGCGTCAAGGGCCAGGAGTTCCCGGCATATGACGGCCGTGGCATTCAAGGCATCGGGCTGGCCTACGCCACGTCCAACCGGGGCGCCTGTCACCTGCGCGGGTACACCATTGCCTCTGAAGTGTTGGGTATTCCGGTCAAGACCGATCCCCTGGAGCACGAAGGCAAGCCCGAGCTGGTGAAAGCTTTTCAAGATGCGACCGCGGCATTTGATTCGTCGGGCCTGTGCATCTTCACCACTTTCGCCTGGGGCCTGGCCGATCTGGCGCCGCAGCTGCAAGCCGCTTGCGATCAGGCCTACACCACCGAAGAGCTGGAAAAAATTGGCGAGCGCATCTGGAACATGGAGCGTGAGTTCAACAACGCCGCGGGCTTCACGTCCAAGGACGATTCGCTGCCCAAGCGTCTGCTCACCGAGTCGGCCAAGACCGGCCCGGCCAAGGGCAAGGTCAGCATGCTGCCGCAGATGCTGCCCAAGTACTACGAGGTGCGTGGCTGGGACCCGGAGGGCCGTCCCACCGCTGCCACCAAAGAGCGTCTGGGTCTCTGATCGGGCGTCGCCATGTTGCACCATGTCATCCTGGGGGCAGGACCTGCCGGCGTGATCGCGGCCGAGACCCTGCGCCGTCAGTCCCCCCACGACCGCATCACCCTGGTGGGAGATGAGCCCGAGCCACCTTACTCGCGCATGGCGATTCCCTATCTGCTGATGGGCAACATCGGCGAGCCCGGCACGTACCTGCGCCGCGGTGCAGATCACTTCCAACAGCTGCGCATCGAACAGATCCAGGCCCACGCCACGTCGGTGCAGGCGACTGATCGCCGCGTGGTGCTGGACAACGGGCAGACCCTCAGCTTTGACCGATTGCTGATTGCCACGGGCTCCAAGCCGGTGCAATTGCCGATCCCTGGCATCGACAGCGCGGGTGTGCACACCTGCTGGACCCTGGACGATGCGCGCGCGATTCAACAACGGGCTCGCCCGGGTGCGCGCGTGTTGCAAATGGGTGCGGGCTTCATCGGCTGCATCATCATGGAGGCCCTGGCCTCACGGGGTGTTGAGCTGACGGTGGTCGAGATGGGCGACCGCATGGTGCCGCGCATGATGGGACCGGTCGCCGGCGGCATGATCCGCGAATGGTGCGAACACAAGGGCGTGCACGTGCGCACCGGAGCACGCGTGGAAGCGATCGTGCCGGGCGAGGTCGGACAACCGCTTTCGGTGCGCTTGTCCACGGGCGAGAAGATCGTGGCCGATCTGGTCATCAGCGCCACCGGGGTGAAACCCGCCATGCAGTTTCTGGAGGGCTCGGGCATCCGCTGCCTGCAGGGCGTTCTGACAGACGAGCACTTGCAAACCTCTGTGCCCGGCGTGTTCGCGGCGGGCGATTGCGCCGAAGCCTTCGACAAGGTCAGTGGCAGCACCATCGTGAGCGCCATTCAACCCAACGCGGCCGAGCAGGCCCGCGTGGCCGCGCTCAACATGCTGGGACAGACCACCGCACTCAAAGGCGTCACGCAAATCAACGTGCTCGACACCCTGGGGCTCATCTCGACGAGCTTTGGCCAGTGGCAAGGTGTGCCGGGTGGCCAGCACGTCGAGGTGACCGACAAGGATGCCAGCGGCTTGGGGCGTCACCTCAGCCTGCAGTTCGACGGCGACCTGATGGTGGGGTGCAACAGCGTGGGCTGGACCGATCATGTGGGCGTGATGCGAGGCCTGGTGGAAGGCCAGATCCGCCTGGGTGACTGGAAAGACCGCCTGCTGCAAGACCCGACCCAGCTGATGCAAGCCTACCTGGCTTGCGCGCAAGGGCAGGGCCAGTGGAGTGGGGCGGCCGACGCACGCCGTCGCTGAAAGCCGCTATCCTCGGCCGCATGCACATCACGCTCAAGCTTTTTGCCACCCTGACGGACTACCTGCCCGATGCTGCGCGGCGCAGCAACCTCGTCGAATTGATGCTCCCCGAGGGCACCACCGTGGCGCAGGCTTACGCGCCCTATGGCCTGCCTGACAAACTGGTGCACCTGGTGCTGGTGAATGGGCGTTACATTGCGCCCGAGCACCGTGCCTCTCACGTCCTGGTGGAGGACGATGTGCTGGCGATCTGGCCTCCGATCGCCGGGGGCTGAAGTCCATGCAGTCGAGTTATCCCGCCCGCTTCGAGCGGGACATGGGGTGCACCGAACAGGAGTGGCTGGGCTGGTTGCCCGCGGCGATGGGCGACGTGGTGTGGCAACGCGAAGCCGGTTGCTTGACTGCTCATGTTTCAATCGGACAACTGCGCGTGACCTGGCAGGCGGTCGAGCCGCGCGCGATTGCCCTGGTGCGCATTCCGCGTTTGATGGTTCAGTTTGCGTTTGACGGCGTTGCGGACGATGAGCGACATCGGTTCATGAAGCGCTTTGATTTGTATATGCAGCGAGGTGGAGGGTGATGTCAGATGCGCGCGCCCCTCAGCGCGCTCGTTTCTTCGCTGTCACTGAGCAAAAAACCCGCGAAACACCGCAATCGCGTGATCCACATCGTCCTGGCTGATATCCAGGTGCGTGACCAGTCGCAATCGGGTGCTGCCATTGGCCAGCACCCCATGTTGTTTCAAATACGCCGAGAGCGCCGCTGCACGCTCGCGTGTGGGCCCCACGAGATCCACAAACAGAATATTGGTTTGTGGCGCTTCAAACTCGATGCCCGGCAACCCTTGCAGCCCGCGCGCCAGACGTTGCATGCGCGCGTGGTCTTCATACAGGCGGTGCACATGGTGGTCCAGAGCATGCGTGGCCGCTGCCGCCAGAAAACCGGCTTGTCGCATGCCGCCGCCCACCATCTTGCGCCAGCGATGCGCCCGTGCAATGAAGTCGCGTG
>CANFMY010000146.1 GCA_947448375.1 Comamonadaceae bacterium | reverse complement strand
TGCTCATGGGCGTCGCTCCCGTGCAGTCGCCGCGTCGCTTGACGCGCCGCTGGCCTTGGCTGCGCCCGCATCGGCCGCTTTACCTGAGCCGTTATCTGCGCCGTTACCCGCTCCCTTGGCTGGGCCCAGGTACTGGGTGATGGCGGGCGTGATGGTGCGCATGTTCAATTGCTCGCGCGCGATTTTTTCCACCCGCAGCGGAGCCGCTTGCGAGCGACGCTCGGCATCGAGTTGATCGTGCTCCACGTCAAGCTTGAGGGCTTCTGAACGGGCGCGGTCGAAGTCGGTGGTGAGACGGCGAGACTCGTATTGGGTTCGCACCAGGTAGAACGCACTGGCCAGCACCGCGAGCAACAGCAGGATATTCACCCGCGTCATGCGCCGGCTCCTGCGGGTACGTCGGCCAGTCGTTCGGCCACTCGCAGCATGGCGCTGCGTGAGCGCGGGTTGGCCGCCACTTCCTCGGCGCTGGGCCGCTGACGCCCCAGGTCCTTGAACTGCACCGGCGCTGGCGCGGCAAACGGGGCACGTCGATCAAACACGGCTCGTGAGTGGCGAGCAATGAACTGCTTGACCAGCCGATCCTCGAGCGAGTGAAAGCTGATCACAGCCAGACGTCCTTGCGGTTGAAGTACATCGCGGGCGGCCTCTAGCGCTTGTTGCAGCTCTTCAAGCTCGGCATTGATGAAAATCCGAAAAGCCTGAAATGTGCGCGTTGCAGGGTCCTGGCCCGGCTCGCGGGTTTTGACCGTGCCAGCCACGAGCTGGGCCAGCTCAGCGGTGGTTGCAGGAGCGCCCCGTTCCTGTCGGCGAGCAACAATCGCCTTTGCAATCGGAACAGCAAACCGTTCTTCGCCATAGTCACGAATGATCTCCGCTATATCCTGCTGTGAAGCTGTCTCCAGCCATTCCCGCACACTCTGACCACGCGTGGGATCCATGCGCATGTCGAGCGGGCCATCGCCGCGAAAGGAAAATCCCCGCGCCGGGTTGTCGATTTGGGGCGAGCTCACGCCCAGGTCCATCAGCACGCCCGCCACCGATGCGCGCGGCAACGTGGCCAGCGCCGCAAAGCCTTCGTGCCGAATGGTGATGCGGGGATCGTTGAGGGCCTGCGCCTGCGCGATGGCCTCCGGGTCCTTGTCGAACACGATCAGCCGACCCTGCGGCCCGAGTTGCGACAGGATGAGACGCGAGTGACCGCCACGTCCAAATGTGGCGTCCACATAAGTGCCCTGCGGCTGCACCTGCAGACCCTGAACCGCCTCGTGCAACAAAACAGTGATGTGTGTCCATGTCGAGTCCACCGCCTGCTTTCAGAAGGAGAAGTCCTTGAACACGTCGGGCATCTCGCCTTGCAGGGCTTGCGCCTCTTGCGCGTCGTAGCTGGCGCGGTCCCACAGTTCGAAGTGATTGCCCATGCCCAGCAGCATGGTGTCCTTCTGAATGCCTGCGGCACTGCGCAACTCGGGAGATATGAGCACACGGCCCGTGCCATCCATCTCCACGTCCATGGCGTTGCCCATGAAGATGCGCTTCCACCACTGGGCGCTCATGGGCAGGGCGGCAATGCGCTCACGAAATTTCTCCCACTCGGGACGCGGGAACACCATGAGACACCCATGCGGATGCCGCGTGATGGTCAACTGACCCTGCGCAGTGGCCTGCAACACGTCGCGGTGACGTGTGGGGACCGACAAGCGGCCCTTGCCATCCAGACTCAGCGAAGATGCACCTTGAAACACGACTGTTTCGACCCCGTAAGAAACGACAGCAACGCTGTAGCGAAAAGTCGAGTTGACACTTTTCACCACTTAATTGCACTTTCTTGCACTGTAACAGGAAATTACAACGCCGCAAGGGGTGGAATGCGATTTTTTTCAATGAAATCAATGACTTAGAGTCGACTCCCACGAACGAGCGAGATGAATTTTTCGTTCAAAATTAAGTACTTAGAAAACCCACTGAATGTGAGACTTGAGGAGTTCGTCGTGTGTGCGGCAACCCACGCGATCGGCCGGATCACCTGGCCGCGCAGCGGACGACAACTGCGGCCTGAGACGGGGTCATCGGGCAGAAAAAAGCCTCCCGCAGGAGGCTTTTGATCGAAATGGCGCGTCAACCGCACACGCCAGGGGAGCGAGGGGTCGAAGGAGACTCAATCCCCGAACATTTTTTGCTTCAACTCGCGGCGCTGCTGGGCTTCGAGCGACAAGGTGGCGGTAGGACGGGCGAGCAAGCGGCCCACCCCGATCGGTTCACCGGTTTCATGGCAGTAACCGTAGTCACCCGAGTCGATTTGCTGGATGGATTGCTCGATCTTCTTGAGCAACTTGCGTTCACGGTCGCGGGTACGCAGCTCCAGGGCGTGCTCTTCCTCGATCGTGGCGCGGTCGGCCGGATCGGGCACGATCACGGTGTCTTCGCGCAGGTGCTCGGTGGTTTCACCGGCGTTGGCCAGGATGTCCTGTTTGAGTTGCACGAGTTTGCGACGGAAATAAGCCATCTGCACGTCGTTCATGTACTCGGCATCGGGCATGGCGATCAAGTCGGCATCGGTCAGTTGCTCGATGGACTTGGTCTTCCAGTTGTTGGCGAGTTTGGCGTCTTTCTTGGGAATCACAGGCACTAGAGAGGGAGGTGGGGCTTTGGCAGGCCCATAGCTGGCTTTCGCCGCCGTGGAGGCCACCACTGGAGCCGGAGGAGGGGGCACCATCGCGGCGGCTTTCGCAGCCCGGGAGGACTTGCGCGGCGTGGCTTCTGGTGCAGCGGAGGTGGAGGAGGCCGGCACAACCGGTGCAGGGGCAGCTTTGGCTACCGGTGCAGCGACAGGCTTGCTGGAGACGGGTGCTGCCTTGGCCTGAGGTGGAGCGGCTTTGGCCCCCTTGGCCGCCGGCTTGGCGGGTGCCGGGGGCGCGGCGGCCGGCTTTCCAGCGGGCTTACCCGCTGATTGGCCCGCCGGGTGGTTCACGGCCTTGGGTGCCGGTGGTTTGGCAGCGCTCTTGGGCTGGGCTTTGGGGGCAACTTTAGGGGCCACTTTGGCTGCAACTTTCGGTGCAGCTTTCGGTGCGGATTTCGACGCCGCTTTAGGGGCCGCTTTGGCAACAGCTTTACCTGCGGTGGACGTTGGCTTGGCCAGAGTTTTCACAGCGGCCTTGGGGTTGGCCTTGGCGGGGGCCTTGGCCGGGGCCTTGACGTTTGCCTTGGCAGTGGTTTTGACAGGGGCCTTGGCGGACACCTTGGCCGAGGCCTTCATCGGTGCTTTCACCGGCGCTTTTGCAAGTGCTTTCGCAGGTGCTTTGGCCGCTTTGGCTGGGGATTTCGCCTTCACGTGGGTGGCGGGCTTGGCAGCCGTCTTGGAAGACGCCTTGGCCTGGGGCTTGGCCATCGGTTTGACGGGTTTGCCCGCAGCCTTGCTGGCCGCCTTGCCTGTTGCTGTGGTTGCCACCTTGGCCACGGGTTTGGCGACCGGTTTTGCTGCTGGCTTGGCGACGGGTTTGGACACAGGTTTGGCAACCGGCTTGGCCACTGGCTTCTTGGCCGCAGGCTTGCCCTTGGCCGAGGCGGCGGGGCGTGCGGGGGCTTTGGCCTTGGCGGTGCTGGGTCGGGCAGGGGCTTTCACGGGCGTCTCCTCACAATCCGACAGCGCCCGCCCGAATGGGCTCTTGCAATGGCGCTGTGGGTGTCGTGCATGTTCTGTGTGGTGTGTACCCCAGACGACCCGGGTCATCAAGACCCCGACGTGAGCGGCGCGCGGATTGTACTCAGACTAAGGACTGTTCCAGGCCCTGAACAAAAATATCGCGCGGCAAATCGATACCAATGAACACCATTTTGCTAATCCGGGCCTCGTCCGGCCCCCAGGCCGGCCCCAGATCGCTGCCCATGAGCTGGTGCACGCCCTGGAAAATCACCTTGCGCTCGGTGCCTTTCATGTTGAGTACGCCCTTGTAGCGCAGCATGCGCGGGCCGTAGATGTTGACGATGGCACCCAGAAAATCCTCCAGCTTGGCCGGGTCGAAGGCGCGCGGCGACTTGAAAACGAAGCTCTTGACGTCGTCATCGTGGTGATGGTGGTGACCCGGCCCGTGCTGGTGCGAGGGATGATCGCAGTGCTCGCCGTGCTCATGGTCATGGTGGTCATGGGCATGGGCATGATCGTGGCCCTGTTGATGCGACGGATGGTCGCAGTGCTCACCGTGCTCGTGGTCATGCCCATCGTTCAGGAAATCCGGGTCGATGTCGAGCTTGGCGTTGAGGTTGAAGCCGCGCAGGTCAAACACCTCGGCCAGCGACACGTCGCCAAAATGCACCGCCTTTTGCGGGGCGCGCGGGTTCATGTGCTTGAGCCGGTGCTGCAGGGCGTCGAGCTCCTGAGGCGACACCAGGTCGGACTTGCTGATGAAGATCTGGTCGGCAAAGCCCACCTGGCGGCGTGCCTCCTGGCGGTCATTGAGTTGCTGGGCCGAATGTTTGGCGTCCACCAGGGTGAGGATGGAGTCGAGCAGGAACCCTTCGGCGATTTCGTCGTCCATGAAGAAAGTCTGGGCGACGGGGCCGGGGTCGGCCAGGCCGGTGGTTTCAATCACCACGCGCTCAAAGTCCAGCTCGCCCTTGCGGCGCTTGTCGGCCAGGTCGCGCAGGGTGGTGCGCAGGTCTTCACGGATGGTGCAGCACACGCAGCCGTTGCTCATCTGGATGATCTGCTCGTTGGTGTCCGACACCAGGATGTCGTTGTCGATGTTCTCCTCGCCAAACTCATTCTCGATGACGGCGATCTTCTGGCCGTGGGCCTCGGTGAGCACGCGCTTGAGCAGGGTGGTTTTTCCAGAACCCAGAAAACCGGTGAGGATGGTGGCAGGAATCAGCATGGGGAGACCGTCTCGATGAAGCCCCGATGGGCACAAACAGAAGAATGCGGCAGTGTAGCCGCCAATTCAAGCCCACACAGGAAAGCTTGGCTCCTGATGGGGCCTGTGTGCGCCAGCGTACCGACCAGGGCGGTTCAGGCCGCCTTTTTGACCACGGTCAACCCCTTGAGGTACTCGCCCTCGGGGAAGGTGATGGTCATGGGGTGGTCGGGGGCACCCTGCAGGCGCGCCGAAATGTAGCCATCCACCCCCGCGTCGGTGCCCGCCGAGGCCACGATCTTGTGGAACAACTCGGCGCCAATGCCGCCCGAGCAACTGAAGGTGAACAGCACGCCACCCGGCTCCAGGATTTTGAAGGCCAGGCGATTGATGTCCTTGTAGGCGCGCGCGGCACGGTCGGCGTGGGCCGCGGTGGGGGCAAATTTGGGCGGGTCGAGCACGATGGCGTCAAACGTGCGCCCTTCACGGTGGAACTGACGCAAGGACTGGTTGACGTCGGCGTCCAGAAAAGTGGTGTTGGCCTCTTCAAAACCATTGAGCTGTGCGTTGCCGCGCGCGCGGGCTATGGCCGGCCCCGAGGAGTCGATGGAGGTCACGTGCCCGCCATGCGCCAGCAGACCGCTTCGGCGCATGCCGGCCAAGGCCGCCACGCTGAAGCCCCCGGTGTAGCAGTAGCAGTTGAGCACGCGCGCCAGGTTCAACCGGGCCACGTGCTCGGCAAACAAATGCCGGCTGTCGCGCTGATCCAGGTAAAAGCCGGTTTTGTGGCCTTCAACGATGTCCAGGGTGAGTTGCCAGTCGTGCTCGCGCAAGGTCAGTTCGGTGCGCTGCTCGTCCCCCGCGGGGCAACGCAGCCAGCCGGTGGCGGCGGCCAAGCCTTCGAGCTGGCGAACGCCGGAGTCCGAGCGCTCGTACAGGCGGGTGAGGCCCGTCAACGACAGCAAGGCGTCGGCAATGGTGCTTTTCCAGCGCTCGGTGCCACTGGAGAGAAATTGCGCCACCAGCGTGTCGCCATAGCGGTCCACGATCAGGCCAGGCAAACCGTCGGATTCCCCATGCACCAGCCGCATGCCGTCGCTTTGGATGTCAAAGCGGCTGCGCGCTGCGATGGCTTGGGACAGACGGCGCTCGAAAAAACCGGCATCGATGCGCTCGGTATCGTCAAAACTCCAGATGCGCGCCCGGATCTTGGAGGTGGGGCTGAACGCTGCCCAGCCCAGAAACTGCCCGGTGTCCGACTCCACCCGAACCGTCTCGCCCGGGTCTGCGCCGCCGCGCCCCACGGCGCTGTCAAAAATCCAGGGGTGACGGCGCAGCGCCGAGCGCTCCTTGCCGGGACGCAGTTTGATCGTTTTCATGCTGCGTATTGTCCTTCAGGCCTGAGCCTGACCGGACTTGATCGAGGCAGCTCGGCTTAAGACTTCTTGCGCGCTCGGGGGTGAGCGGCTTCATACACTTTGGCCAGGTGCTGAAAATCCAGTCGCGTGTACACCTGGGTGGTGCTGATGCTGGCGTGGCCCAGCAACTCCTGCACCGCGCGCAAGTCGCCGCTGGACTGCAGCAGGTGGCTGGCAAACGAGTGCCGCAGCATATGCGGATGCACCGGCACGGCCACACCCGCGCGCTGGCTGCGACTGCGCAGCCGCTGCCACACGCCCTGGGCGGTGATGCGCCGCCCGCGCGGCCCGACAAAGAGTGCCGCCTCGTCCTGAGCCATGCCAGCCGGCGCGCCCGAAGCGCGCACCGCCAGCCAGCGCTGCACCGCCTGCACCGAAGGACCACCCAGCGGCACACTGCGACGCTTGCTGCCTTTGCCCAACACATGAGCCAGCCCGGCCCCGATATCCAGCCAGCCGCGTGCCTGGTCCGACGGGGCACAGTCCAGCCCCACCAACTCGCCCACGCGCAAGCCGCTGCCATACAGCAACTCCACCATGGCCGCATCGCGCGCCTCCGCCCAGGGGTCAGCCTCGGGCTCCTGGTGGTTGGCCAGTTGCAGCGCTTCCTCCACGCTCAACGCCTTGGGCAGGGGCTTGGCCTGACGCGGGGCGCGAATGCCTTGCACCGGGTTGGCCGGCACGCGTCCTTCGCGCGCCAGCCAGGTGTAAAAACCGCGCCACCCCGACAAAATCAAGGCAATGCCGCGACCGCTTCGGCCTGACGCGTGCATGCCCGCCATCCAGCGCCGGATGTGGGCCGGCTGCACCAGGTCGAGCTCGACACCCGCTTGTTGCGCCGAAGCACACAGCTTGCGCAAGTCGTCGGTGTAGAGAGCCCGGGTGCGTGCAGCCAGACGTTTTTCAAATTGCACATGGTCGAGGTAACGCCGCACGAGGTCTGGCAGGCGGTCGAGGCCCTCATCCTGGGGTGCGGGGGTTGCGCTCATGGCCGGATGTCCAAGGGCGGCTCAGTGGGTGCAGGCCGGGTCGCGCATCGGGCCTTTAAGGGCTGTTCAGCGCAGTCGGCTCAAGGCCGCGCTGGCGATGTCGCCCATGCGCTCCAAAAACTCGGTGCCCATGCCGGCGTGGTAACGCTGCGGGTCGGGCGAGGCCAGCACCAGCAGGCCAATGGCCGGGGGCTGGGTGTCGCGCTCGGGCGCGCCCCCCAAGGCGGCCGTTTGTGGCTCGGTGTGGGGGCGCAGCGCCACCATCGCCACCGACTGGGCGGCCGCAGGCTCGGGCAGCCACTGCACCGCCTCAAAGCCCGTGTTGACGCCGCAATAGGGTTGCACCAAGCCACTGGCGAAGGTGCGCACGTCCTCGCTGCAGCCTTGCGCAAAAGGTTCGATGGTGAACTCATCGGCCACGCCCCACACGCGCAGGGCCACCTGCGGCACCATGAACTGGGACTGCAGCTGCTCCGACAGGGTGCTGGGCAGATCGCGGCTCACCCGCGTGAGCAGCAGGCTTTGCGACCAGCGATGCAAGCGGTCCGCCAAGATGGCGTTGTCGTTGCCATTGCGAATCATGTCCATCATGCGCAGCTCGAGCGCACGGATCTTTTCACGCAGCATCTCGGCCTGACGTTCCTGCAGGCTGACCGCACGCTGTCCGTGCGGACTGGTCAAACGCACGGCTGACAGCAGCTCGGCGTGACGGGCAAAAAAGTCCGGCGTGTTCACCAGAAAGTTGGCGATGTCATCTTCGGTGATGGGGTTCATGGAGGAAGGGTTCATATCGGAATATCGATCTCGCCGTGAAAAACGGTGGTGGCGGGGCCACTCATGAAAACAGGCTGCGACCAGGCCGCTGTCGGGGTGCCCGCGCCATCCCAGGCAATGGTGAGCATGCCCCCCTGGGTGTGCACCTGCACCTCGGGATCGAGCCGGC
>CANFMY010000145.1 GCA_947448375.1 Comamonadaceae bacterium | reverse complement strand
AGGCCTGCTGCCCAACGGCTTGCAGATCGAGCCCTTTTATGATCGGACCGAGTTGGTGGATTCCGCCCTGGGCATGGTCACCCAGGTCTTGCTGGAAGGCATCGTGTTAATCGTCATCATCCTGTTCGTGTTCCTGGGTGACGTGCGCTCCAGCCTGGTGGTGGCCGCCACTATCGTGCTGACCCCATTGATCACGTTCATCATGATGAACCGTCTGGGCTTGTCTGCCAATCTGATGTCGTTGGGCGGGCTCGCGATCGCCATCGGATTGATGGTGGATGGCACGGTGGTGGTGGTCGAGAACGTGTTTCACAAACTGGGGCAGTCCGATGCATCCCATCAGTCCCGAATGCAAACCATCCTGGAGGCCACCTGCGAAATTGCCAAACCAACGGTCTATGGCATCTCCATCATCATTTTGGTTTTCTTGCCCTTGATGATGCTCTCCGGCATGGAAGGCAAGATGTTCGCGCCGCTGGCCTTGACCATCGCCATTGCGCTGGCGGTGTCCCTGCTGGTATCGCTGTTGCTATCGCCCGTCTTGTGCAGCTACATGCTGCGGGGCGGTGCCGACCATGACACCCGACCCATCGCCTTTCTCAAAAGACATTACCTTCGATTGTTGCATTGGGCTTTGCAAGCCGAGAAAAAAACCATCGCGGTGGCAGTGGCGTTGTTCCTGAGTTCCATGGCACTGTTCCCGCTGCTGGGGAAAAGTTTCATTCCCACCATGAAGGAAGGTTCGATTGTTCCCCAGATCCTGAGGGTTCCCAGCATTTCACTGGAGGAGTCGCTTCAGGTGGAGCAAGAGGCGATGAAGCTGGTCTCGCAAGTTCCCGGGGTCCAGGCGGTCATCTCCAAACTCGGTCGCGGCGAGTCGCCAGCGGATGCGGCGGGTCCCAACGAGTCAGACCCCATTGTGGTGATCGACCGGCAATCCAACCGGAAGCAGACCGAGATTGAGGCCGATATCCGACAAGTACTCTCGGTGCTGCCAGGTATCCAGGTCGTGATGAATCAACCCATCGCACAGCGTGTGGACGAGATGGTGACCGGGGTGAGGTCGCAACTGGCGATCAAGATCTTTGGCGACGATCTCGATGAGCTCAAACGTATTGCTGAAGAATTGGCAAGGATCGTGAAGACAGTGCCTGGCGCCATGGATATTCGTGTGGAGCGGCTGTCGGGTCAACAAACGCTCACGATCGATATCGACCGCCAGGCAATTGCGCGCTACGGCATCAATGTGTCGGACATCAACGAATTGATCGAAACGGCATTTGGTGGCAGTGAAGTGGGGCAAGTGTATGAAGGGCAACGCCGCTTTGGCATTGTGGTTCGGTACCCGACAGAGCATCGCAACTCGGTTGAAACCATTCGCCGCAGCACGTTGCGCAGTTCAGATGGCACCCTGGTTCCCTTGTCCGCGGTGGCCCGCATCGATTTGCTCGACAGCCCGCCCACCATCAGTCGTGAATCGGGGCAACGTCGGGTCGTGGTGGGCGCCAACGTGACTGGTCGCGATCTTGGGGGGTTTGTCCAAGAAGTGCAATCGCGCGTGAGGGGCGAACTGCGCTTGCCCGAGGGATATTTCCTGTCCTGGGGCGGGCAGTTTGAAAACATGCAGCGGGCCATGGACACGCTGATGGTGATCGTGCCCTTGACCGTGGTAGCGATCTATTTTCTGCTGTTCATGTTGTTCAACTCCTTGCGTCTGGCTTCGCTGATCATCCTGGTGCTGCCGCTGGCATCGATTGGCGGCGTCATCGGCTTGTTTGTCACGGGTGAATATCTCAGTGTTCCAGCCTCGGTTGGCTTCATCGCCCTGTGGGGAATCGCCGTCCTGAATGGTGTTGTACTGGTCAGCTGCATCCGAAAGCTCCGAGAAGAGGGGTTGACCGTTGCCGACGCTGTTCGTGAAGGATGCGTGCTGCGCTTCAGGCCGGTCATGATGACCGCCACCGTGGCGCTGCTGGGGCTGGTACCCTTCTTGTTTGCGCAAGGACCGGGCTCGGAGGTTCAGCGTCCCTTGGCCGTGGTGGTGATCGGTGGCCTGATCACCTCCACGCTGCTGACGCTGGTGGTGGTGCCCGTCCTGTACCGCTGGTTTGATGATGACCCCGCAGCAACCTGATTTGGACTGTTGACATGAACAATTTGAATTACCGGCATCTGTACTACTTTTGGGTGGTGGCCAAAGAAGGCAGCATGGCGCGCGCAGCGCAGCGGCTGGACATGGCGATTCAAACCATCAGCGTGCAGGTGCGTGAGCTGGAAAAATCGCTGGGACACCAACTGTTCAAACCCGATGGGCGTGGCTTGCGATTGACGGATGCAGGACAGGCCGCTTATGACCGGGCCGATGAAATTTTCCAGATTGGCCAAAAAATTCCTGGCGAAGTGGCCTATGCAGCCACCGGGCCCGCAGTCCGGCTGTCCATTGGCTTGTCCGACGGATTGTCCAAACTGGCGGCACACACGCTGCTGGATCCCGTGTTGCAAACGCCTGGCTTGCGGCTGGTCTGCCATGAAGGCGAATTTGAGCAGCTCATGGCAGAGCTGGCATTGCACCACCTGGATCTGGTTCTGGCGGGTCAAAGTGCCCCGCCCAACCCCAACCTCAGACTCTCCAGTCGCTTGCTGGTGTCCTCGGCGGTCTATTGGTACGGTCCGTCAAAATGGGTGACGGCCAAGGCTCGCAAGAATTTCCCTGCGTGTCTCAATGAACTGCCGGTTCTGATTCCCACTCGGCACTCCCCGGTTCGCGCGTCACTGGATCGATGGATGAGTGCGCATGCACTGACCCCCAATGTGGCGGGAGAGTTCGAGGACAGCGCCTTGATGTCGTTGTTTTCAGGGCGTGGCATGGGAGTCTTTCCCACCAGTGGCCTCGGCGCAGAAGACTTGTCTTTGATGCCTGGCATGCAGGCCCTGGGACAAACCGATGTGAAGGAAGATATCTACGTCATTCACTCGCAACGAGGACGGCATCATCCTCTGGTACAAAAAATCTTGCAGGAAGCTTGATCTGAAGTTCGGATTATCCGAAGTCATGGTCTCGGAATCTCGATGCAAATTGCGGGAATTCCCATTGCAAGCCTGTAGCGCTTCTTTTAAATTGGCGGCTGAAGGGGAGTAGCTCCCGCTCGGGCTGGGTCAGTCGAGGCTTGTAGAAGTCTTCAGCCAGAGCGTCAACAGATCGTCATGACGAAGCACAACTTCCGGTCTGTTGGGTACCATATTCATCACTCCATGCTGAGCAAGACCTTCGTGAGACTGCCTGTTTCAGGCACATGAGGGTGCTTTGCGCGTCAAGCAGCTTGTCTTGTCAGCGTGTGCACACGGCGTGTGTCCGAACCAGGTTGAGATCGATGTCAACCAGGAGTTCGTATGGAGCTTTTTTCTACCCCGTGGTGGTCGGCCTTGCTGGCGATCATTCTTATTGACCTAGTGCTGGCCGGCGACAACGCCATCGTGATTGCGTTGGCCGCCCGCAATCTACCCCCCCGTTTGCAAAAGAAGGCGGTTTTTTGGGGAACCCTCGGCGCCATCGCCGTGCGATCCCTGATGACAATCTGCTTGGTCTGGTTGTTGAAGATACCCGGCCTGATGCTGGCAGGGGGCATTGGCCTGCTGTGGATCGCCTACCGATTGCTGGCAGATACTGCAGGCGATAGCCATGATGGGCCTGCTGTCACCACCTTCTGGGGGGCGATGAAGGTGATTGTCATTGCCGACGCTCTGATGGGAGTCGACAACGTGCTGGGTGTTGCCGGTGCCGCACATGGCTCGATCGAACTGGTGGTGATTGGCCTGCTGGTCAGTGTTCCCATCGTGGTGATGGGCAGTTCATTCGTGTTGAGACTGATTGAACGCTTTCCGGCGATCATCAAGTTGGGGGCTGCCGTGCTGGCTTTCACCGCAGCCAAGATGATTGTGGGTGAACCTTTGCTGGATCCTCTGTTTGATCCTGCGGGTGTGCTGCACGAAATGGCCCGCATGGGGACCTATGTCCTGGCGATCGCGGGTGTTCTGGGATTCGGATGGTGGAGCACGCGGCGTACGCAAGGCGGCGGCGTCAAGTCCACCCATATGGTGTCTTGAGTTGTCAGGTACTTTTCATTTTTCAAAGGAGAACTGCATCATGGAAAAAATCATCGTGGTTGTGAACGACGCCGAGTACGCGTTGCAAATGGTGGCGCCCATGAAAAACGACGCCAACCCCACCCAGTGGGTGATGCTGGTGTGTCCGCCCAAATTCACTCGCCACGTCAGCCGCTGGGTCACTCGACAGGCCTTGAGCAGCTGGCGCAACAAGTGGTCCCAGGAGTTGATCGATGTGGTCAAGCCCGTCATGACCGTGGGAGGTGACAAGCTCCACTGGCGATGCGTCGATGGGACATTGCCTGACGAAATCAGGCGCTTGCAACAGGAATACGGCACTCAGCGGGTCCTGGACGCGAGACGACCCAAGCTGGGTGTTGAACAGCAACCCGTCAGCGCATCCCAGCCGGTGACTTCCAACAACAGTTGGTCAGTTCCCAGTGGAATGGCGGTGATGGGGGCTGTCCTGATTGCAGCAGCCGACTGATGCGCTGTTATGTCGGTCCGACGGTATCGAGATGCCGTCGGACCGGCTCAAGGGTGCTGGGTGGAGTTCATCAATTTGTCGATAAGCGCCAGGGCCAAGGCGCTCAGCAGGAAAATGGCGTGAATGATGGTTTGCCACATCACGGTATGTTCACTGTAGTTCGCGACGTTGATGAAGGTCTTGAGCAGGTGGATGGAGGAAATGCCAATGATGGCCGCGGCCAACTTCACCTTGAGCACGGATGCATTCACATGATCCAGCCATTCCGGTTGGTCAGGGTGGTTGTCCAGGGCGACACGTGAAACAAAGGTGTCGTAGCCGCCCACGATCACCATGATCAGCAAGTTGGAAATCATCACCACATCGATCAGTCCCAGCACCACCAGCATCACAATGGATTCGTTCAATTCGGTGATCGGTACGTCTGAGCGGTATCCAATGCTCTTGACCAGGGATTCCAGGGCGCCTTGGTGCCCCATGACGGCTTCCACCAAGTGGACCAACTCGCGCCAGAACTGGAAAACATAAATCACCTGCGCCACCACCAATCCCACGTACAACGGGAGTTGGACCCAGCGGCTGGCAAACAGGAATCGAGAGAGTTGTTGCATGGATGGCCTCACAGGTTTTCCAGGTTCGAGAGGGTTCGAGCACTGAACGACTTCAATTCTTGCAGGGTTTTCTCGGGCATTCGCTTGAGCTGGTGGTAAACCACGCCCAATCTGGGGTTGGTTTCAAATTGTGTTCGGTGCCGATCAAAGAAGTCCCAGTACAGGGCGTTGAAGGGGCACGCGTTATCGCTGGTTCTGGCCTTGTGGTCGTAGCGGCAGTTTTTGCAATGGTCTCCCATGCGGTGAATGTAGGCGGCGCTGCTCACATAAGGTTTGGTGGCCAACAACCCGCCGTCTGCCCACTGGCTCATACCCAGTGTGTTGGGCGCTTCAACCCATTCAAACGCATCGACGTAAATGCCCAGGTACCAGCGATGCAGTTGCGCCGGGTCCAGCCCGGCCAACAGCGCGAAATTTCCGGTCACCATCAGCCGTTGAATGTGATGGGCATAGCCCTGCGTCAGCGACTGTTTCAAGGCGCTGGCCACGCAGGCCATGTGTGTCTGGCCGTTCCAGAACCAGTCTGGCAAGGCACGCGTGTGTGCAAGCTGATTGGTGCGGGTGTAGGCGGGCATTTGCGCCCAATACATCCCTCGTACGTACTCGCGCCATCCCAGGACTTGCCGAATGAAACCTTCTGCCGCATGAAGGGGGGCATGCCCCTCTCGCCAGGCGGTTTGCGCTCGTATCACCACCTCATGAGGATTCAGCATCTTGGTGTTGAGCGCAAAGGACAACAAGGAATGAAACAAGCGCCAACTGTGCTCCGACAGGGCGTCCTGATAGTCTCCAAAGTGAGGCAGGCCCCACGCGATGAAGTGGTCGAGTTGTTGCAGGGCTTCGGCGCGGTTCAGCGGCCAGCGAAACGCCGTGGCCTGCGAATCCCCGATCGTCTTCACACCGGCAGACTCGATGACACGCCACAACTCGCTGTGGTCATGGCAGGGGCGCATGTCGGCTGGTTCGGCCGGTTGGCCCGGCCAGGGCTTTCGGTTGTCGGCATCAAAGTTCCATTGGCCACCTTCGGGCTTCCCGTCAGGCGTCAACAGGATCTGGTGACGACGTCGCTGGTGGCGATAGAAGTGCTCCATGAGCCATTGCTTCTTGCCCAGGAAAATCTGTTGGGCTTCGTCACGCCGGGTCAAAAAGTGCTCACTGTCCACCATGTTGACCGCCACCGAGCTGGTCTGTGACCAGTCCCGCAGGGCCTGGTCCAGCCGCCACTCGTCAGGGGCTTGATACTCCACCGAACTGGCTTCGTAGTGCGTCACCAGCGCCTCCAGGTTGGCCACAATGTCCTGGCGGTTGCTGGCTTGGTCAATGCTCACGTAGCGCACGCGATGCCCGTTGGCTTTGAGCTGCTGCGCGAAGTCGCGCATGGCTGCAAAAATGCCCAGTACCTTTTGCGCATGATGCAGCACGTAGTCTGTTTCCGATCGCACCTCCATCAGGAGGTAAATCACATCGGGGCGTGGAGCCTGAAACCAACTGTGCAGCGGGTTGAGCTGATCGCCCAGGATGAGGCGCAGGCAGGGGCGGGGTTGGTCATGCATGGCAGCTTGTTCTGGCGCAGCCCAAGGGCTGCAGTCGTCTGGGCCGCGTATGGTATCAAGCACCGCGATGTCAGGCTGAATTCACGCGGGACCCCCGACCACTCCAGGCGACTCTGGCGGTGATAATGGCGCTTCACCAGGGATTTTCTTGGTAGCTACAGCGTCAGGCCGCGATCATCGTCATGAGCTCACCCCAGGCAAAGCCCCACACCTCCTTCGAAGCCCTGCGCTTGCCTCAATACCAGCGCATGGTCGTGTGCTTCTTGTTGACCATGATGGCCGACAACATCGAGCACGTGGTGAGTTACTGGGTCATGTTTCAGAAATTTGACTCGCCCGTGCTCGGCGGCTTTGCGGTCATTTCGCATTGGGTCCCGTTTCTGGTCTTTTCCCTGCCTGCTGGAGCGCTCACCGATCGTTACGACCCCAGACGGTTGATCCAGATGGGCATGGCGCTGTTCATGCTGTGTTCGGCCGGCTGGGCCTACATGTTCATCACCGATTCACTGCAGATCTGGGCTGCCATGCTGTTGCTGGTGATCCATGGCTTGTCGGGGGTTTTCTGGAATGTGGCCACACAGATCATCCTGTACGACCTGGTGGACAAGGAGGTCTTGCCCAGCGCCGTGAGGACCCTGGCCACGGCGCGCTATGTCGGACTGATTGTGGGGCCTGGCGTGGGGGGCGGCCTGATGCTGTGGCTAGGACCCGAGTACAGCCTGCTGGTCAACTGCCTGCTGTATGTGCCCAACATCCTCTGGTTGATCAACGCGCCTTGCGGCCCCAAGTTTCGACCGGCCCATCTGGCACCTCCGGCCAGACCCTTCAGGGGCTTTCATGACTTGTTCATGACCATCGCCGAGGTGCGGCGCAACAAGGATGTGCTGCTGATGCTGTGCCTGGCGGGCAGCGCCTCCTGGTTTGTCTCCAACAGCTACCAGGCGCAGATGCCTGCTTATGCACATGATCTGGGACACGGCGACCCGGGCCTGACCTATAGCCTGCTGTTGGCCGCTGATGCCCTGGGGGCTTTGTGCGCGGGCTTGCTGTGGGAGTATCTGGGACAACGCAGCAAGCCCACCTCGGGCAAGGCGATGGGCTTTGCCTTGTTGTGGGCCGCCTCCCTGGCCGTATTCGCGCTTTCCAGCAGTTATGGGCTCTCGCTCGGGGTTTTGTTCGTGGCAGGGTTTGCCGAGTTGTCTTTCAATTCAGCGGCGCAGACCATCGTTCAACTCAAGGCGCCCTTGGAGATCCGCGGCAGAGTGATCGGTCTGTTCAACATGGTGTCACTCGGTTTGCGGTTTGGTTCGGGTATCACGGTGGGTTTGCTCGGCGGGGTGGTGGGCAATCACGGGTCGCTGTTGGTGGCCTGCATCGGGTTCGTGTGTTGCCTGGGCTTTTTGCAGCTGAAATGGGGCCGCCCACTGGCCGCTGATGCCGTGGGTTGAGGCCTCAAGTCGTCTT
>CANFMY010000144.1 GCA_947448375.1 Comamonadaceae bacterium | reverse complement strand
CGCAGGGCAATGAAGGTGTTGAAATCGCTGGTCATGCCGCACAACACCGAGGCCAGGGTGAAGATGCCGATGGCAGCCGCAAACACCGTTCGGGCACCAAAGCGGTCGGCCACCCAACCGCTGGCGGGAATGAACACACCCAGCGACAGCAGGTAGGCGCTGATGCCCAGGTTGAGCGCAATGGCGGTGGTGCCCAGTGATTCCGCCATGGCAGGCAACGCCGTGGTGATGATGGTGCCGTCCAGAATTTCCATGAACATGGCCCCGGTGACCAACGCCATGATCACCCGCATGCGAAGCCCTGAGGGATGGTGGTTCAAGCGATCGTACTGACTGGACATGGACTCGGACCTTTATGGGGTGGACTGCGATGGGGGAGGAGATGAACAGCGATCGGCGGCCAACGAGCACATCAACGCCGCGCCCAGCACGATCACACCACTCGGCCCCAATGACTCGAACCCCCATGCCACCACCAGCGAGGCTCCCAGCGCAGCTCCCATGGCCTGCCCGGCATAGAGGCTCGAGGAGTTGAGGGCAATCGAGGCGGAGGCCAAGTGCGGTGCGGATTGTGCCAGTCGCGCCTGCTGGGAAGAGTTGAACGCAAAATTGCCCAGGCCCCAGACCAGCACAGCCATGGCCACAGCCCACAAGGCCTGGACCACGGACAGGGCCAGCACCCACAGGATCAGACCGGTGAGGACAAAGCTCAGTGCCACCCGGGCACCCCGATCAGCCCCGATGCGTGACACCTGCTTCGACAAGACGATGTTGCCGGCCAGGCCGCTGATGCCCAACAAGGCCATCAAGATCGCCTGCGTGACCGGCGAAGCCTGTAGCACCTCGCGCAGAGCCGAGGTGATGTAACCCATGACTGCAAAATTGCCCGTGCACCACATCATGGTGGCGATCAAAATCCAGCGCAGTCGCGAGGAACCCAGCACGTCGAGCCAGGATTGCACCGACAGGGGCGCGACGCGCAAACCCGCGGGAATCACCCGCCAGACGGTCCAGGCCGAGAGCAGTCCCATGACCGCCACCACAGCAAAACTCACGCGCCAGCTGAACAGGTCAGCCAGCAGATTGCCGATGGGCATGCCCATCACCGACGCGAGCGACCAGCCCACAAAGGCACTGGTGACCGCGGTGGAGCGCTGTTCGGGCGGCACCATCATGGCCAGTGTGGCGGCTACCTGGGGCGTGAACACAGCGGCGCCCAGCACGGCGATGGGTCGCAGCCACAACAAGGTGGTGAAATCCGGCGCCAGTGCGCACGCCAGATGACCCAGCGCCAACAGCAGCAGCGACAACACCAGCAAGAGCCGGCGGTCCACACGGGAGGTGGTGGCCGCCAACACGGGGGCTCCCAGACACATGGCCAGGGCCGCCAGGCTGAGCAACGAACCCGCTTGGGGAATGGAGATCGACAGATCGCGCGCCAGCAGGTCCAGCATGCCGGGAACGACCAGAACACCGCAGCCCACGACAAAATTTCCGAAAAAGGCGGCTGAGGTGGCGGTCATTCAGGTTGGAATCGTGCGTATGTCATGGCGCAGGGACGCAACGTCAGATGCGTGTTTGTCCCCATCTCACGGACGGGTGCCCCTTCGAAAATACGATTATGCTGTTGCGTAGAACATTTTGAGTGTCCCCAACGCATTCACGCTTGAGAGCGGTCATTTTGAAGGATTCATCCATGAGCACCCTGTCCAGCCCTGCAGCCCCATCCTCGTCGCCTGAGCAGCAGGTGCGGATCGATTTGGCCGCCTGTTACCGGCTGGTGGCGATGTATGGCTGGGATGACCTGGTCTTCACGCACATCTCCGCGCGTGTGCCCGGGCCGGAGCATCACTTCCTGATCAACCCCTACGGCATGCTGTTTGAGGAGATCACGGCATCCAGCCTGGTGAAGGTGGATTTGTCGGGGCAAGTCATCGGCACGTCGATGTACCCCGTCAACCCGGCGGGCTTCACGATTCACTCGGCCATCCATGAGGTGCGCGAGGATGCGCACTGCGTGATGCATCTGCACACGCTGGACGGTACTGCAGTGGCTTCATCCCGAGAGGGCTTGGTGGCACTCAATCAAACGTCTCAACTGGTGGTGGATGACCTGGTGTACCACGACTATGAAGGCGTGGCTCTCGATCATGCAGAGCGTCCTCGCTTGCAACAGGATCTGGGTCAGCACAACACCCTGTTGCTGCGCAACCATGGCACCCTGACGGTAGGACGTAGCTGTGCGGAGGCCTTTTTGCGCATGTATTTTCTGGAGCGGGCCTGCAGCATGCAGGTCAGAACGCGCGCCATCGCCCCGATCGGACAGGACTACCCGACGGCGCCGGATGTGATCGCCAAGAACGCAGCCCTGACCAAAGCCACCAACATGACTGAAATGGCCAATCGACTGGTGTGGCCCGGGTTGCTGCGCAAGCTCGATCGGGTCAGTCCGGGCTATCGTGACTGAGCGGACTCACATTCGCCGAACCTTCACCGATTTGCCCTTGACCTTGCCGGCGTTGAGACCACGCAGCACCGCATCGGCCACACTGCGCTCCACGGCCACGTAGGTCGAAAATTCGTTGACGTTGATCTTGCCGATTTGCGTGCCGGCAAAGCCCAAATCTTTGGTGAGCGCGCCCAGCACATCACCGGGGCGAATCTTTTCTTTGCGGCCACCCACAATCTGGAGCGTGACCATGGGGGGCTGCAAGGGCGCTGTGTTGTCTGGTACGGCCAGTTCGCTCAGGGCGTGCCATTGACTTTCAGAGCCTTGCATCGCATCGATGCGACCCACACTGCCCATCTCGTCCATGCTCGCCAGGCTGAAGGCCCAGCCGTCGCCCTCGGCACGGCCGGTGCGTCCCACCCGGTGCGTGTGCACCTCGGGGTCGGGGGTGATGTCCACATTGATGACCGCCTCCAGCTGCGCAATGTCCAGCCCGCGAGCAGCCACATCGGTGGCCACCAGCACACTGCAGCTGCGGTTGGCAAACTGCACCAGCACCTGATCGCGTTCGCGTTGGTCCAGGTCGCCGTGCAGCTCCAGTGCCGCAAACCCCTGGGCCTGCAACACGGCCACCAATTCTCGACAGCGCTGTTTGGTGTTGCAAAAGGCCAGTGTGCTGACCGGGCGGAAGTGGTTGAGCAGCAGGCCCACCGCGTGCAATCGCTCGGTTTCCTTCACTTCGAAGAACCGTTGACGGATCTTGGAAGCGGCGTGACGCTCGGTGAGTTTGACCTCTTGGGGATTGCGCAGGAAACGGGCCGCCATCTTGGCGACCCCATCCGGGTAGGTGGCTGAAAACAGCAAGGTTTGGCGTGCTGACGGACAGGCCTGTGCCACTTGGGCAATGTCGTCGGCAAATCCCATGTCGAGCATGCGGTCGGCCTCGTCGAGCACCAGGGTGCCCAGGGCATCGAGCGCCAGCGATTGACGCGAGAGGTGATCCAGAATTCGCCCCGGGGTTCCCACCACAATGTGTGCGCCATGGGCCAGGCTGGTGAGCTGGTTGCGAAGAGGCACGCCTCCGCACAGCGTCAGCGTCTTGATGTTGTCTTCGGCGCGAGCGAGTCGACGGATTTCTTGTGTGACCTGGTCGGCCAACTCGCGGGTGGGGCACAGCACCAGGGCCTGCACCGCAAAGCGACGCGGATTGAGGTTGTGGAGCAAGGGCAGGGTGAAGGCGGCCGTCTTGCCGCTACCGGTTTTGGCTTGTGCAATCAGGTCGTGCCCCGCCAGCGCCAGGGGCAGACTCGCCGCCTGGATGGGCGTCATCGCGAGGTAGCCCAGTTGTTGCAGGTTGGACTGCATCGAGGCAGACAAGGGCAGGCGGGCAAAAGACTCGCCCGCAGCGGGGGGAGTGGCCTGTGCCGGGGCGAGGGAGGAATCGGTTTTGGACATACGCGATTGTCCACTGTTCGGGCGAATCGCCTTCACCTGTTCAAAGCGCGCGCAATCCTGTCACGTTTCACCGTGGGTTTGGGGCAGATGCCTGTGGGCAGGTCGAACCAGTCGCGCACGTCTTGATCCAGGCCCACACCATGCATGAAGTTGTAGATGGCCTTCTTCAATCCCTGACCCAGCAGGTCGTGGTCAATGCCGGGCGGCATGGGGGTGGGGTCGATGAACCCGATGTCGTTGCGGGCAAAGTGGCCGGGGGGCAGGGGAACGAGTTCCACCCCATAGGCCGCGGGGTCTTGCCCCACCGGCGAATGCACGGTGCACACAAAGCGGTGGAAAAACCCGCTGTGGATGCAACCGTTTTCAAACAACTGCCGCACATACTCCAGCGCGTCCACGGTGTCGGGAAGCGTTTGGGTGGGAAAGCCGTACATCAGGTAGGCGTGCACCAGAATGCCGGCCTCGGTCATGCCGCGGGTGACACGCGCCACTTGTTCGACGGTCACGCCCTTTTTCATCAAGGCCAGCAAGCGGTCCGAGGCCACTTCCAGTCCGCCGGACAAGGCGATGCAGCCGCTCTGAGCGAGCAATTCGCTGAGCTCGGGGGTGAAGGTTTTTTCAAACCGGATGTTGCCCCACCAGCTGATCTGAACGTTGCGTCGCAACAGCTCTTCGGCCAGCGCTTTGAGCATCTTGGGCGGCGCAGCCTCGTCGACAAAATGAAACCCGGTCTGGCCGGTTTCCGCCACGATGCGTTCGATGCGGTTCACCAAAGTGCTGGCGCTGGCGGTCTCGTAGCGGCTGATGTAGTCCAGGCTCACGTCGCAAAAGCTGCATTGTTTCCAGTAACAGCCATGGGCCACCGTGAGCTTGTTCCAGCGGCCATCGCTCCACAACCGGTGCATGGGGTTGAGCATGTCGAGCAGGCTCAGGTATTCGTGGATGGGCAGGCCGTCCCAGGTTGGCGTGCCCACGTCTTCAAAGGGAATGTCGGGCTCGGGCCAATTCACATAGCGCACACGGTCTTGGTCACGCACAAAGGTGCGCACCAGTCGTTCGCGGCTGCGTGTGCCTTGCAGATGTTCAATCAACGACAGCACCGGGCGCTCACCGCCATCGAGCGTGATGAAGTCGACCAGGTCAAACAACCGGGGTTCGCCCAGCTCGCGCAACTCGGTGTTGACAAAGCCGCCACCCAGCGCAATGCGTACATCAGGATGGTGACGCTTGATCGATTGAGCCATGCGCAAGGCGCCATAGACCGAACCGGGGAAGGGGACTGACAGCAACACCAGTTGAGGTGGGTGTTGGGCCAGAGCGGCCAGGGTCAGCTCGGTCAGGTGTTGGTCGATGAGGTTGGGCGGCGCGGCCAGGGCCTCGGCCAAGGGGTCGAAACTCGGTTGTGCCGCCGCCAGGCTCTCGGCGTACCGCACAAACTCGAAGCGTGTGTCCACGGCGTCGCGCAGCACATCGGCCAGATCATTGAGGTACAGCGTGGCCAGGTGTCGGGCGCGGTCGTGTTGTCCCAGGGCGCCAAAGGCCCAACCCAACGGATCGCCCGTCTCTTCATCGTCAAACGCGTCCAGGGCGGCGAATCGCGGACCTTCGGGCAGAAAGCCACGACTCGCAATCCGGTGCGACAGTGTGCTGTCGCGTCCCTGCAAAAAACCGATCACCGCCTCGATGGTCTGCTCGTAACGCGGGAAATGGTCCAGAAAAAAATTCACCCCGGCGCTGCGCAGGGGTTCGGGTTGCGCCAGCGCGGCGTCGTGCAACTGGGCCAACCCCGAGCGGCTCAGGAGGCGCAACACCAGGGCCAGCGCCAGGTCTGCCTGCGCGGCCTCCACACCGCGCGAACGCAGAAACCCCGTCAGGTAGGCCGTGGACGGATAGGGGGTGTTGAGCTGTGTCATCGGGGGGATGAGGCTCAGCACCTTGACGGAGGGGGCAGCAGACATCGAAAGGCAAGCGGGGAAGTCAGCACGGATTATGCGCGGTGCGGTGGTCCGCCAGGGCGAGGGGCTGGTGGTGGCCGGTTGTTGACGTGCGGGTTCGCCTCTATCATCCCTCAGCAGCAACCCCCGTGGCTCGCCATCATGCCGCGCAAGGGGTCTGCAGGTTCACGGAGACCCGCATGAATTCAACCCAACGCGTGCACTGCACCTATGAGCGACACGCGCCAGCCATTCTGGATATTTTCAATGAAGCCATTGTGAATTCCACAGCGCTGTACGACTACCAGCCGCGCCCGCTGGCGAGCATGACCCCCTGGTTTGCCGCCAAACAACAAGGCCATTTCCCGGTCATCGGGCTGGAGGATGCGCAAGGCCAGTTGCTGGCCTTTGGCAGTTATGGCACCTTCCGGGCCTGGCCGGCCTACAAATACACCGTGGAGCATTCGGTGTATGTGCATCGAGATCACCGTGGCCGCGGGCTGGGGCTGGACGTGATGCACGCGCTGATCGACACCGCTCGCCAACGCGACGTGCACGCCATGGTGGGGGGCATCGATGCCACCAATGCGGCCAGCATCGCACTGCACCAGCGCCTGGGCTTCCAGCATGTGGGCACGCTGCCGCAGGTGGGGTTCAAGAGGGGGCGTTGGCTGGACCTGGCCTTGTACCAGTTGCTGCTGGAGACGCCGCGGCAACCGGTGGATGGATAAGACCTGGCCGTGATGCCCCGTTGATCACCCGGCGCTGGCGTCCGGATCAGGCACCACCAAGCTGGCGTCCACCAACCGCGCACGGGGATCGATGTAATAGCCCCCGTATTCGGTGTAGCGCAGGACCGCGCAGCCGCACTGCGTGCAGGCATGGACATTGCACCGATTGAAGGGGAAGAAGGCCGGGGCAATGGGCGCCTGGGGCGACTCGTAGCGCGTGCCGTTCGGATGAAACTCTTCAAAGGTGGCCTCTGTCTGGCCTGGCGGCAAAGGGCGCCGCAAGGTGCCCACCGCCGGGAGTTGCTCGGCAGGCCAGCGGTCGTTGCTCACGCTCTCCCAGCCGGAGCAGGCCTTGAGGGAGCAGGTACACGCAGAGGGCGGGCTCTTGGCGTATCGCTGCAAGTCGTCTGCGCGCAAGGCGGGCAAGAGGTCATCTTCCATCGGGTGTCATTTCTTGGCGAGGCGGTGGGTGAAGTGGCGTCAGTCAGGACCAGCGGAGGCCATGAGGGGCATGCTGACGGGGGTGTGAACAGGTGGTTGAGTCGGAGTCGGCCCGGATGTCTGAGCAGGTGTCTGAGCAGGGAATAACCCGATGCCACACGCGACTGAAGATTCGTAGCATGATGGGATAGCAGATATTTCCAGGAGCCACGGTATGTTGCGTCGTTTATTCAGATCGGTTGCGGTCGGTTCGATGGTTGGATTATTCCTGAGCACTGGCGTTTTGGCTCAAACCGCTTCCTGGCCCAGCCAGCCCGTCAAGTGGATTGTTCCCTTCCCCACCGGGGGCACCGTGGACCAGATTTCCCGGTTGCTGCAGCCCCACATGCAGCAGGCCCTGGGGCAGCCCGTGGTCATTGACAACCGGGTGGGGGCTTCCGGCTCCATTGGCACAGCGGCGGCAGCCAAGGCTGCTCCGGATGGCTACACCTGGGTGATGGTGTTTGACACCCACGGTGTCAACCCCAGCCTGATTCCCAACATGCCATTCGACACCCTGAAAGACCTCGCGCCGGTCATGCTGATTGGCACCAGCGCGATGGTGGTCACGGCCCACACCAGCACGCCCTACAAAACCTTCTCCGAACTGGTGCAGGCCGCACGCAGCAAGCCGGGTTCGGTCAGCTACGGCACCATCGGTTCGGGCAGTCTGGCGCATCTGGCCATGACCTCCATGGGAAACCAGCTCAAGGCTGACTGGACCCACATTCCCTACAAAGGCGGTGGCCCGTTGTCCACCGATGGTATTGCCGGCCATGTGCCGGTCACCCTGGCCACTTATGCGCTGTGGGCACCGCACATTGCTTCCGGTCGTTTGCGCCCCCTGGCCGTGACATCGCCCAAGCGCATGCCGCAATTGCCGGATGTGCCTACCCTGGCCGAGCAGGGGCTGCCCAATTTCGAATCGCAGGCCTGGTGGGGCATGCTCGGCCCGGCGGGCACGCCGCCCGACATCGTGGCGCGCATGAATGCCGAAATGGCCAAGGTGTTGAAACTGCCCGCTGTGCAGGAGCGTCTGACGCAAATGGGCGTTCAGGTGAGTTCGTCGAGTCCCGATGAGTTCGGCAAATTTGTCCGCAGTGAAGTCGATCGCTGGGGCAAGGTGGTTCGCGAGAACAACATCAAGGCCGGTCAATAAGCGGCTGAGCCAGCAGTTCGCGCAAGCTGCGCTTGAGCACCTTGCCATAACTGTTTT
>CANFMY010000143.1 GCA_947448375.1 Comamonadaceae bacterium | reverse complement strand
GAGTGTTGAGTTTTTAACTCGCCGTGTGACCGCTTATGGACAAAATTCAATTCGATCAAATTAAAAAATAAGATGCTCTGTGAAATATCTTCAAGATTCACAAGTGCTGGGGGTTTGTGATGGACCTCCTTGACAACCTTCGGACGTTCCTCGCAGTCGTTGAAGACGGGAACTTTTCGGCAGCCTCACGACGATTGAAGGTGGCGGTGTCCGTCGTGAAAAAGCGCATTGATCATCTGGAATCACAGGTGGGGGTTGTCCTCTTCGAACGCTCTACCCGCTCGATGTCCTTGACCGATGCCGGTCGGCGTCATTTGCTCAAGACGCGCGCTGTGGTGAATCAACTGGATCAACTGCTGTCGCAGATGGCCTCGCAGCCAACCCGGGTGGAAGGTCGCCTGCGGGTCAAGGTGCCCACGGGCACGATGGGTGCCTTCCTGGGCGAAAAACTGAATCGCTTTCTGGACTTGCACCCAGGCATCAGCATGGAAGTTTCGCTCATCCACAGGCCGGTGAATCCGATCGAAGAAGGTTTTGATCTCTGCGTTGAGTTGGGCTCAACGACATGGCCTGGGGTGGCACATTTCGCCCTGCGATCCATCAAGCGTCATCTGGTGGCGTCCCCCCGCTACCTGGCCAAGCGAGGCACGCCGCGCGTACCTGGCGATTTGGTCATGCACGACATCCTGAATTACGAATCGCGCGGACTGATCTGGACTTTCCAGGGGAAAAAAGGCCCCCTCGAGGTCAGGATCAACCCGAGACTGAGCAGCAACAGTGCGCTTCACTTGATGGAAGCTGCCTGCAGGGGCAACGGCATTTGTTTGATGAGCGAGTACATCAGCCAGCCCTTCGTGGAGCGTGGTGATCTGGTCGCCGTGCTGGATGATTACCCCGTTGCCGACCTGTGGGCTTGCCTGCATATTCCCGAAGACCGCCTTGATCTCAGCCATGTGCAAGCGCTGAGAACGCATTTGCTGGCGAGTGTGAGCACGTCCGGTTTACAGATTCAAGCACCGGCAATTCCAGCGCCTGCGCGGTAAGCCAATGGGGTAGTGTTCACCCTCGACACCTCGCGGTGAGCCCGCGTGACGGCCCGCGGGGCCAAGCCCCTTTCAGGCTTCAGTGCGTTGTGCCGCCAAGGCCTTGGCCCTGCGATCCAGACCCTCGTACACCAGCATGCCCACGACCATGGCCACCACAAACAGCGCGGCCTTGGGCTCGCCTGCGCCCAGGGTGACGATCCCCGGACCCGGACAAAATCCTGCCAAGCCCCAGCCTGCGCCAAAGGTGAGCGAGCCCAGCACCAGGCGGCGGTCGATATCACGTGAGGTGGGCAGATGCATGGCCGAACCCAGAAAGCTGCTGGTGCGCTTCTTGGCCACGGTAAAGCCGAACAGGCCCACCACAATGCCGCCGCCCATGACAAAGGCCAAGGACGGGTCCCAGGTGCCAGCCAGGTCCAGGAAGCCGATCACCTTGCCGGGGTCGGTCATGCCAGAGATCAAAAGCCCCCAGCCAAAGAGCAGGCCCACGATGAATTCGGAAATACGGTGCATGAAAGGACTCCGGGATATCAGAACAAGTGACGCACGACAAAGACCATCGCAAAGCCCGAGGCCATGAAGGCCAGCGTGGCCACCAGCGATCGTGGTGACATCCGCGACAAGCCGCACACGCCATGGCCGCTGGTGCAGCCCGCGCCATAGCGCGTGCCCAGGCCGACCAGGAGGCCCGCCACCACGATGGCGGCGTTGCCCGCTTCGATGCGCGGAGCGCTGATCAGGCCGGGGGCCAGCCACGACAGGGTGGCCGGCGCCAGCACCAGACCCAGCAGGAAGAACACGCGCCAGCTGGTATCGCTGCGCTTGGGCAACAGCAAGCCGCCCAGAATTCCGCTGATCCCCAGCACCCGACCGTTGACCAGGATGAAGGCGGCCGAGGCAATGCCCAGCAAAATCCCGCCAGCCAGTGCCGGCCAGGGGGTGAAGTGGGTCCAGTCCATGGTCATGGTTTGCTCCTGGTGTTGGGGGGTGTGCAGAACTGTTGAAACAGGGTGGTCATCACCGCCAGTGCGGGGCCACTGGTGAGTTGATAGAAGATGTTCTTGCCTTCACGGCGTGTCGTCACCAAGTCAGCATTGCGCAGCACGCTCAACTGCTGCGACAGGGTGGGCTGCACGATGCCCAGGCTCGATTCGAGATCGCCCACGCACATCTCCTGCTGCGACAACTGGCAGCAAATGAGCAGGCGGTCGGGGTTGGCCAGCACCTTCATCAGTTCGCAGGCGCGGCTGGCGGCGGCTTGCATATCTTGGAGATCGAGTGTGGCGGTGGTCATGCGAAGTGCACTCTGGGGTGAGCTGAAGTTCACGGATGTAAACATTCTATTGACTAATATATTGTTTGTCAATAGACTATAAAAAACCTAAATAAAAGGATCGGTCCATGAACACCCCCGCGCAGAACCCCCACGTGCACGGCATCTTCGACCCGGCGACCTGGACGGTGACCTACGTCGTTCACAACGGCCCGGGCACCCCGGCGGCCATCCTCGATTCCGTGTTGGACTACGACCCCAAGTCAGGTCGCACCCGCACCACCTCGGCTGACCGGGTCATCGACTATGTGAAGGCCAACAGCCTCCAGGTCGACTGGATTTTGGAGACGCATGCGCATGCCGACCACCTGAGCGCGGCGCCTTACCTGAAGCAACAGCTCGGCGGCAAGACGGGCATCGGTCACCAGATCACCACGGTACAACATGTGTTCAAGCGCATCTTCAACCTGGAACCCGAATTTCGCCTGGACGGCTCGCAGTTCGATGCGTTGCTTCAGGACGAGCAAGAGTTTCGCATTGGTGACCTGACGGCCCAGGTGATGGCTGTGCCCGGACACACGCCCGCTTGCGTGGCCTACCGGGTGGGCGATGCGGTGTTTGTGGGCGACACGCTGTTCATGCCCGATGTGGGGACGGCGCGATGCGACTTTCCCGGGGGTGACGCCAAGACGCTGTATGCCTCGACGCGCAAGCTGCTGAGCCTGCCGCCGCAGACCCGCCTCTTCATGTGCCACGATTACCCGCCGAACAACCGCCCGATTGCGTTTGAGACCACGGTGGCCGAGCAGCGAGCCCAGAACATCCATGTGCATGATGGCATCAGCGAGGCGCAGTTCGTCGAGATGCGCACCCAGCGCGATGCCACCCTGGAGATGCCGGTGTTGATCCTGCCGGCGGTGCAAATCAACATCCGCGCAGGCGAGATGCCGCCCCAGGAGGCCAACGGCACGGCCTATCTGAAGATTCCGATCAACGCGCTCTGAACCCTGGACTTCCCCCGGGCCTCGCCGGCCTTATCGGGAAGCGCTCTCGGACCCGAGCAACTGCGCGGCCAGCACCACGGCTTCGGCGGCATCCAGCGAAATGCCATCTGCGCCGAGGCTGTGGGCCGCCACGGCTTGCGTGAGAAAAGCCGGCCCACCCAGCAGCACGCGCATCTCGGGGTTGCGAGAGCGTTGACGCAAGGTTTGAATGAGGGCGGGGATGTCCTTCAGCTGCTCCACCACCCCCACCGACAGACCCAGCACCTCAAACCATTCATTCGAGACGGCGTGGGCCAGGTCGTGCTCCGTGGTCGAAATTTCCACCACCACTTGCCAGCGCTCTTTTCTGAAGAACTCGGACACGATGGTCAAACCCAGCAAGTGCTGTGAACCTGGGGCCGAAGCCAGCATGATGCGACGTCGCACCCCGGCCTCTTGAGGCCCTTCCCGGTAGGCGTAGCCCAGTTCGTGAGACAACTGGTGCAGGCGCAACAAACCCAGCGTGACCTGGCTGAAATCCAGTTGATCTCTCTCCCACTGCAAGCCCAGAAACCGGGCGGCCGGGGCAATCACCTCTAGAAACAATTGATCGGTGGTGAGGCCCTGTTGACGAAAACTCAAGAGCTGGGTGTGGCTGATGTCCGCATCGTCGTGGAGGCATGACAGCGCGAAGGTTTCAATCTCAGGGGCCAGGGGCAGTGTCAACACACCGGTGCTGACGTCAATGGGAGGGCTCGTCAGTGAGTTGGCCTGGAGCAGCCGTGGAATGATCTGTTGCTCGATGACCGACAGCAAGGAGTGCTTGCAGGCGTTGTCTTGATAACCTGAAGAGCCGGAAGGGGATCTTGACGCTTGTGTGTCACTGTGACCCATCGTCGCCATCATCTGCCCCAGAGTGCCCCAAAGGGGTGCAACCCATGGCAGATGCCTCAGCCGAGAAAACACGAATGACATGACTGTCTCCAAAGACCTTCCGGCGTCACAGGGGGTGCCCAGACAGGCCATCAGTCGGGCCATTCTGTTCCCATCGTTTCGCCCACTACCCGGAAAGGGGTAATGACCAACGAAAATGGTGGGCTATTACGAGAATGTCCTCTTGTGTTGACACTTTTTTCGGGGCATATTCTGAATCGATGTAAAGTGTCATCTTTAGTTGACGCAACCACGGCATTGTTTCTTCTGCCCCACTGAACTCACCAGGCTGATCGTTTATGGCACTCACTTACCCATTTGCTGCAATCGTTGGACAGGAGAACATGGCGCTGGCGATTCAGATCGTGGCGGTTGATCCCACCGTGGGTGGGGTGCTCGTGCTGGGTGACCGTGGCACGGGCAAGTCCACCGCGGTTCGCGGACTGGCCGACTTGCTGCCTCCGTTGAAAGTGGTGGCGGGTTGTCCTTACGGTTGTGACCCGGGGGCGCTGGCCGGTGCCTGCCCGCAGTGCCAGCAGAGCGGAGCCAGCAAGCCCAAAGTGGAGACCCGACCGGTGCCCGTGGTGGATATGCCCTTGGGGGCCACCGAGGACCGCGTGGTGGGCGCGCTGGACCTGGAAAAGGCCTTGTCGCAAGGTGTGAAGTCGTTTGCCCCCGGTTTGTTGGCCCAGGCCAACCGAGGGTTTTTGTACATCGATGAGGTCAACCTACTGGAGGACCACTTGGTGGACTTGCTGATCGACGTGGCAGCCTCGGGCGAAAACCTGGTGGAGCGCGAAGGGCTGAGCGTGCGTCACCCCGCGCGTTTTGTTCTGGTGGGCAGCGGCAACCCGGAAGAGGGCGAACTCAGGCCTCAGCTGCTTGATCGCTTCGGTTTGTCGGTGGAGGTGCGGACCCCGCAGGATTTGACGCAGCGGGTGGAGGTGGTGCGCAGACGCGACGCCTTCGAACGCGACCCTCAGGCATTCCGCACCAGTTGGTCCAGTGCCAACCAGAAGTTGCGCAGCAAAATTGTGGCGGCGCGCAAGCGCCTGCCCGAGCTGGAGTTGGGGGACGACATCCTGCACCAATGCGCAGACCTGTGCCAGCGCCTGGGTACCGACGGCCTGCGTGCCGAGTTGACGCTGATGCGCAGCTTGCGTGCCATGGCCGCCCTGAACGCCAGAAAACAGGTGGTGGCAGACGACCTGAGGCGGGTGGCCCCCCTGGTGCTGCGCCACCGGTTGCGGCGCAACCCCCTGGATGACACTGGCTCGGATGCGCGTGTGCAACGGGCCTTGCAGGAAGTCTTGCCGAGGTGAGCCTGTCCGAACTCTCCCTGTCCCAGGCCGGATCCGAACTGGGGTGGGCCTTGGCGGCACTGTCGGTCAGTCCCGCGGCGCTGGGCGGCGCCTGGGTGCGGGCCCATCACGGTACCGCGCGCGATCAGTGTCTGGCCATCCTCAAAGCCATGGTCAACACCTCTGTGCGCATTCCGTCGCACGTGGACGACGAGCGGTTGCTCGGTGGCCTGGACGTCAGCGCCACCCTGGCGCAGGGGCGTCCCGTCTGGCAAGCCGGCTTGCTGGCGCAAGCAGCCGGCGGGGTGGCGATACTGCCCATGGCCGAGCGACTGAACGTGGGACTGGTTGCTCGCATCACGCAGGCGCAGGACCGCAGCCTGCTTAGCGAAGAGGCCTCGTTTGGTGTGCTCGCGTTGGATGAATCCCTGGACGATGACAACAGCATCGCGCCCAGTCTGGCCGAGCGACTCGGCTTGTGGCTTGATCTGCGCGAGTTGACGATCCGCGACCCCATCGTGACCGAGTTTGAACCCGAGGATATCGAACACGCCCGCGCCCACTGGGCGCAGGTGACGCTGAGCGAAGAGCAGCTTCAGGCCTTGTGTCAGACGGCCTGGGTGTTGGGGGTGGACTCGTTGCGTGCGCCACTCATGGCCGCCCGGTTGGCGCGCATCCTGGCTGCCCTGCAGCGCCGCCAGGGGGTGGAGCCGCAAGATGTGTCGCGCGCGGCACGCTGGGTGTTGGCGCCGCGTGCCACCGTGTTGCCCACTCAAGAGGCTCAGGCCGAAGCCGAACCCGAACCTCCCGAGACACCTCCGGCAGAACCGCCCGACCCGTCTCCCCCTGCGGATGATCAGGACGCATCCGCCGAGCAAACCCCTCACCCTCAGGAGGCGCCGCCTTTGGAAGAGGTGGTGTTGCAGGCCGCCCTGGCCGCCTTGCCCGACCAGCTGCTCGATCGGCTGAAACTCAACAGTCAGGCCGTTCGTGGCCCCGGCTCTCAAGGCCAGCAAGGCGCATTGCGACACAGCCGTCACCGAGGGCGACCGCTCTCGCCGCGACCGGGCAAGCCGCACCAGGGCGCGCGCCTGCATGTATTGGCCACCTTGCGATCGGCGATCCCGCGTCAGGCCTTGCGCGCGCCGCCGCAATACGGTGCGCGGCTGGCCATTCGTGTGGAAGATTTTCATTGCCAGCGTTTCGCACAACACACCTCCACCTGTCTGATCTTCGCGGTCGATGCCTCCGGCTCGGCGGCGGTGCAGCGACTGGCAGAAGCCAAGGGGGCGGTGGAGTTGTTGCTGCAACAGTCCTAC
The DNA here is from genome assembly GCA_947448375.1 of Comamonadaceae bacterium. Taxonomy (GTDB): domain Bacteria; phylum Pseudomonadota; class Gammaproteobacteria; order Burkholderiales; family Burkholderiaceae_C; genus Limnohabitans. The sequence goes on along the minus strand of CANFMY010000143.1, from coordinate 1,414 downwards.
GCCCGCCGTGACCAGGTGTGTGTGGTGTCTTTCCGGGCCGGGCAAGCGCAGGTGTTGCTGCCTCCCACGCGTTCGCTGGTGCGCGCCAAGCGTGCGTTGTCTGGTCTGCCCGCCGGTGGGGGCACGCCGTTGGCCAGTGCGCTGCGCCTGACGCTGGACGTGGCACAGCAACAGGTTCGACTGGGTGTGACGCCTGTCCTGGTGATGCTCAGCGATGGGCGCGCCAACGTCAACTTGGCCGGGTACGGTGGACGCGAGGAGGCGCAACGAGACGCCCGAACCCTGGCGCAAGCGTGGGGGCAGCATCGACTCACGGCCTTGTGGCTGGACACCTCGATGCAACCCGATCCGCTGGCACAGGAATGGGCCCGCTTGATGGCAGCGCGGTATTTGCCCATGCCCTATGCCCAGTCGGTGCGCATGGCCGATGCAATGCGACACGTGCTGCACGACGCCAACCCTTGAGCACGCCCGATGCTCGACGTTCTCTATCCCCCTCTGGACTGGCGGGCCTGGCGTGATGACTGGCCGCTGACCTCGTGCAGCCAGTTTGTCCAGGCAGCCGGTGTGCGCTGGCATGTGCAGCAGCAGGGGCGCGGACCGGTCATGGTGCTGTTGCACGGCACCGGGGCGTCCACCCACACCTGGCGCGACCTCGTGCCGGTGTGGGCACGAGAGTTCACCGTGGTGAGCGTGGACTTGCCTGGCCATGCACTCACCGGCCCAGCAGACCCGGCGCTGATGACCTTGCCCGGCATGGCCCAAGCCGTGCAGGCCTTGATGCACGCCCTGGCGATGAAACCGGCGGTGCTGGTGGGCCATTCGGCGGGGGCCGCCGTCGCGGCCGAGATGGTGCTGCAGATGCAGGCGCCAACGCCAACGCCAACGCCAACGCAAACGCCAACGCCAACGCCAACGCCAACGCCAACGCCAACGCCAACGCCAGCGGCCAACCTACCCTTGCTGGTGGCCTTGAATCCCGCCTGGTTACCCATGGCCGGTTGGGCTGGCGTGTTGTTTGCGCCTGCCGCCAAGCTGGTCACGCTCAACCCGCTGTCGGGTTGGTTGATGGCCAAGCAGGCGGCGCGCGGTGATCTGGTGCAGCGGGTGCTGCTGGGCACGGGCTCCAGGCTGTCGGCGGAAGGCGTCAGTTTGTACAAGCGCCTGTTTGTGCAGCCGGTGCACGTGCGGGGTGTGTTGACGATGATGGAGCGCTGGGACTTGTCCGCCTGGAGTTCGCGGCTGGCCCAACTCGATTCCCCGGTGCTCTTGCTGTGCGGCGAACAGGACCGCACCATCGACCCACAATCCACCCGCCCCTTGTCGCAACGCTTACCGTTGGCGCACTACGAGGTGCTGCCAGGCTTGGGTCATCTGGCGCACGAAGAATCGCCCACCGATGTGGCGCAACGCG
>CANFMY010000142.1 GCA_947448375.1 Comamonadaceae bacterium | reverse complement strand
GGGCTGCCGCCGGTGCGCGTGCAGGAAGTCCAATTGCAGCAACGTGCCATCGTGCGCACCGCGCGTCAGCTGGCCGATCAAAATGAGCTGTCGCTCGACCGCTCGGGCGCGCCAGGCACTGCGGCGACGGCTTGAGCCGGGACACGAGATGCAGCACTGGACTCCGCCCTCCTTCGACTCGACGCCGGAGTCGGCGACAGTTGTCGCGCCGGTGATGGGCACCACGCCCGAGCTGGCGCACGTCAATGTACCCGTGAGCCTGGCCACAGCAACTCCGCAAGCTCTCTTTTTGCGCGGCTTGCAGGAAGGCCTCGAAGAAGGACGGCAACAAGGGCTGGCACTCGGGCGCGAGGAAGGCTTTGACCAGGGCCGTCAGGACGGTTTTCAGGCCGGGTTTCAACAAGGCTATCAGAGCAGTCTTGAAAAGATCGAGTCGCTCACCACCAGCCTGCAAGGGCTGTTGACTGCCTTGACGCAATTGCCTTCGGATATCGAGGCCTCGCTCAACGAGCTGGTGTACGACACGGCCTTGAGGCTCGCCGGCAAGGAATCCATGGACCGCTCGGTTTTCCAGCGCGCGTTGCAGGATGCCTTGATCCAATTACCCCGCCCGGGCGAATCCCTGGTCATGCGTGTGCCTCAAGCCGATCTCGAGAGCTGGCAGGCCGTGGTGGCCGATGGGCCCACCCGGTTTGCGCTGGCGCTGCAAGCAGATGAATCCCTGCAGCCCGGACATGCGTTTGTGGATGTCCAGGGGACCCGTCTGGACGTCGGTGCCCGTGCCCGACAGGCGTTGGTGCGCAGTGCGCTGGGTTTGCTCCCGTCCGATCATGCCGATGTGAAGGCCTGAGGGTGGCGCTGGTGACAACGCAGTGGCCGGGATCTGTGGCGCAATGGCGTGACCGGCTGGCCCGCACCCCCTCGCTGATTCGTCAAGGGCGACTGCGCCGTGTCTCGGGCATGGTGCTCGAAGTGGATGGACTGCCCATGCCCATGGGCGCTCACGCCTGTATCCACAACACCTCGCAAGACCAGTGGGTGGACGCCGAGTGCATCGGTTTTCACGGGGACATCACGTACCTGATGGCCTTTGACCCGGTGCAGGGTTTGTCCCCTGGAGCGGTGGTCTGTCCGATCGATACGCCTGTGCTGACCGCGCAAGGCTATGTGCAGCGCGGCAGCATTCAATCCTTGCCGATTGGTCCCGCTCTGCTGGGGCGTGTGGTGGATGGCCTGGGGCGACCTCTGGACGATTTGGGTGGCGCGCAGTGGCGCGAGTTCTGGCGCCACCAAGCCAGGCCCAATCCGCTCAAGCGCGTACCCATCCAGGACCCCCTGGACACCGGGGTGAAAGCCATCAATGCCATGCTGACTGTCGGGCGCGGCCAACGTGTGGGCCTGTTTGCCGGGTCAGGCGTGGGCAAGAGCGTGTTGCTCTCCATGCTGGCACGCAACTGCGTGGCCGATGTGATTGTGGTGGCGCTGGTAGGCGAGCGCAGTCGAGAGGTGCGTGAGTTTTGTGACGAGCATTTGAGTTCCTCAGCCAAGTCCCGCTCGGTGGTGGTGGCCAGCCCTGCCGACACCTCGCCGCTGTCGCGTGCCAAGGGCGCAGAATATGCCACGGATGTGGCCACCTGGTTTCGGGATCAGGGTCAGCATGTGGTGCTGATCGTGGATTCACTGACACGTTACGCGATGGCGCAGCGCGAGATCGGCCTGGGGCTGGACGAAGCGCCTGTGGCCCGTGGATACCCGGCCAGTGTGTTTGCGCGACTGCCCGAGTTGGTGGAGCGCGTGGGCAACGGAGAACACCCCAACGGCTCGATCACCGCTTTCTACACCGTGCTGCTCGAAGGCGATGATGTGCACGATCCGGTGGGTGACGCCGCGCGGGGTGTGCTGGACGGCCACATCTTTCTATCGCGTGACCTGGCTGATGCCGGTCACTACCCCGCGATCGATATTGAAAAATCCATCTCAAGGGTGATGCCCAAGGTGACATCGCGCGAACACTTGCTGTGCGCGCGTCGCGTCAAGCAGCTGATCAGTGCGCACACACGCAGCCGTGACATGGTGGCCATGGGCGCCTACATGCCCGGAAACGATCCGGAGCTCGACATGGCCATGCGCCTGTGGCCGCAAATCCAGGCGCTGCTGCGCCAGGAGTCCGACCAGGTCACGGGCCTGCAAGACACCGTCCAGGCCTTGTTGGCGCTCACGGGAGGGGTGGCATGAACCGCGCCTTCGAGTGGATGCTCAAGCTCGTGGAGCTGCGCCGGGATCGTGCGGTCCAGCAGTCGCGGCGGGCGCAGCAGGAGTGGGTGCGCTCACAGGAGTTCACGCAGCAACTGCAGGGCTATGCCTCGGAGTACGACCAGCAATGGACTCAAGTGGCGCAACGCGGCGACACCGCCTTGATGCTGCACACCACCGCTTCGTTTGGTGACAACTTGCGCAGCACGGCCAGTGTGCAAGCCCAGGAAACGGACAAGCTGCAGACCCACAGCCAGAAATTGCTGCAACAAGCCTTGCAGGACACCCGCCGTGTGGAAGCCTTGCAGAACTACATGGCACGCCAGCAGTCGCTGCGCCGTGCCATGGCCGAGCGGCGAGAGCAAAAGCAACTCGAGGACGACCTGAGCGCCAGACGTTCCCGCTCCTGATCGGGTGAGCGCCTTGGGGCCCCAGGAGGCCTTGGGGGCGACTGGCATCAAAGTTGCTCGATGGATTCCCATTCAATGGGAATTCACCATGTCCAACATACAGTCCGTTAGCGCTTCGGCTCCTTTTTCGGCTCAATCTCTCGACGTCAATCAGGCCTCGAGCGAGGAGGTGGATCCGCGTTTTGTCGAGGAATTGCAAGGGGCCATGGGGCAAATCGAGCCTGAGGTCACCCCCCAGTCGGCTGCCAGCGAGGGGTCGCCTCAGGAGGCCGATTCGCCGAGCAGTGACACACCACCGGGCCTGCAAAATTTACCGCTGATGCCCTGGGCGATGATCCATGTGCCTGCAAATTTTGCCCCGCAGGAGGCGGTGAATACCGGTGCAACCGGTGACTCGCTGCGGGTGGACACCCTGACAGCGGCAACGGCTGTTGAGGCGAGTGCGCTACAGACAACGGCGATCCCCACGGCAGCAGGGCTGTCGACCATGCCCAGCGCAGCAAGCGGCTTTTCCGCACCGAGCACGGATCGCCTGACTCGCGATGCGGCAGGGGTGTCCGGGTCGGACGGCACTCAGGGTGCGATCGGCCCGATGGCCGCGGGCCCCACGTCACCCACGTCACCCACTTCAGAGGAATCATCGGCGCCGACTGTCACGCAGCAGGCGGGGATATCCGCACTGGATCCCGCTGCCAATCAGGTTGGCACGGCGATGACGGCAGATGCCGAAACCCAGGGCGCGCGCGCTGATGTGCTGCTGTCGACCCAGGCGCAACAGACGTCGACCCCCCCCGCTCCTGCAAATACCACAGAAGGCGTCACGATCGCAACGGAGGTGGCCACCGCCTTGACACCGTCAACCCCCGCTTCAACGAGCCTGGCGACGGGCAGCGTCCCCGGGGGCTCGATGGCAAGCTCGGCGTCGGTCACTGTGGCGCAGTCATCGCTGCCCGATCTGGGCCTGGCGGCGACCCCTCTTGTCGCCACACCTGGCGATGCCAGCGGGATACAAGCGCGCGTTTCCGCAACCGAGGAATTGGCCGCGCCAGACCGGATGTCTTCGCAGACGTCGGCATTGCCCGCAACCGTGTTGACCGCGGCATCGGCCCAGACGCAGGGGGACAACGCTGCTCAAACGCCATCCCTTCAGGCTGCTGCAGTGACAGGGGGTCCCGAGACAACAACACCGCTGGCCCCGATGATTCAGGACGCTGTGGGGCGCCTGTCAACTTCCCCGGACGGGAACGTCCCGGCCACCACAGCCTTGTCGACCGCCACTCCTTCCGTTGCATCCCCGACCCCGGCCACCATGGTGACGTCGAATGTCGAGTCAAGGGGGCCGGTGACGGCTGCTGCAGTCACCGCAGGGCAGACCGGTACCTCGGCGGCATCAGCCCCGCAACATCAAAGCGTTGACGAGGCCCTTGACCGAGCGCTGCTCGAGCGCAGCAAGTCCGAAACAGCCAGCGTGCCCTTGGACACGGCAGCGGCCGACTCGACGACTTCAACTGCCGGGGCGAGTCTTGCGTCAGCGCCTGCGACGTCAGATGTGTCGCAGGACGACCCGTCTGCCTCACCCCCATTCATGGCGATGTCGGGAGCGGCTGCGACAACAGGGCAGGTTGGATTTTTTCAAGGCAATGATGACCCGGCGGCTTCCCTGTCCGTCACGCCGGACGCACCTGCTGTCTCCAGCGGCCTCGCATTGGCGGCAGAACCCCTGGGGTCATCGGGTTACGGGGTGTTGGCTCGAGCGGGGGGCTCGGCAGAGTCCACGTTCGCCTCGAGCTTTGTGCAAGCCCTGATGGGACATGTCCATCCGCCGCTGGGAGCCCACTCGCAAGCACTGGAAGTCGTCCCTGCGCCCGCACCGATCGCGCCCCACCAGGTGAGGTTTGACGCCGGTCAGGTGCAAGTCGAGGTGGTGCGGCTGGTCAAGCAAGGGGGCGGGCAAGTGGTGATGGAGTTGACGCCGCCGGACGAAAGTAAATTCAAAATCGATCTGTCGATCAGCCAGCAAGGCGTGGCAAGATTGGTGGTGGATGGAGCCAGCGAATCCACCCGCTTGCGGCTGGAGCAGACCGTCAGTGGCTTGCAGGAACAATTTCAGCAAATGGGCCTGCAGTTGCAACTGGACATGCGACAGCCTCAGCAACAGCATGCCCAGGCCCGGCCCGATGCCTCGGGCGCTCCCGACATCCCTGGCATGGCGCGACCCGAGCGCTCAGACGCACTGCCCTTGGCGCCCGTCTCCGGTCGCCCCACTTGGGAGCAAAGCCAGGTCTACCTGGTGGCCTGATCGCCTCAGACAGAAAAGAATGACAGAACCCAACGACTTGCGATAGCACCATGCCCCCTTCCAATGACTTCAGCAGCCCGCACTGGTCGACTGCGGACCATCAGGCACAACTGGCCTGGCTCGACAGCTGTCACACCGACTTCATGACCTACTGGCGCCAGGCGCTCACGGCGTTGATTCCCGGCGCCATCGAGGTGCGAGCACGCTCGCTGGCGTTCAAGTCCTACGATGCATTTGTGCAGGACCTGGGGGAAGCCCAGGACATTCATGTCTATGAAATCGAGGCCTTGCAATCCCTGTGTGCCTGGAGTTTCGATCGGCGCGTGTTCCCCATGGCGGTGGACTGCATGTTCGGCGGCGGGGGGCGTTTCCCTCTGAAGGAACTCAACCGGCGTTACACGCCCATCGAGTTGGGGGTGCGCAAGCGATGTGTCGATTCGTTGGCCAGCGCGTATGAATCCACCTGGCACAAGACCTACCCGCTGCGGTTGCAGCCCTTGCGACAAGAGCAGCAATTGGCCTCGCTGCGACTGGCCGCCCCCCAGGACCCGGTGTTGCATGCCTGCTTCGAGCTGAGCATCAATGAACTTCCCTTTCTGATCAACCTGTGTCTGCCTCGACGTGCGGTGGACGCGCTCACGCAGACACCCCTGTCACCCGACGCCGCGACAGACGAGACCGTGCGTCATGCCTGGGGCAGCACCCTGCAGCACAATGTGTATGCGGCTCCGGTGGAGGCTGTGGCGGTACTCGCCAAGACCGACATGACGGTGGCACAACTGTTGTCGCTGTCGATTGGCCAGGTGGTGCCCATCGATTTGACAGAGCCGGTGGAGTTGATGGTGGACGGTGTCTCGGTGATGCAAGGGCGCTATGGTGTTCGCTCCGGGCAATACGCCATGAAAGTCGAGTCCATCGCGGAATCGCACTTGCCCGCCTCGCCATCTGGCCACTCGGACGAGACGCCCATGACCTCCTCTGCACCCTCCGTTCCAGCGGCTGTCACTGAGGTTGACCCGACCGCTGCGGCCGATCTGTCGATGCCGAAGGGTCCGGCCACTGATGGCACCAACGACATGGAACCCCGGCGGGATGCCCAGATGCTGGAGCAGGCGGCCAGCGCCCTGTCCGACTTCACCAGTCAGGTACAACAAAACGAAGGTGCCGCATGATGACCGACCCCAGCAAACCCATGGGCCACGACCGTGGACCGGGCCTGCATGGTATGCCCGACTTTGGTGGGCTGCAGCCGGCGATGTTCGAGGAGTTGAGTGAGACACCCGCAGTTCAGGCAGCTGACCGCGATCTCAATCTGGTGCTGGACCTGCCTGTTCAGGTGATGGTGGAGTTGGGCCGATGCCGCATTTCCATTGCAGAACTGCTGTCGTTTCGCAAAGGCTCGGTGATCGAACTCAACGTCAAGGCCGGTGACCCGCTGGATCTGGTGGTCAATGGTTGCTTGATTGCGCAAGGCGAGGTTGTTATAGTCAACAACCAGTACGGTATCAGATTGACAGATATCGTGTCCCCCTCCGAGCGATTGCGACGCACCTCCCGCTGATTCATGACATTCCGGCCACGCCATCTGATCCTTCCCCTCCTGATATGTCAGATGCCGTTGTGGTCCTCGGCATTGGCGCAAACTGTGTCCAGCGCCCCTCCTGCTTCTTCCTCGTCGTTTGGCGGCTCGCCGGGTAGTTCGGCGTGGTACGGGCTGGTCACGCTCACACTCCTGGTGGTGCTGGTGGCGGTGGTGTTACGGGTGATCAAGCGTATGGGAGCGGCGGGCGCCACCGAGGGCGGCATTCAGTTGCTGGCCTCCAAGGCCTTGGGTCCTCGAGAGTCGGTGGTGGTGGTCAAGCTGGACGACCGCTACTTCATGCTGGGTCATACCCCGTCGCACGTCTCGCTCATTGCCGAACTTGACCATTACAACCCACCCGAGGGAGACGCTTCGCGTTCCGGCTCGAGTCGGCTCACCACCGAATTTGCCAGTGCCCTGACCTCGGCGCTGCGCAAGGGGGGACGTTCGTGAGGATGTACGTCTCGACGCACTGGGTGCGTGTGATGGGGTTGCTGGCATTGTGTGTTCTGGTGCCGGTGGCCTGGTCGCAGACCTTGCCGCTTGTGACGGCCACGTCCACCAAGGCTGGCGTGCAGTACGCCGTGCCGGTGCAGACCCTGTTGTCGCTCACCGCGCTGAGTTTTTTGCCGGCAGCCCTGATGCTGATGACCAGCTTCACGCGAATCCTGATCGTGTTTTCGCTCTTGCGTCAGGCTCTCGGGTTACAAAACCTGCCGCCCAACATGGTGCTCACCGGGCTGGCCCTGTTTCTCACCTGGTTCGTCATGGGGCCGGTCTTTGACAACATCTACCGAGACGCCTATTTGCCACTGGCGCAAGGCAAGCTCGAGTTCGAGCAGGCCGTGGCCGCCGGGGCCGAGCCGATTCGCAAGTTCATGTTGCAGTTCACCCGCCAGGAAGACCTCAACATCTTTGCCAAGATGTACAGCGCTCCGATTGCGGTGCGCGCAGATACGCCCATGTCGGTGCTGGTGCCGGCTTTTGCCGTGTCTGAAATCAAGACCGGGTTTCTGATCGGCTTCATGATCTATTTGCCGTTCATTGCCATCGACTTTGCCGTGGCGAGCATCCTCACGTCCCTGGGCATGGTGATGGTCTCGCCCATGATGTTCTCCCTGCCCCTGAAGCTGGTCATCTTCGCGCTGGCCGATGGCTGGGCCTTGCTGGCGGCGTCGCTGGTGGCCAGTTACAGGATCTAGCACCATGGATCCCGGGTTCATCATCGAGATCACCTTCAAGGCCTTGTGGATGTCGCTGGTGCTGTGCGGTCCGGTGCTGATCGCCTTGCTGATCGTGGGTCTGGTCATAGGCATCCTGCAGGCGGCCACCTCGGTCAATGAGAGCTCGGTGGCCTTCATCCCCAAGCTCCTGGTGCTGGGCGCGGTGATCCTGCTGGTCGGCCCGTCCAGTCTGGGCGTGTTCGTCGACTACCTCAAGACTGTCATACTGGACATCCCCGATACCTTGAGGTGAGCTGACCATGGTCCCTATTTCCCAGGCCTGGCTCATTCACATCACCGAAGTGCTGATGCTGGTGTCCTTGCGCTTGCTGGGCCTCTTTCTGTCCATGCCGCTGTTTGCGTTCCGTGCTGTGCCCATGCGCCTGCGCGTGGTGCTGGCCTTGCTGATGGCGCTCGGCCTGGCACCCCTGGTCAATACCCGTGCCGTTCCGGCGGAGGCCATGGCTCCGGGTTACCTGATGGTGTTCCTGGAATTGGCCATCGGCCTGAGT